>NZ_JABUQZ010000001.1:3663296-3979120 GCF_013342145.1 Haloterrigena gelatinilytica | reverse complement strand
CGTGCAGGTACAGGAGTTCCCGATGCAGTACTGGGAACGGGGCTCGACCGAGTTCGCCGTGGTCGGCGGCGAACACGGGGGAGACGACGAACCGGACCGCCGCGAAATCCCCGATCGCTCCTTCGAGGCGATCGCGCTCCCGTACTCGCCGGCCGGTGACGTCGAGGGGCCGCTGGTCGACGTCGGCTACGGCACCCCCGAGGAGATCGCGGACGCCGAGTTGCAGGGGGCGATCGCCGTCGCCAGCACCACGACGCCGCGTGACCAGCGGTTCGTCCACCGGATGGAGAAGTTCGGCCACGCGGTCGCCGCGGGCGCGGAGGCCTTCGTCTTCGCCAACCACGTGTCCGGACAGCTGCCGCCGACGGGTGCGCTGACGTTCGACGCCGAGGCCGCCGCCCCCGGCGTCGGCGTCAGCGCCGAAACCCGCGACTGGTTGACCGACTACGCCGAACGGGGCGCTCGAGCCCGGATCCGCGTCGACGCGACGACGACGGACGGCTCGAGTCGGAACGTCCACGGCGTTTTCGGGCCGGAAACGGACGAGGAGGTGCTCGTCGTCGCCCACTACGACGCCCACGACGTCACCGAGGGCGCGCTCGACAACGGCTGCGGGATCGCGACCGTCGCCGGCGCGACGGCGATCCTGTCGGCCCTCGAGGAAGACCTCGACTGCCGGGTCCGGATCGCGGGCGTCGGCTGCGAGGAGATCGGCCTGCTGGGCGCCGAAGCGATGGCCGAGAAACTCGACCTCGAGTCGGTTCGCGCGGTGGTCAACGTCGACGGCGCGGGCCGGTTTCGCAACCTGCGCGCGCTCTCCCACGGCTCAGAGGACCTCGAGGAACTGGCCGAGGACGTGACGTCGACCGCGGGCCAGCCGGTCGTCCACGAGCCGGACCCTCACCCGTTCAGCGACCACTGGCCGTTCCTGCGGGCGGGCGTGCCGGCGCTGCAACTCCACAGCGAACCCCCCGAGGGCGGCGAGCGCGGCCGCGGCTGGACGCACACGACGGCCGATACGCGCGACAAAGTCGATCGGCGAAACCTGCGCGAACACGCCGTGTTGACCGCGCTACTGGTGCGAGAGCTCACCCGAACCGACGTGGCGCGGATCGAGGCGGGCGACCTTCGCGAGCGACTGCGAGAACAGGAGTACGAGCCGGGGATGCGCGCCGCCGATATCTGGCCCGATTCGTGGGACTGACCGAAACGGAGCCTCGAGGCGGAACCGCGAGGATCAGAACGGCACGTCGTCCGAGATATCTCGGGAGGTTCCCTCCGAGAGGCCGTCGAAGCCGGTCGTCACCGAGACGTAGTCGATCTCGTCGATCTCGCCGGGGAGGCGACGCTGGATCGCCTGGGTCGTCATCGGACTGACGCCGCAGCCGCTACAGGCGCCGGTCAGATTGATTTCGACGTGACCGTCCTCGAGGTCGACGGCGGTGATCGACGAGTCGCCGCCGTGGGCCTGAATCTGGGGGAAGTTGCGCTGGAGGAACAGCGAGACGGCTTCGCGAACCTCGTCTTCCGGGGATTGGGCGGACTCGCTCATACCGAGGTCGAGGATCCGAACGGATTTATCTCTGTTCACCGATCGGTTCGGTCGCGGGGGAGCGGGAGCCGAGTCGACCCGACCGTTACCCGCGCATCTCGGCGTCGACGGCGGTCCGGACGACGCGGGCGACGCCGAGCATCGCGACGAACGAGCCCGCGAGGATCAGCGCGGCCAGCAGGAAGACCGCGAGCCCGATCGCGCCGGCGGTCGGCCCCGACAGCAGCGGCGAGACGAGTTGCATGCCGAAGACGACGATACAGACGCCCGCCGCGACGCGGATCGAGCCCCGCCAGTAGGCGCCGTACTCCTCGGGAGACAGTTCCATACGACTGACTGTCGGTCCCGACCGTAAAAAGCGTCCGTCCGCCGGCCGGTCCGCTCACCGGACGCCGTCCGCGATCTGGCCCGCGACTCGAGCCCTCGTCCGGCGCTCGATCCGGCGCTCGCGGAAGATCTCGCGGGCGCTCGCGGCCGCCGTCTCGTCGATCTCGAAGGCGAGATCGGGATAGTCGACGGCGGTCAGGACCAGCGGCTCCGGCGGCGCCGGCGCGACTCCCTCGTGGCCGGGGAGGGGTTCGGGGTCGAACGCGCGGTCGATCTTCTCGAGGGGCGCGTCGCCGGTCCCGACCGCGCGGGCGAGCGAGACCAGCCGGCGGACGAGTTCGCGGGCGAAGCCGCCGGCGGTGACGGTTACGACGAGGAAGTCGCCGTCGCGGGTCGCCTCGAGGGTCGGCGAGCGCTCGGTGTTCCGGTCGTCCGGCGTGAGGTTGTGGAAGTCGTGGCTGCCGGAGAGAGCCTCGCAGGCGGCCCGAAAGCGGTCGTCGTCGACGGCATCTTGGCTGAGGGAGCCTCGACCGCCGGCGCGATCGCTCGCTGGTGCGGCTCGGTCGCGTCGACGCGAGTCCGCCGCCGGCGCGTGCAGGTGATACACGTACTCGCGGCGCTCGGCGCGGTGAGTCGCGTGAAACTCCGGGGACGGGTCGGCGGCGGCCCACGCGCGGATATCGGCGGGGAGTTCGCCGTTCACGGCCCGCGGCGTCAGCCAGTCGGGCGCCTCGAGGGCGACCGTCTGGGCGAGCGCGGAGACGCCGGCGTCGGTCCGCCCCGCGGCGGCGTAGCCGTCGGGTCTGTCGGCGTCCGCGGCGAGGACCCCGAGATCGCGCAGGGCGTCGAAGATCGCGTCCTCGACGGTCGGGACGTCGGGCTGGCGCTGGAAGCCGTGGTAGCCGGTGCCGTCGTAAGCGATCCGGAACGCGCGGGTCGGCATCGACTCGAGGGTGGTCGGCCAGCGTGTTAGGGCCGTCGACCCGCGCCGACCCGCGCGGTGCGGAGTCCTCCCGATAATTGACGCGGTCGTGACGTTCATGATCACCATTTCCGCTATTGCAGGTATGTCCGCCGACGAGGGCGGGGTGCTGTCGAAGCGGCCGCTGTTGCGACGAGCGCTGTTGCCGATGGTCGCGTTCGTCGGAGTGGTCGCGGTGACCATCGCCGGCTTCGTCGCGCTCGCCGGGGTCGATATCGTCGAAGCGGCCTACTGGCTGATCACGCCGGAGAACATCGGGATCCACTTCCGGGGCAACGAAGGGCCGGAGACGGTGACCAAGGGGTTTGCCGTGGTCTCCCGACTGGCCCAGATCGTTACCGGGCTCTGGATCGGCCAGACCGTCGCGTCGGCCCTGTTCGGGGGACAGCTCACGGAGGAACTCAAACGCGTGACCCAAGAGAAGAAGATAGCGACGTTCTCCGACCACGTGGTGATCTGTGGCTACGGCATGTTCGGAGAGACCGTCGCGTACCAGTTGAACGAAGCGGGAACGGACGTCGTCGTCATCGAGCAGGACGACGACAAAGTGAGTCAGGTCGAACGCGACGGCCACCTCGTCGTCGACGGCGACGCGCGCCAGGAGCCGACCCTCGAGCGCGCCGGGATCGAGGACGCGGCGACCGTCGTCGCGGCGATCGACGACTCGAACGTCAACCTCCAGATCAGCGTCCTCGCGAGCCAGCTCGCGCCCGACGCGACGCTCATCGTCCGCGTCGGCGAGCAGACGTACGCGTCGACGGCCCGCCGCGCGGGCGCCGACACCGTGGTCATCCCGGAGATCATGAGCGGGAGCGACATCGCCGGCGAACTGACGGACTGAGCGACGAGGCGCTCTCGCGGAGCGTGCGACTCGTCCGGCGACTGCCATCCGGCCGCTTATCCGCCGGAAGCCCCGACCGTTCCCGCATGAGCCGCCCCGTGCTGATCGATACGGATCCGGGTTGTGACGACGCCGTGGCGCTCCTGGCCACCCTCGAGCACGACGCCCTCGAGGTCGTCGAACTGACGACCGTCCACGGGAACGCGTCGGTCGACGACACGACGCGAAACGCCCGCGCGATCCTCGAGGCGGTCGACCGGACGGACGTCCCCGTCGCGCGGGGCGCCGACCGACCGCTGCTGGTCGACCTCGACACGTCCGAGGAGATCCACGGCGAGGGCGGGCTCCGCGGCGACCTTCCAGATCCGGGGCCGGCGACCGAGCCGGGCGACGTCCACGCCGCACGGCGCATCGTCGAGCAGGCCCGCGCCCACGACGGCGACCTCGCGCTCGCGGCGATCGGCCCGCTGACGAACGTCGCGCTCGCCCACGCGATGGAACCAGCCTTACCCGAGTTGCTCGACGACCTGCTCGTCATGGGCGGCGCGGCCTTTACGTCGGGAAACGTCACGCCGCTGGCGGAGGCGAACTTCCACTCCGACCCCCACGCCGCCCGCCGGGTCGTCCGGGACTGCGAGCCGACGATCGTCGGGCTGGACGTGACGGCGCGAGCCGCGGTCCCGCCCGAACGAATCGCAGGGCTCACTCGAGACGCGCCGCTGGGACGGGCGCTCTCCGAGTGGCTCACCTACTACGACGCCGACCGCCTCGAGCGCTACGGCATCGACGCCGCCGCGATCCACGACGCGCTCGTGCTCGCCGAACTGATCGACGACGGCGTGCTCGAGACCGCGAGCTACCCCATGGAGGTCGGAACGGACGGCGACCTCGCGCGGGGCGCGCTGGTCGTCGACGAGAACGGCGTGACCGGGGACGCGGCCACCGGCGAGGTGGCGGTCGAGGCCGACTACGAACGGTATCGAGAACTGATGAGCGCGTCGCTCGAGCGCGTTCTCGAGCGGGTCGGCGCGGAGCTAAGCGGATGATGTGCGACGAACAATCCGGTTCCAGGCGTTCGAATTACGAGTCGAATTCCGACCGTCTCGAGTGGAGTCACCGGAATGATTATGATATTAGTTAGACATTATTTCGGCGTGATTTGGCCCTCCTCGCGCCGTCGCTTTCTGTCGATGGCGACCGTCGCCGCAGTCGCCGGCTGCCTCGGCCGGTCGTCCAGCGAGAGCCCCGAATCGCCTGACGATGAAACCGAAGACGAGCCTCGAGACGACCGCGCCGACGATACCGACGAGGATTGCGAGATGGAGACGGGCGAGTGGATCGGGGAAGCGGCGCCGATCGAAACCGCGGTCGAACGCGAAACGGTAGACGACGTCGAGAAGGCGTGCGCGGGAGCGGCCGCCGAGGCCGCGTTCGACGAACTGAACGAGCGGACCGATCTCGATCTGACGGACCGGAGCTGGATCGAGCACGGCTGGACGAACGACGGCGCCTACGGCGCCCGCGTGACGGTGGTTTCCGAACGGGACCGCGACGGAACCGTGGTCCGCTGTCCCGACCCCGCGTTCGACGTCGCGGCGGCACGCGCCGCGCTCCCAGCCGAGGTGACCGTTACGCTCCACCTCGATGGTGCGGACGAACCGCACGAGTGCACCCACGAGATCGCGTTCGCCGCTCTGGAAGCCCACCGCGATTGAGATCCGCGTCCGATAACCTCGAGCGCACGCTCGATCGCCTCGCGGTCGGGAATCGCGTACTGGACGCCCTCGGTCTCGGTCTCGGTCGCGAGCGATCCCGCGACGGTCGCGTCGACCGCAACCGCGCGCGATGACGGCCCAACATATAAGTAACATTAAATATGTGTGAAAATATAGTGGAATACCGTCGCACCGCCGTCATCAAACTCGACACTCCCGAAGGTGCCGACGCATCCCTTCGAGAGACTGTCGAGCAGTTCAAACACTGCGCCAACACCGCGAGCGAGTGGTGCTGGCACGGCGACGACGGATACCACGTCACTTCCAAAGCCAAAGCCGAACGCGCCCTCTATGACCGACTCCGCGACGAAACTGACCTAACTGCGAACCTCGTCCAGAAAGGGATTCGCAGGGCGGTCGAAGCCATCAAAAGCGGAGTCGAACGGCTCAAATGTGGCGAGAACACGTCGCAACCGCACTTTTCTGCCGATAGCGCGGTGTACGACAAGCGGAGTGCGACGTTCCACCGTGACCACGTTTCCCTTTCGACTGTGGACGGACGCGTTGAGTGCGACTACATCCTCCCCGACGACTCGGAGACGCCACCCACCAAGTACGTCTCCGAGGACTTCGAGTTTCGGATGGCGCACTTGCAGTACCGCAACGGTGACTGGTATCTCCACGCTTCAATGCGGAACGTCGAGGCAGACGAGGAATCGCCCGAATCCGAGTCCAAGCACAGAACAGTCCTTGGTGTGGATTTGGGCGTGAACAACCTCGCTGTTGCTTCAACGGGACGATTCTGGTCGGCAGACGAGTTCAACCACTGGCGTCGAGAGTATGAGAAGCGTCGTGCATCCCTACAGCAATGCGGGTCTCGCCACGCTCACGAGAACATCGAGTCAGTCGGGCGGAAAGAGTACGGACGCTTTGAGATACACCTGCACACGGTGGCGAACGAGCTTATCGAGGAGGCCGTCGAGAACGACTGTTCGCACATCGTGTTCGAGGACTTGACCCACATTCGGGAGAAGATTCCCGAAGCGAACGACGACAATCGGTCGGGCGAATCATTCGAGTGTCAGCAGTGCGGGTATGAGAACCACGCCGACTACAACGCTTCCAAGAATATTGGCTTGCAGTATCTCCGTCGCAGGCAAAACGCAGGTGACGGAGGCGCACCCGTAGATGTGCGCTTGAATCGCGGGACGTTGAACGTGAGCGGGGAGTACGTGCCTCCTGCCTCTGTTGAGGCATAGAACGGGAGCCCACGCGAAAGCCTCGGGGTCGTTCGGAAGACCGGAGGTCTTCCGTGATGACGAGAGAGCTTTGCTCTCTCGAACCACTTGACCCCGAGGCGATTTACGACCAGATGTCGTCGCGGTCGTCCGCCAGCCGCGGGTGGACCGTCTCCCAGTTGTTCGGCAGGACGGGGCCCTCGAGCAGCGGATCGTCGGTGGCGGCCATCCACTCGAGCAGTTCCTCGCGCAGTTCGTCGCGGACGGTCGCGGTGGCCGGGTCGTCGGGCCCGTCCCCCGCCGCGAGGTTCTCCCGCTCGAGCGGATCGGCCTCGAGGTCGTACAGTTCCTCGTAGGGCCGCTGCCGGCCGTAGTACTCCTCGTGTAGCTCGCGGCCGGCCGCGCTGCAGAAGACGTCCGTCGTCATGTAGACGACGGGTAGGTGCCAGAAGTTCCGGATGTACTTCCAGCGGTCCGTGCGGATCGACCGGATCGGGTTGTATCGATCGTGCCAGGTCATCCCCGAGAAGACCCGATCGCGCGGGTCGTACGCGTCCTCGTCTTCGAACAGCAGCGGCCCGAAACTCCGGCCGGCGATATCGTCGCCGTCGGTGTCGACGCCGGGGATCGGCGCGTCCGCGATATCCAGCAGCGTCGCGAAGACGTCGACGTTGCTCACGAGGTCGTCGACGACCCGCCCCGCCTCGAGGGTTCCCGGTTGGGCCATCAGCAGCGCTGCCTCGAGGCCGGCGTCGAAACAACAGCCCTTCGCTCGCGGCATGGCCAGCCCGTGTTCGGTCGTAAACACGAGGAGAGCGTCCTCGGCCAGTCCCGCGGTCTCGAGGGCGTCGACGATCGTGCCGACGCCGTCGTCGATCGCTCGGACCATGCCGTTCATTTCGGCGATATCCGACCGGATTCCGGGCCGGTCCGGCAGGAACTCGAGCGGGGCGACGTCGTTCGGATCGGGACCCTCGTAGCGCTCGCTCTCGAACCCGAAGCCGCCGTTTTCCTCGACGCGGTGGAGTTCGAAGAAGCCGACCGACGCGAAGAACGGGTCCTCGTAGTCGCCCGACTCGAGGAACGTCGCGACGTCCTCGGAGACTTCGCGTGCACGGGAGGTCTCGTGAACCGACGTCGGGACCTCGTCCGTCAGGGGCTCGTCGCTGTGGCTCCGATCGAAGCCGAGTCGGTCGGGGTGTTCGGTGACGTGCTGGAGACCGAAGCGGTGGGTCTCGTAGCCGGCCTCGCCGAGGAGTTCGGGCAGGAACCGTTCGTGAGGGCCGACCTCCCAGTTGCCGTGGGCGAGCCCGAGCATCCCGTTCTGGTGCGGGTGCCGTCCCGTCATGAGACTCGAGCGACTCGGCGAACACTGCGGGGCGGTCACGAAGTGCCGATCGAACCGAACGCCGCTGGCCGCGAGCGCGTCGATCCTGGGGGTGTCGACGGCCGCGCCGTAACACCCGACGTACCGCCCCAGGTCGTGGCAGTGAACCAGCACGATATGCGGTGGCATGATCGCCGTCTACGGCGACGAGGGGAGTAACCATTTGGACGCGCCCGCTCGGGAGAGCCTCTCTCGATGCAGAGTGTCGATGGGTCGAACGCGTTCCAATATCGTGAACCACCTGCATACTCCGGGCTGATGACCTTCCCTCCGAGGGTGGGAGTAATGGCAGTATGGCTGAGTCAGTCGATTCATCCGATTCTGCAGATGTCGACGCAGCGTCGGCCAACGGACGTGATCCGAAGTCACATCCCACCGTGCGGAACGTCGCGCTCGTCGTCCTCGATACGGCGCGTTCGACGAGCACCGGTCCGGAGACGACGCCGGCGCTGAACCGACTCGCCGACGACGGCACCGTTTTCGATTCCGCCTTCGCGACTGCCCCCTGGACGCTCCCGTCTCACGCCTCGATGTTCACCGGGACCTACCCCTCCGAGCACGGCACCCACGGCGGCCACACCTATCTCGACGACGAGTTGCGGACCCTCCCGGAGTCCTTCGCTGACTCCGGATACGAGACGATCGGCGTCTCGAACAACACCTGGATCACCGAGGAGTTCGGCTTCGACCGGGGCTTCGACGACCTCCGGAAGGGCTGGCAGTACATCCAGTCCGACGCCGACATGGGCGCCGTCGTTCGCGGCGAGGACCTCCGGGAGAAACTGCAGGCGACCCGCAACCGGCTCTTCGACGGCAATCCGCTGGTCAACGCCGCGAACATCCTCTACAGCGAGGCCCTCCAGCCCGCGGGCGACGACGGCTCCGACCGGTCGACGGCCTGGATCGCCGATTGGCTCGACGACCGCGACGACGACCGACCGTTCTTCCTGTTCTGTAACTTCATCGAGCCCCACGTCGAGTACGATCCGCCCCGCGAGTACGCCGAGCGGTTCCTCCCCGACGGCGCGAGCGTCGACGAGGCGCTCGCCATCCGACAGGATCCCCGCGCCTACGACTGCGAGGACTATCACCTCTCCGAACGTGACTTCGACCTGCTTCGCGGGCTCTACCGGGCCGAACTCGCCTACGTCGACGAGCAGCTCGGACGGCTCCGAGAAGCCCTCGAGGACGCCGGCGAGTGGGAGGACACCCTGCTCGTCGTCTGCGGCGACCACGGCGAGCACATCGGCGAACACGGCTTCTTCGGCCACCAGTACAACCTCTACGACACCCTGATCAACGTCCCGCTGGTCTGTCACGGCGGTCCCTTCACCGACGGCGGGCGGCGCGAGGACCTCGTCCAGTTGCTCGACCTCCCCGCCACGCTGCTCGAGACCGCCGGTATCGACGACCCCGAACTGCGTACGCAGTGGTCCAGCCGCTCGTTCCACCCCGCGTCGGACGACGACCCCCGAGACGCCGTCTTCGCGGAGTACGTCGCCCCACAGCCCTCGATCGACCGCCTCGAGGCCCGCTTCGACGACCTTCCCGACCGCGTCTACGAGTACGACCGACGCCTCCGGGCCGTCCGCACGCGCGAGTACAAGTACGTCCGCGGCGACGACGGGTACGACCGACTCCACGACGTCGAGACCGACCCGCTCGAGCGCGAGGATCTCTCTGGCCGCGAGCGCGAGCGGGTCCGAGCGATGCAGCGGCGCCTCGAAGAGCGGTTCGACCCGCTCGCCGAGGCCGGCGCGAGCGGCGAGGTCGAGATGCGCGAGGGGACCAAGGAGCGACTCGCGGATTTGGGCTACCTGTAGCGATCAGCGTTCGTCTCGGTAGCGATTGCGGCGTTCTCGAATCCCACTATCTATCGGCAGTTTGTACTCGAGAAGTCGACGTACAGCGACGCGTGCTGTCGCTCGCTCGAACGGCAGCGTACTGATCGAGACACATCGTACGAGGACCGTTCGAGTGTACCGAGCGAATTGGTTTGGAGAGATGTCGAAGCCGACGGTAGCAACCTTCTAGAACTGCACGACTGAACGGTTTTTGCGAATGTAATCGGTACCGGAGTTGAAGTCCTGAGTTCGGTCTCGACGCGAAAGGGAAATACGTCGAAAGAATGACCGACTCGAGTGAAAGTAACTGTCGTCGAAAACGGTGGTCTCGAGTTAAATAACTATACATATGTATTCGATAGCGGAGTGAATCATCTAATAAATAGTTATTAAATACTGAGTGATTTAAACTGGTTATTCTAACCATAGAATCTTATTTATATATTATTATAATAGACTACTACTAAAATAAATTCAATTAGAAAATATTAAGTTATAGTGTAATAGCTTTATTCATGTATGTCAGAAGACGACATCAATAGGAGGAATGCTCTGAAAAAGATTGCTGGAGGCGCAACAGCAACTGGTGTCCTTTCGACAATGTCGCTTAACGTTGCAGCCGCTGAGGCAGTTGATGGGGATGTCGTTGAGGAAGACCCTGTCGAAATTTTCGAAGGTGACCAGAAACTTTCGCTTGCCAGTGACTTGGCTCGAACGCCAGAATTCGGTGAGTTGCTAAACAAAGCTCAGTCGGAAGGCTATTATCTCGAATGGAGCCTCGATAATATTTATGCTGGACAGACTGAATCTGGATCCTTCCGACGTGAAGTCGCTTCCTATAACTTGGTAGGCAGCGATAGTGATGAGCACGCTGCGATTCATATTGGTCGCGACCTGAACGATAATAGTATAATTTTCGCTAATTTCGATATCGAGCATCTGGACAGGAACGGTATTCCTGAGGAAACTATCCGTTTCGAGGTTGTCGATTCCAGCGCTGAAGCGGGGACAGAAGTGCAGGCGTTTGGAGGACACACAGCGGATGATGCAGAGCAGGAAATCGAGCGAAAAGTAATCGAATCCGATCCCCGTGCTAAGGAACAATTCATTACGGAACTTGATCAGCAGTCGTTATCGGTTCAGGGGATCACCCCTGCCGCCAGCATTCCAGACGATTTCCCGGCTGAGTTGGATATTAGCACGTGTAACGGCTGCTATTATGCTTCGACTCTCGTCTGTCGGAACCTCTGCGGTGCAGGCGGTGGATTCCTCTGTGGTCTCCTCGGAATCTCTATCGTCGGTGGATTTAGTTGCGTAACTTTCGTCGGAGCTGTATGTTGGGTGGCCAGCAAGGCTCCGCAGTGCGCTGAACCCGTCGCTGCGACCATCTGTAAGGGAACTGGACTTGATATCTGTGGGCCTAACGAGAAGCCCGGAAGTCCGCTTGACGTCGACATTCCACAATTCTAGAACCAAAACGAAATTATATATTCTGTTTTTACTGATAATGTGCAGTATATTTGGCCATCTATTACCAGATACAGTGAATCGGTAATCGAACTTCAGTACTTGAAAGAGCAGAACGCATCGTTTTTTCTTATGAGCGTTTTCTGAGACCGAGATAGTACGCAGTCCCCATTACAACACCGCTAAGGATTACTTCGAAGAGGCTCAGGACGGGATTCCGTCCGATTAGGAGAAAAAATGCCAACAATACTGTTGAACTCGCGATCGCGACGATGAGTGCACCGAGTTCAATCGAGACCTCATTCCCGAATCCAGTATCAAGCATTGCCATTATTTCATCTATACACAGACTCTGTATAAAAATTTTTGGGACCTCCGGCCATGGATTTCATTACGGTCCGTGAGGCTTATTTAATACCTCTGTACGTGCCAAGTTTCCAGTTCTCCCATCCTTGGCACCGTTGAGTCTGCCTGTTGTTTTGCCAGTACGGAGTCGCTGGAACGTCGATGGACATAGGTTATCGTAGGTTTGTTCAAACAACAGAGCACAAAGACGTTTCCTTTAGGGATTCATGTTTACTACACCAATGTCTTGGACAGTGCCTTGTTGAGTAGACAGGTAGACCACCTCCGAGGTTGTTCAGAATCTGCTTCGTTCCAGACCAATCTTGCCATAGTATAGAGGCTCTTACAAATTGATGGATAAATTAGATACGCAGGCAATACGATTGTTGGAAGACCATGATCTTAAGCGACGGCGCAATACCACGGCCAAAAAATAGTAGAATTGTTCCGGTTCAACAGAGGACCGATATTTAATTTGAAAGCCCAGTTATTCACGGATATAGTTATAAATTGTGGAATATCAATTCCTATTGACTACTAAATATAATTTAGGCGACTATATCTGCCCCTCGAATACCTTCCTAGCATTTCCTGAGATATCATAGAGAAGAGACAAAATTGCACAGAGATTTATTACAATAATCTCTATAACTAGTCCTACCAGCCCAATTTTGTCCAATATCCACGCCCCATTTATAAACATGCCTGCTGCAATACTACCACTTATTGCAAATGCAACCAAGACTAGAACTGAACCATATGCTTTAATCCTTTCTCCCATATTTACACCATAGTAGAGTTGGATTAAATAATCTATCGATCACTCTCGTACCCATTGCTCGGGTACGAGTTCGAGACTATAACAGCGATCGTTCGCTGCTTTACAGCAAACGGAAATCAGTCGCTGCATCGATAGATGTTCGCTACCTGACGGTTTGGGATAAAGTGATCGGAGTGACGAACGTCGAAGTCACATGACGGTTCATGGATACCCCACGAACTGTCGATCGCTCCGCTCCTCGTAGCCTATCAAACGGCCAGTCGTACACGCGGAGCCATTTGGCGCTCGAGTCGAACCGTCGTCGCATGTCCGCGTTCGGCGCCGCCGAAACGACGCCCCTCCCGTTCCCCGTTCGGATCCTCCACGACCGCACCGCCGACCGCCTCGAGATCGTCGCCGACGTCTCGCCGGCCGAAATTGATGACCTCACCGTCGAGGCGGGCGCGACTCGAGTCCAGATTGCGATCGACCGCGACGACGAGCGCGACGCCTGTGTCCTGTCGCCGCTGACGTCGATCCCCCTGCGGCGGGCCTTCGGCGGGGATCGCAGCGCCGTCTACAACAACGGCGTGCTGACGATTTCGCTCGAGACGACGGGTCGTCGAACGCGATAGTCGCTCGCCGCCACCGAGCCGCGGCGATCGAATCGCGTCCGAGCACGAGAGAGTCAACTGCTCGAGCACCGGGACCGGTATTGCAAGGCAAGGCCGGCGTTTGATCGGTCGGGCGGTCGAACGAGCGAACGGATGAGCGACGACTACTACACGAAGGGCGATTTCGTCGACGACCTCGAGGTGGACGCCTCAAGGTTCGATACAGACCCGGACGAGGAGACGATCGAGACGGTCGTCTCGAACGTCGAGGACCGGAACATCGACGTCCACGTCTTCGACGACGGCGACGCGGCTCGCGAGCACCTCCGCGAGCAGATCCCCGACGGCGCGTCGGTGATGGACGGCCACTCGACGACCTTAGAGGAGCTCGGCTTCACCGACGACCTCGAGGACGGCGACGGGTTCGACTACCTCAGCCACCGGATTCAGGGGACCGACGACGACGACGATCGCGCCGACGCCCGCCGCGAGGCAACCACGGCGGACGTCTTCTTCGACAGCGTCAACGCCATCGCGGAGTCCGGCGAACTGCTCGGCGCCAACGCGCTGGGCAACGGCGTCGGCGCGTGGGCCTTCGGTGCGAAGAACCTCGTGTTGGTCGGCTCGACTAACAAGATCGTCGCGGACTTCGAGGCCGCCGTCGAGCGCGTCCGGGAGTACGCCTATCCGCTCGAGGACGCCCGCGCACAGGAGGTCTACGGGCAAGGCAGCGTCGTCGGGAAACTCGTCTCGATGGAGTACGAGCGGGTCGACGACCGGACGCAACTCGTGTTGCTCGAGGGGGACCACGGCTTCTGAGCGGACGGCATCGAGGACGTCCCGCGAAGCCGTCGTGCGCGTGCCTGCAGCACCCTTTTGCTCGCGAGTCCGATACGGTGGACCTAAGCCGATCGACCGAACGCCGATCCGCCGACACCGCGACCGAACACCCGATGTCATCACAGAACGCTCGTCTCGAGACCGGCGGCTTCGTTCCCTTCTATCGGTCCTACACGAAGACGTGGATCCACGCCGTCGCGACGGCCGGCCTGACCGCGTTCGGGACGCTGACCATCGTCCACCGATGGTTCGCCGCGCTCGCGCTGGCGTCGTACGTCGTGCCGCCGATCGTGCTCTACCTGCGCCACGGCCGGAACGACGACCGGGCGGACGCGGACCGAGGCGCGTCGACGCCCGAACGCGACGAGTCACCGACCGAATCCGAGCCGGAATCCGACACACCGAAATCCGAATCGAACCACGCCGAACCGGAATCCGAACCGTCGGGATCGAGCCGCGCCGAACCGGACGCGACGGACACGAGGGACGCGCTCGAGTCACCGCCCTCGAGCGACGACGATGGCGAATCGATCGCGGCCGATGGGACGGCAGACGCCGCGGTGCGAGACGCTCGAGAGAAACCGGAACCCGAATCCGAGCGGGAGTGGCACGCCGTCGAGGCGCCCACGGACGCGACGCTACGAGACGCCGCGGTCGCCGCAGCCGACGACACGGCAGAGTCGAGCGCCGCCTACGCGGTCGGCGACGGCGGGATCGTCCTCGCCGACGACGGCGACGAGTGGACGACCGTCCTCGAGGACGGCCCCGCCGCGGGGGGCAACGACCTCCGCGGGGTCGACGCGACGGCCGACGGCGCGGCCGTCTGGATCGCGGGCGACAGCGGCGCGGTGGGACGGATCGACGCCGAGACGGGCCGTCACACGGACTTCACGGCCCCCGAGGACATCACCGACAACTGGCTGGGGGTCGCCGTCGGCGGCGCGAGCGGCGCGGAGACGGTCCTCCTGATCAACGGCTCCGGCGCCGTGCTCCGCGGGACGTACGGCGCCGACGGCGACGGCCGCGCTCTCGAGTGGACCGGTCCCGAGAAACCCGGCAGCGGCTCGAGCCTCTCCGGCGTCGCGTTCGCCGACGACGCGGTCGGCTACTGCTGTGACACCAACGACGGCGTCTTCGAGACGACCGACGGCGGCGAGTCGTTCGATCGAGTCGGACTCGAGGGCGCCGACGGGACGCTGACCGACGTCGCGACCGCGGGCCGAGACGACTGTCTGGTGAGCGCAGACGACGGCGTCGTCCACCGCTACGACGGACCGACCTGGACGCCCGAGCGGGTCGCCGACGACGCGCTGACCGGCCTCGCCCGCCGAGAGGAGCGGGCAATGGCGTGTGCGGCCGACGGCGCGGTCCACGAGCGCGCCGGCGGCGCCGCCGGCTGGAAACGCACCGATACCGACGCCGCCGGCGCGCTGTTGGCCGTTTCGCTCGGCGCAGCGCGGGCGGTCGCCGTCGGCGAGGACGGAACGATCGTCGCTCGAGGGTGAAGACGGAACGACCCTCGACCGAGGTTGACAGCGTTATGTCCCTCGAGTCCGACTGTTCGGACAGTGAGCGAAACGCGAACGGACCGGGAGCGGTGTCGCCTCTGTGGAACCGCACTCGAGGAGTCGCCCGGCGAGCCGGTGGCGGACGCGGGAGCCGACGGGCCGTTCTGCTCGACGGGGTGTCGGGATATCGCCGCGGACCTCGGCGTCGGCGAGGGCGGTGCGGACGGGACGGTCGACGCGGACGAGACCCCCGATGACGATCGCTCCGCGGACCTCGAGCGGTCGTTCTTCCGGATCGACGGGATGCACTCGGCCCAGTGCGAGGCGTACCTCGAGTCGGTCGCCGAGGGTCGCGACGGCGTCGCGGACGCGGCGGCCAGTTACGTCACTGAGACGGTCCGCGTCGATCACGATCCAGACCGGATCGCGGCGGAGACACTCGAGGACGCGCTGAGCACGACCGGCTACACGGCCTACCGCCGCGAGGAGGCGGCCGAGGACGACGACGCGGCGAGCGACGAGAGCGCGACCCGCCGGTCGCGCGAGATGCAGGGGGTCCGAAAGCGCCGCTCGGAGAACGTCCTCGAGGTGCGCTACATCGTCGGGATCGTCTTCGGCTCGTTCCTGCTGGTGCCGTACGTCACGACGTTCTACCCGATGTATCTCGCCGCGTTCACCGACTACTGGCTGTTCGAACAGTTCGCACAGCAGTTCGACAGCTACGAGGTCAGCCTCTACGCCCCGCTGTTCATGGGGATGACCGGCGCCATTCTCTACCTGACCGGCCGGCCGCTCCTGCGGGGTGCGTACGTGAGCCTGAAGCTCCGCGAACCGAGCACGCACTTACTGGCGACGCTGACCATCGTGGCCGCCTACGCCGCCGGGGCGGTCGCCTTCGTCCGCGGCGGGCCGGATCTCTACTTCGACCTGACGATCCTCGTCGCCGCGATCGTGATGGGCGCGATCTTCTACGAGGAGACGGTCAAACGCGACGCCTTAAACCGGCTGACCGACCTCACGATCTCGCAGGTCGGCACGGCCCGGGTCCTCGAGTCCGACGGGGCGACTCGGGAGGTGCCGGTCGCGGACGTCGCGGCCGACGACCGCCTGCTCGTTCGCGCGGGCGAGCGCATCCCGGTCGACGGCCGCCTCGCCGAGGGGCTGTGTACCGTCGACGAGGCGGTCGTCACCGGCGAGTCCCTGCCGGTCTCGAAGGCCGACGGCGACCCGGTGATCGGCGGCTCGGTCGTCACCGACGGCGCCGCGGTCGTCGCCGTCGACGACGAGACGACCAGCAGCATCGACCGGCTGACGCGGACCGTCTGGAACCTCCAGAGCGCGGACCACGGCGTCCAGCGCCGGGCCGACGCGCTCGCCGGCACCGCGCTTCCGATCGTCGTCGCCGCGGCCGTCGTCGCGGGACTGGCCGCCCTCGTCCTCGACGGGACCGCAGTCGGCGTCGCGGCGGCCGTCTGCCTGGCGCTCATCGCCGCGAGCCCGTGGGCGTTCGCGTTCGCGACGCCGATCTCGATCGCCTCGAGCATCCGCGACGCCCTCGAGCGCGGGATCGTCGTCTTCGACGAGAGCGTCTTCGAGCGCCTGCGCGAGATCGACGTCGTCGTCTTCGACAAGACGGGGACGCTGACGACCGGGGAGATGACCGTCCTCGAGGCCGACGCGCCCGAGGATCTCCTGCGGGCCGCCGCCGCGGTCGAGCGCCGGGCCTCGCATCCGGCGGCCGCGGCGATCGCGAACGCCTTCGGCGACTCGACGGACGCCGCGTCGGACGCTCGAGCCGACGGCGGCGTCGTGGACGACGCCGAGGACGCCGCGGGCGGCGAGGGCGCCGAACCCGGAACGGTCCGGGAGTTCGAGCGCCACGCCACCGGCGTCGGGGGGGTCGTCGACGGGCGGCGAATCCTCGCCGGCCACCCCGACCTCTTCCGAGAGCGAGGCTGGGACCTCGAGGACGGACTGACGGACCGCATCGCCGAGGCGCGAGAGGCCGGCCACCTGCCCGTCGTCGTCGGCCGGGACGGTCGCGCGGAGGGAGTCATCGTCGTCGGCGACGAGCCTCGAGAGGGGTGGGCGGAGACGGTGACGGCGCTGGCCGACGAGGGCGTCGACGTCGTGGTTCTCACCGGCGACGACGGCTCGGCGGCGGCCGCCTTCCGAGAGCACTCGGGCGTCACGCGGGTCTTCGCGAACGTTCCGCCCGCGGGCAAGACCGCGGCGATCCGTCGGCTGCGCGCCGAGGGGCGCGTGGCGATGGTCGGCGACGGCACCAACGACGCACCGGCGCTGGCGGCGGCGGATCTGGGGCTCTCGCTGGGCGGCGGGACGGCGCTGGCCGCCGACGCGGCCGATCTCGCGATCGTCGAGGACGACCTCGCCGCGGTCGAGCGCGCGTTCGCCCTCGCGCGGGCCGCCCGCCGTCGGGTCGTCCGGAACCTCGGCCTGGCGCTCGGTTACAACGCGATCGTGATTCCCGTCGCGCTGGCGGGCCTGTTGAATCCGGTCGTCACGACCGGCGCGCTGGCCGTCACCGGGCTGGCGATCACCGGCAACTCGCTGCGCGAACTGGTCGGCGACGAGTGAGGCTGTCGCTCGAGGCCGGTTCTCGGCGCCGATCGACGAAAGAGTGACCGGCCGACGGACCCGAGCTAGACGAGCCCGATCGAACTCGCGACGAAGAACGTCGCGAGCAGCGCACAGAGGACGCTTCCGACGGCCAACGGGACGTTCTCCGTGGCCTTCTCGTGGATCGCCATGGCCGCGTACTCCTCGCGGAAGGCCTCGAGGTTCGCCTCGTCGTAGAAGTACTTCGTCTCGAGCGCGAACCGTTCGGTGACGGCACAGCCGGTACAGACGGGGTCGCCCTCGAGTCGCTCCGTTTTCGTGTGCTCCTCGCAGTTGACGCTCCCGCAGTTGTCGCAGTAGGTGTAGGTCTCGCTCGCGCCCGCCGTCTCGCAGTGGACGCACTCCCGGAAGTCGTTTCGCGTGGTCGCCCGCGAGGGGCCGGCGGCGCGGTAGGCGTACCGGTAGTCGTACTCGCCCAGCGAGAGGCGAGACCGGACGTGCGGGACGTAGACGGGGTCGATATCGCGGACCGAGATGTCCGACCGCTTGGGCGTGCAGGTCTTCTCGTAGTCGACGTTGTTGTCGCCCGTGTAGTGGACCGTCGTCGTCTGCGCCTGCCGGAGGCGGTCGACGGCCCACTCCTTGTACTCGGTCTCAGTTTGTCCGAACCGGCGGCGCTCGACGCCGTCGAAGGTCGACTCGAGGTCGGCCGCCTCGAGGTCGATACGGGACGCCGAGCGGTTGGCGGCGAGGTCGCGAACGTCGCCGGTCGCGGCCCGCGGCTCGTCGCGGTCGGCGCGGATCGCGAGGTCGGTCGCCTCGTCGATCCGGTGGATGACGCCGACGGAGGTCTCGAACGTCGCGTCGGTCGTCGCGCGGACGGTGACCACCGGCTCGAGCGCGACCGTCGTCTCGGGCGTCGGAATCGTCGCGGCCTCGAGGTTCTCGATTTCGCGGACGGCCTCGAAGACCGGCGCGTCTCGACCGGCGGTGGGGTGGGTCGGCCGGAGCGCTTCCTCGCAGAGGATCTCGATCCGACCGTTGTAGAGATCCAGACCGATCTCCGCGCCGATCTCCCGGAGGTCCCGTCCGTCGAGGAGTTCGACGCCGCCCTCCCGGTTCGACCCCAGGTTCGCGGCGTACTCGCGTGCGGGCTCGGTGAACCGACCGGTCGTCACGACCGTCCCGCGGACCGGCCCGTCGTAGTCGTAGGTCGCGACCGCCGAGTGGAGTTTCTGGATGACCGGCCGGCTGACGGTCCCCGTGTGCTTGCACTCGACGACGACCGCCCGGCGGCGGCCGTCGACGACTTCCTCCATCAGGATGTCCCGTCCCTCGTCTGCCGTCCGCCGCGACTGGCGGACGTTCTCGTAGCCGCAGTGTCGAAACACGTCCTCCATCAGGTCCTCGAACTCGTAGCCCGAGAGGTCGTCGAGTATCGCCATCGCGTTCACGACTCCTCTCGAGTCGACCGCCGAGAGTGTTGCGGCTCCGGTATCGGCCGCGAGAATCGGACGCTGTTTGGCCCAAGGGCTTTCCTCGCGGTCGGCGTCCGACCGGTATGGAACGCGACCCGGACGACCTCGAGTTGAGCGACGTCGAAGCGGACGCGCTGCACGAACTCCAGCTCGGGATCGAGTACGTCCACCGAGCCTACGGGACCCTCCTCGAGTTCCACCACGAGCTGGGCCACGCGATGGACCGAATGGGCGACGCCGAGGACGCCCTCCGCGAGGCCGGCCACGAGGAGTGGGCCGACGCCCTCAGGGACGACCACCTCCCGGCCGGCGCGGTCAGCGACCAGTGGACCTTCGAACTCGTCGAGGAGTTCTCCGACGAGTTCGTAGCGGAGGTCGACGCCTTCGAGACCGAGGTCCGCGAGGAACTGGCCGACGGCGTCGATCACGTGACCGAACGCCGGCAGAAGCGGCAGCTTCGCGATCGCGCGGACGGCGAGGACTGAGCCGACGGCCGCCCCGACCGTCCCGTCAGTGATCGGGCCCGCCCTCGGATCGATCCGCCCGCTCCTCGTCGCCGTCTCCCGTCGACTCGAACAGGCGGGGCCCCGAAAGGTCCCTGGGCTCGAGTCCGGCGAGTGCGAGCAGGTCCTCGTCGTCGATACCGGCAGTCGAGTCGGACGCCGGCTCCGACGACTCCGACGACGACTCGAGCGGCGGCTCGCGGCTCGTCTCGCTCGACGGGCCGCGGGGCGCTTTCGTCGCCGATTCGACGGCGGGAGCAGTCGGTTCGACAGCGACCTCGGCCGTCTCGCTACGCGCCGATCGGTCGGAGTCCGCGTCGCGGCCGTCGGAAACAGTCACCGGCGCGGACCCGGTATCGGATTCGGTCGCCGACGCGTCGGATCCGTCGGTCTCGCCGACTGCGATCCCCTCGCCGCCGGTGTCGGTATCGTCGTCTGCCGCCGAATCAGTCCCCATCGTCACGGGGGCGAGCAGATCGTCCCCGGTCGGCGGCCGCGGCGGCTCGAAGACGTATCGGACGCCGTCGCCGCGGACGACGTAGCGGTTCTCGTCCGAATCGAAGAGCACCGCCGCCTCGAGATCGATTCCGAGGCGCGCGAGCGCCGCCAGCGAGTCGACCGTCGCACGAGGCTCTGCGAGTCCCGACGCGGGTAGACTGACCGTCGTGATCACCTCCTCGAACTCCGAGCGGTCGGCCCGGTAGGCCAGCCACTCGCGCTCGGTCTCCGTCAGCTCCGGGAACCGGCGCGTTACAACTCCCACGGCACCGATACCGGTCGCGCCCAGCCCCAGCAACAGGGGTCCGCCGACGGATCGAAGCGGCCCCGCCGAGACGGGGACCTCGACGGACTCGTGCTCCTCTCGTGGTTCGTCGTACGAGCCGTCGGCCTCGAGGCGGTACGCCTCCCCGTCCGTCGTGATCGGCACCTCGTAGCTGTGGTTCGCCGAGCGGCGCTCGCCGTCGATCCGGCCGTCGACCGTCCGCTCGAGGTCGAGGACGATCTCGGTCTCGCCGGGGCCGGTCCCGACCTCCCGCTCGATCTCGGCGATCGACTCCCTGACCGCCGTGACGTTGACGGCGAACGACGCGGTGACCGCCTCGCCCGGCGCGACGTCCGTCGCCGTCGCCGACTCGAGTTCCGTTCGTCGGCTCCAGTAGACGCCGTCGCCGTTCGGGTCGACCGATCGATAGACGAGGTCGACCGCGACCGAGACGCGGACGTCCTCGCCGCCGCCGGCGTCGTATCCGCCGGCGAACTCGCCGTCGACCGTCGGCGCGATCCCCTCGTAGTACAGCGACTCGTTCTCGAGGCGCGTCCCCTCGGGATGGACGGGGTTGGACTCGGTGACGACGGCACCGTGAGAGAACTCCCCCGTCGCCGTCCAGCGGTGCTCGAGCTGTTGCTCGGTCGCCGTCTCCGAGGTGGCGTAGGCGCCGTAGCTCAGCCACGCGCCGAGGCCGAGCAGGACGACGAACGCGATCAGTAGCACCGTCCGATACTCCGCGAACAGGGCGCGAAGCCGCAGCCGTCGCTCCCGCCCCGTTTCGTCGCCGTCGGCGTCCGTCAGTAGCGATACCATGTGTCAGTAGCGTCTCCGGATGAGCGAGCGCGTCTTCGTCTGCCGGTCGCGAGCCGCGTCCCGCCGCGAGCGCGGATCGCGGGGGCCACAGAGCCGACGGCCGACACCGTACGTGAGCCCGCCGAGCAGCGAGACGATGACGACGACGGGCGACCACGGATGGACGTCGTGGAGGGCGTCGATCACCGGCAGCGGGAGCACGTGCAGGTACCGGTACTCGGTGACGTAGGCCGGGTAGTGGCCGGTCTCGGCGGGCGCCGAGATCGACAGGGGGACTTCGGCGTCGTCCCGCGGACCGACGGTCGCGGGTCCCTCGTCGACCGCGACGCGGTCGCTCTCCGTTTCGACGTACGAGACGACGGGGACGGCCCCGTCGTTGGCCACGACGTACGGCACCGTCTCGGTGGTTCCCCGTTCGATCACCAGCGCCTGCTCGGAGTCGAACTCCGCGCTGACGACGCCGTACGACTGGGTCCCGGCGGGGACGAGCATCGCACCCGCGGCGGCGACGACGACCAGCAGCGCGAAGGCGCCACAGAGGAGTCGCGGATCGAGCGCCGTCCCGTCGTCGCCGCCCAACCGCGACTCGTCGGACGCGCTGCGGCGCTCGCGGACCGTCTCGATGGCGTAGAGGGCTCCCGATAGCCCGAGACCCAGATACGCCAGCCCCGACGTTCCCCGGATCGATCCGAGCCCGAACGCGACCGACAGTCGACTCTGGGTGGACTCGACGACGTCGCCGACCGTCATCACGGCGGTCCCGAGATGGGGTATCGTGACGACCTCGCCCGTGGGTCGCCAGGCGCTCGCGACGATCTGTCCGTCCTGAACGGGCGGTTCCCCCGAGTCCTGATCCGTAACCGGGTTGGCGTCGCCCCGCGTGACGTACCCCCGCTCGGTCTCCTCGACCACCCGGTGAGTCGTCAGCCCGCCGCCGTCGATCGCCTCGGCCTCGAAGACGATCACGTCGCCGGGCTCCGGATCGTCCGTCACGACGGCCGGAACCGCGACGAACCCGTGGCCGGTCTCGATAGTCGGCTCCATGCTGCCGGTCTCGACGAACCCCAGCAGGATCGGCTGTCCGAGTATCTGCCCCGCGAACAGGGCGAGAATACTCGCGAGTACGAGCCCCTGGAACACCCGCGTCACCCCCCGGTGAATCATTCGTACACCTGAACTAATTTTATAAAATTACTTGTATATTTCGATTTATAACATGTGTTCGAGGTATCGGTGACAGTCGAACGCGGCTCGTTACGGCGAAAATCGGCGTCGCGGCGCTACGCGGAGAAGAGTCGCTCTAGCTCCGCGTTGATCGTCTCCCGGTCGAGTTCCTCGTCGGATAGGTCGAATTCGATACCCGCTACCGTCTCGTAGTCGTCGAGCGTGGGTGTCGTGTCCGTCATCTCTTAGACCTCCTCCGCGGTGATTTCGATCTCGTCGTTGACGGCGACCGAGTCCACCGCCGTTTCCGGGAGGGCGAACGCCGCCAGACTGAACTCGATCTCCTCGCCGGGCGACAGCGTCGAGATCGAGACGAAGTTGCTCTCCCACGGCGGCCACTCGAGGTCGATCCCGACTTCGCCGGCCTGGGGCACGAGCAGGACGCCCAGCACGCCGTCGAAGTCCTGCCAGTCCACGTCGCCGAACGCCAGCGGCGTGACCCGGAGTTCGACCTCCTGAGTGCCCTGGTTCTGGATCTGGAAGATGTCCTCGATTCCCGTGACCGCGTTGGCGTTCAGACCCTGGCCGCCGGCGATGCTGTCACCGACGTTGTCGTTGTCGCCGGTCAGGGTGATCGCGAGCGCGTCGCTGTCGGTCGTGTCCGCGTAATTGCCGTTCGGCCCGTCGCCGGGCTGGACGCCGAGGTACGCGCTGGCGTCCTCGGAGACGGTGACGGCGACGTCGCGCTCGGCCCGGACGCTGCTGAACGCGCCGGTACCGAGGGCGAGTCCGCCGCCCGCCGCGAGCGTACCGATACTCAGGACGAAGTTGCGTCGTTCCATCTGTTATCCACCCAGTTACGCGGTCGCGCTGAAGGTCACCGAGTCGAGCAGTTCGTCGCCGTCGCCGAGGCCGCTGTCTTCGGTATCGATTTCGAGACAGATCGTCGTGCTCTCGCCGGCGCCGAGCGTGACCGCGCTGTCGGTCAGCGAGTCGCCGTCGTAGGCCTCGCCGTCCGGGTAGAACGCGACGAGGTCGGCGTTGTCGCCGTGTTTGGCCACGGTGACGTCGACTTCCTGCGTCCCCTGGTTCTCGATGTCGAACAGGTTCCCGATCTGCGTGACCGCATCGGGGTTGACCCCCTCGCCGCCGCCCGCGACGCCGTCGTTGCTCGGACTGAGGTCGATCGTCAGCGTACCGCCGTTCCCGTCGTCGGTGACGTAGTCCGCGTTGTCGCCGCCGGTACCCTCGAGTCGCAGGTAGGCCGAAGCGTCGTCGGCGACTTCGACGTCGATGTCACGATTCGCGCTCACGCTCGAGAACGCCCCCGTCCCGATCGCGGCGGCGGTTCCGGATGCCAGTGCGCCCATTCCGATGACGAATTTGCGTCGTTGCATGGTTGGTGGTGTGGTGAGCGGAACCTCGCGGACGGTCGTCCGCGAGACCCCGTCGCCCCGCTTCTCGCGGGAACCACGATTCAGCGATGGATAGCAGGGAATATTGTAATACAGTCGTGGAGTTAATTCTGCTACTGGTTTACCTTCTATCAACGAGCGGCGGAGCGAACGTGCTGCGTCGCATGGGGGCGGTTGACTCGAGTCGCGTGCGGGTCAGCGGTCCGTAGACTGCGATCGGCGCATCGGTGGCTTTCGGTCAATCGACCCCTGAGTACGATTCGGAGGCGGTCTCGATCCGATTGACTCTCGGTCAACCGGTGACTGACCCCGCATCGCGAGAGAATCGAGCGACGACGACTGTTCCGGGAAACTCCCGAAAGCGGGTCTGTGACCGTCGATCGGAGGACTATCGAAGCTTATCACGGGAACAAATATATCTACTCCAATATAATTTAATTAGTGAAGTTCAGGATTTCAATAGTTTTATTTCCGGACGCGTCCTACGTCCGATTGAATGGGGGGATGCCACGCGGAACAGACTCGGGACCGGAACGTCCCGCGACGAAACCGAGACGAATTGACCGAAGACGAACTCTTCGAGCTCCTGTCGAACCGACGACGACGACACATCCTTCACACGCTGATGGACGAAGCGGAGACGATCGACATCGGCGACCTCTCGCAGGAGATCGCCGCGGCGGAGGACGGACTCGCCTACGAGGAGGTCTCGAGCACCGATCGAAAGCGAGTCTATACGGCGCTCCAGCAGTCGCATCTACCGAAGCTGGATAAGGCCGGCGTCGTCGAGTTCGACCGCGATCGGGGGGTCGTCGAACCCACCCCGGCGCTCGAGAACGTCGAGATCTACATGGACGTCGTTCGCGGACGAGAGATCCCGTGGAGCGACTACTATCTGGGACTGACGGCGGTGGCCACGCTGTTGCTCGGGGCGACCGTCGCCGGCTTCCCGCCGTTCGCCGACCTCCCGTCGTACGCGTGGGGCGTGTTCGTCGTCGTCGCCTTCGGCGTCTCCGCGCTCGCACACCGCTACTACGCGCGGCGCAACCGGCTCGGGATCGCCGACGAACCGCCGGCCGTGGAACTCGAGTACCGGGACCGAACGGAAGGGGGGCGATGAGATGAAGCGAACCAGACGCGCAGCGCTGCTGTTGATGGCCGCCTCGAGCGGAACCCTTGCCGTCGAGACACTCGGCCTCTCGCGATCGGCGGCCCGGCGAGACGCGGTCGTCGACGCCGCCGGCGATGCCGCCGCCTACCTGGGACTGACCGAGGACGGCGTCGAGGCCGGCGGTACCCTGTTCGAAGACGGCCCCCGGCCGTCGCCCGCGACGTTCTCCGTCGTCAACGGGCTCTCCGCGCCTATCGCGCTCACCCTCGCGTCCGATCAGTTTCGGCTTCGGACGGCCGACGAGGCAGCGGCCGTCGACGGAGACGGACTGCTCGTCGGCGGTGACGCGGGCGATCCGCTGGACCCGGGCGACCGCCTCGCGGAGATTACGGTCGAGCCGACGCCGGCAGCGATCGGATCGTCGGTCGGCTCGACGATAACCGGAACCGTCGACGTCACGGCGACGGGCGCGGAGACGCGGGTCGACGCCGAGCGCGACCTCTCGCTTTCGGTTCCCGGCGTTTCGGTCGAACGGGCGCTGCTGTCGGTGTCCCAGCGAGGCGGCGGCGTCTTCGAACACCGGTGGCTACTGGAGGGCGTCGACACCACGACGCACGGCCTCGAGGCGCTCCGACTCGATTACCGCGACGCCGAGACCGCCGGCGCGATCGACTTCACCGACGCGGACGGGCCGTCGGTCTCGGTCACTGTCGACGGCGCCGACCGTCCGGCGACGATCGAGACGCTGGAGCCGAACCGACTCACCGTCGCGCTCGCGAACCCGCTGGCGCTCGACGGAGCCGCCGTCGAACTCGTACTCGCGGAACTCGGCGGACCGGCGAGTCCGGGCGGTCAACCCGGTAGTCCGACGGGTGCGACGGTCGAACTGTTCGACGCCGGATTCAGCGCCGTCACCGAGGCGACACGGGACCGCCCGTGATCGACCGCTACGTCGCGACTGCGGATCCGGAAGCTACAGCGTCGCCATGATCTCGTCGGCGAACGTCGACAGCGCCGCCTCGCGATCCTCGTTTTCGAACCCGATGATGGCGTGGTCGAGGCCGTACTCCTCGAGTCGCCGGAAGTAATCCCGGAACCACTCGACGCCGGCCCGAAAGCCGAGGTGCAGCGGTTCGGCGTCGGCCGTCGGATCGTCGGCGAACTCGACGCGGACGGCGATGGCGAACGGTTTCTCGCCGGCCGACTCGCGCCACTCGACGAGGTACTCCTCCAGCGTGCGTTCCGGGAGGTGATAGAATAACCAGCCGTCGCCGTGCTCGGCGATCCACTCGCGGGACTGACGGGCGTTGCCCGTCGGGAGGAGCGGGATCGTCTCGGTCGTGGGCTCGGGGACGACCTCAAGGTCGCCCTCTAGGGAGCCCCACTCTCCTTCGACGGTCGGAAAGTCCTCCCGCCAGACTGTGCGGACGGCCTCGAACCGTTCGCGAAACGCCCGGCCCCGCTCCTCGCGGTCGACGCCGAAGGCGGGGTACTCGGGGTCGCGGTCGCCGGAGGCGACGCCGAGGACGAGCCGGCCGTCCGAGAGCCGGTCGACGGTCGCGGCGGACTTGGCGACGTGGATCGGGTGGCGCAGCGTGAGGACGATACTCGAGGTGCCGAGCGCGACGTCGTCGGTGCGGGCCGCGACGTGGGAGAGCCACGGCCACGTGTCGAACGTCTGGCCGGCGTCGCCGAACTTCGGCCAGTAGGTCGGAACGTCCCGCGCCCAGAGGCCGTCGAAGCCGACCCGCTCGGCGTGCTCGGCGAGTCGCAGTTCGGACTCGATATCGGGGGTCGAACGGTTCGCTCCCGTCAACGGGAAGCCGGCGCCGAAGGTCAGGCCGTCGCGGTCGAACAGGCGGCGGTAGCCGGCGTTTTCGTGTCCTGCCGGTGGCATTCGCTCGTGCTATCGGCCGCTCGCTCAAGACGGTGACGCTCGACCCGCGGGGTCGCTCGACTCCGGTAGCGCGGGGAGCGCTCACGCTCGAGCGGCGAGATCGCGCATCGAAAGAAAGAGGAAATCAAACGGCGGTAACGGCCGCGTCGTCGCGTCCGATCAGTCGTCGGCGGGGGCGGCGCCGGAGCCGCTCTCGGCCTGTTCTTTCGTCCAGGCGAGCTTGCCGCCGGCCGCGAGGATGTCGCGTTCGCGCTCGGAGGCGTCCAGCGTCGCGGTGTACTCCTCGTCGCCGTTGACGCGGACCGTGAACTCCTCCTGACCGGAGGTGACGGCGTCGTAGACGTCGTCGACGATCTCGACCTCGTCGCCCTGATCGATGTCGGCGTAGGTGTCCTCGTCGATCGTCAGCGGCACGATGCCGAAGTTGAAGAGGTTCGCGCGGTGGATGCGCGCGAAGCTCTGTGCGAGGACGGCCTCGATACCGAGGTACATCGGACACATCGCGGCGTGCTCTCGCGAGGAGCCCTGACCGTAGTTCTCGCCGGCGACGAGGACGCCGCCGTCGGCCTCTCGAGCGCGCTCGGCGAACGTGTCGTCGACGCGGGAGAGGGTGAACTCGGAGAGCTTGTCGATGTTCGACCGGTACATCAGGATGTCCTGGGTCGCCGGAATGATGTGGTCGGTCGTGATGTTGTCCTCCATCTTCAGGAGGGCCTCACCCGCGATGTCGGAGCCGAGTTGGTCCTTCAGCGGGACGTCGCCGATGTTCGGGCCCTTGACGAGCTCGTCGTCGACGGCCTCGTCGGGCGTGATGAGGTCCGCCTTCGAGCCGTCGTACTCGTCGGGGAGTTCGATGCCGGGCGCCTCGAGGTCGCCTTCTTCCTCGGCGAGGTCGCGCGGGTCGATGATCTCGCCCTTGATCGCCGCGGCGGCGGCGACCTCCGGCGAGCAGAGGAAGACGTTGTCGTCCTCGATACCCGAGCGGCCCTCGAAGTTGCGGTTGAACGTCCGCAGCGAAACGGAGTCGCTGGCGGGGACGTGACCGATGCCGATACAGGCGCCGCAGGTGGCCTCGGAGAAGTTGACGCCGGCGGCCATCATCTCCGCGACCCAGCCCTCGCGGGCGAGCATCTCGGAGGCCTGCTTGGAACCGGGCGCGACGATCATCTCGGTCTTCTTGTTGACCTCGCGGCCCTCGAGCATCTTCGCGGCCGGAAGTATGTCCTCGTAGCCGCCGTTGGTACAGGAGCCGACGATGACCTGGTTGACGTCCTGGCCCTCGACCTCGCGGACGGGGACGACGTTGTCGGGCATCGAGGGCTGGGCGATCAGCGGTTCGAGGTCGGAGAGGTCGACGACGATCTCGTCGTCGTACTCGGCGTCCTCGTCGGGCTGGAGCTCCTCGTACTCGTCGGCGCGGCCGACGCGCTCGAGGTAGTCCTCGGTCTGCTCGTCGGTCGGGAAGATCGACGAGGTCGCGCCGAGCTCCGTGCCCATGTTGGTGATGGTCATGCGCTCGGGCGCGGTCAGGGTCTCGACGCCCGGACCGGTGTACTCGAGGATCTTGCCGACGCCGCCCTTGACGCTGAGGCGACGGAGCAGCTCGAGGATGACGTCCTTCGCGGTGGCCCACTCGGGGAGTTCACCCTCGAGGCGGACGTTGACGATCTCGGGCATCTCGATGTAGTAGGGCGCGCCGCCCATGGCGACGGTGACGTCGATCCCGCCGGCGCCGATGGCGAGTTCGCCGAGCCCGCCGGGCGTCGGGGTGTGGGAGTCGGATCCCAGCAGCGTCTTGCCGGGCGCCGCGAAGTTCTCGCGGTGGACGTTGTGACAGATACCGTTGCCGGGCCGAGAGAAATATGCGCCGTACGTGCCGGCCGCAGAGCGGAGGAAGCGGTGGTCGTCAGTATTCTTAAAGTCGAACTGGTACGTCTGGTGGTCACAGTACTGGGCGGCGATTTCGGTCTGGACCTCGTCCAGTCCCATGGCTTCGAACTGGAGCCAGACCATCGTCCCGGTCGTGTCCTGTGTGAGCACCTGGTCGATCTCGATCCCGATCTCCTCGCCGGTCTCGAGTTCGCCCTCGACGAGGTGGTCGTCGAGAATCTTCTCGGTGAGAGTCTGTCCCATAGCACCCAAAACTCGGCTTTCCGTCGTGATAAATCCAGCGTGTTTCCGCGAGCCAGCGCGGGGATAAGAGCGGCGAACACGACAGTTTTCCCGTAATTATTGCCGGGCAAGCGAACGGACGCCGCGGGGTGCGCGGCCGCGTCTGTCGGGGCCCGATACCGCCCGGCATGTGACGCGTGGTCGTCCCGTACGGGCCGTCCCGAACGGTACGCTTTTCTCCGTCCCGAAGCGTCTGCAGTACATGTTCCGCTCCGGTACGTTCGTCGCCGAGCACGTCTCGCCGACGGCCGCCGATCAGATCCAGCCCAACGGCGTCGACCTCACGCTGGACGTCGTCTTCGAACAGCTCGAGCCGGGTCGAATCGGCCGGGACGGCAAGCAGGTCGGCGACCGCGTCGCCCGCCCCCTCGAGGAACTCGAGCAGAAGGATCCCGACACCTACTACCTGCCACAGGGCGCCTACGTCGCCCGCTACGGCGAGCGGATCGAAATTCCGGAGGGCCACATCGGCTTCGTCTATCCTCGCTCGTCGCTGATGCGCAACTCCTGTATGCTGAACACGGCCGTCTGGGACGCCGGCTACGAGGGCCGCGGCGAGGGCCTGTTGCAGGTCCACCACGACGTCGAGATCGAACGCGGCGCCCGGATCGCCCAGCTGGTCCTCGCGGAAGCCGACCACGAGGGCGTCTACGACGGGAGTTATCAGGGCGAAGGCCTCGAGTGAATCGATGGCGGCGGCGTGCCGGTTCGCGTATCCGTTTGCGATCGTCCGTCTGCGGGAGCCGTACCGATGATGGCGACGACGCACGTGTTCGCGGGACTCGCCGCCGTCGCCCCGGTCGCCTACCTGCTGCCGGAACTGGCGACGCCGCTGGCCGTCGGGGCGATACTCGGCGGACTCGCCCCCGATTTCGACCTCGTCTTCGACCATCGACGGACGTTTCACTTCCCGGTGGCGGGCGCCGCGGTCGCCGTTCTCGCGGTCGGCGTCGCCGTCGCCGCCCCCGGCTCGCTCACGGCCGCGCTCGCTGCCTTCGCCGTCGCCGCGTGGCTCCACGCGGTCAGCGACGCCGCCGGCAGCGGCCCCGAGATGGACCCGTGGAACCACCGACACGACCGGGCCGTCTACGACCACGTCCGCGGCCGGTGGCTCCGACCGCGGCGCTGGATCCGGTACGACGGCGCCCCCGAAGACGCCGCGCTCGCCACCGTCCTCGCGGTGCCCGCGCTGGCGGTCTTCGACGGCCCGATCGCCGTCGTCGTTCTCGTCGGCGTCGTCCTCTCGATCGTCTACGCGCTCCTCCGGCGACGGCTGGTCGCGTGGCTCCCCGACTGGCTCGAGTGACGGGACTCGGCGCCCGAGTCGACATCGCGCTCGACCGCGAGTCGGAACGCTGATACTCCATCCCTCCGAGGCAGTCGGTATGGTTGATGCGTTCCTCGCCCAGACGATTCACCTGATCTTCGCCGGGATCTGGGCCGGCAGCGTCTTCTACGTCGCGTTCGTCGTGTTGCCCCTCGCGCGGGACGGGGCGTTCAACACGACCAAGCCCCTCGAGGCGATCTCCGGAAAACTGACTACGATCTCGCGCGTGAGCGCCCTCGTCTTGCTGCTCTCCGGCGGCCACCTCGCCGGCCAGCGCTACACGTCGGAAACGCTCTTCGAGACGACCAACGGTCACCTGGTGCTCGGAATGGTGATCCTCTGGGCGCTTCTGGCCGGTCTCGTCGAGATCGGCGCGAAGCGACTCGAGACGGGACTCAACGGGAAGAAACTCCGCGAGCCGGCGGCCAACGCGCTCCCCGTGTACCGGGCGGGGGCGGTCGTCGCCATCGGATTGCTCGTCGTCGGCGGCGCGATCACGTCCAACGCCGCGGCGCTTCTCTGAATACCGTCGAACGGCGACCGTCGGCCGAACGGGACAGTTCGCGCCGCAATTCTGTCGTCCGGACGCCAACGAAAGCCGGACATTCTTGCGAAAGATACTTAATCAGTTACTGTAAGGTACTCCCATGATGATCAGGGGCAAAGAAATGGCGCTGTCGCTGCTGGCGGTCGGAACGGCCGCAGTCGCCGGATACGCGCTTCGCTCGGGTCAGCGCACCGATTCGCCGTCGCGATCGAAAGCGAACCTCGGCGCACGAATCATCGGCCGCGACGAGGTTCCCGACGGCGCGACCGTCGTCGACAGCACCTCCCAGCGGCTGGCCGAGATTCCGGGCGCGCGACGCGCCATCGACCGCGCGGTCCGCAACGACGCGCGCGAGGAATGGGAACACGTCACGATCGACCGCGACGGCGCCTGGTCCGTCGTCGACACCGTCCGCGGCTCGCTGCCCTACTACAGCGGCTCCGGCGGGGAGTACAACGGCGTCTACGTCCACTACAACGACCGCATCGTCGTCCTCGACGCGATCGGCTGGGCCCGACTCGAGGAGCCGCTGCACTGATCGGTCGGCTGACTCGGGTCACTGCACCGGTTGCGAGCGAGACGGTATGCTAGCGGTACGTGGCAGTTCGTTCCTTCTCCGTCGATAGCGTCGGCCAGCGACACCAGCGGATCGCACGGAGGCGGTGCCGGCGCGTCTCCACCGGGAGCGACGCCACGTCGCGCGCTCGAGTGAGCGACCGAACAGCAAAACGCGCTCGAACGGGCCGTCGAAACGCGCACGAGTCGACGCGCCGGGTACGGCCGCAGCCCGCGAAATCACAACCACTACCTCGCAGCCCCGCCGAGTGGTCCCCATGCAACTGGGCGTAATCGGACTCGGACGCATGGGACAGATCGTCGTCGACCGCACCCTCGAGGCCGGCCACGACGTCGTCGCCTTCGACCTCGATGCGGAGGCCGTCGCGACGGCCGCCGACGCCGGCGCCGAGCCGGCGGAGTCGATCGCGGACCTGACCGACCGCCTCGGCGACGACAAGCGCATCTGGCTGATGGTTCCCGCCGGGGAGGCCGTCGACGCGACCCTCGAGGAACTCGAGAGCCACCTCGGCGGCGACGACGTCGTCGTCGACGGCGGCAACTCCTACTTCGAGGACTCCGTGCGCCGCGCGGCGTCCTGTCCCGCGGCGTATCTGGACTGTGGCACCTCCGGCGGCCCCGCGGGCGCGGAACTCGGCTTCTCGCTGATGGTCGGCGGCCCCGAGTGGGCCTACGACGAGCTGACGCCCGTCTTCGACGCGGTCGCGACCGGTCCCGACGGCCACGAGCACATGGGGCCCGCCGGCTCGGGCCACTACGTGAAGATGATCCACAACGGCGTCGAGTACGCCCTGATGCAGACGTACGGCGAGGGCTTCGAGTTGCTCCACGAGGGTCGCTACGATCTGGACCTCGAGTCAGTCGCGTCGGTCTGGAACAACGGCGCCGTCATCCGGTCGTGGCTGCTCGAACTCTGCGAGGAGGCGTTCCGCGAGGAGGGGAACGACCTCGGAACCGTCGCCGATCGTATCGAGGGCGGCTCGACAGGGACCTGGACCGTCCAGGAGGCCTTAGAACAGGAGGTGCCGCTCCCCCTGATCTACACGGCGCTCTCCGAACGGTTCGGCTCGCGGGCCGACGACGGACGCTTCTCGCGGCGCCTCGCGAACCGGCTCCGGTACGGGTTCGGCCGTCACGAGGTCCCGCGACGGGATTGACGGACGCGACCGCCCATTGAAAACGGACGCGTCATTCCGAAGTCCATATATGGCCGTTCGAAGAAGTTCGATACGAACGCGTTCGAGAGTAGCGACGGGAGCGACAGTTCGTCCGAGCGAACTGTGATTTTGCCTGTTGGACGCGGGCCGAAAAATTGAGTCATTTTCTTTACTCCCGGTCCCAACAGCGTTAGTTATGAACTCCGAGTATTCGACGACAGTGGCGGCCGACGACGATAACCCGAGTATGGCCGTCATCGAACTCGTTGCCGACGCCTCCGGAATCGATCCGATCGAACTCGATCCGCTCTACAACGTCATCGATCCCGAAGTCATCGACACCCTCTCCTCGAGTTCCGGGTTCTCGTCCCTCGAGTTCGAGTACGCCGGTCACACCGTCGTCGTCGACGGAACGGGCAACGGGATCGAGATTTCGCTCGAACCCGTCACGATCGGCTCCGATCGGTCCTCCGGCGTTTCCGGTCCCTCCCTGTAGGCTGTTTTCGAGGTCGTACGCAACCGTTCGGTCGAACGTCGAGTCGTTATTTTCGTCCTCGTTACTGCCAAGACTGTCCCGTTGATTTATCTCTCGTGGGGCTAACCGATAGCCACGCGAATGGGTGGAGACAAACGGAACATCGCCGTCCGGTTCTTCGGCGGTGCGGGGAACTACACGACCGTCCTCGAGGAGTGCTGTCACTACGTGCTCACCGAGGAACCGGAGTTGCCGGCGCTTCTCGAGTGGGTGAAAGCCAACACGCGAGCGACCAGCGACGCGGGAATCGCCGACCGACTGCGGTTTCTCGAGGCGATCGGGCTGCTCGCACTCGACGAAGCGCAGGTCGAACTCACCGATCGGGGCGTCCAGTGGGTGGCGGAGTCGGACCCCGAGATCCTGTTCGACGCGCTCGCGGAGAACGTCCGCGGGTTCGAGACGCTTCTCGAGGCGCTGTTCGACGGGCCGAAGACGGACGCCGAACTCGGGGCGGCGATCGCAGCCGACCATTCGGAGGTCGAGTGGACCGACCCCTCCGGTCCCGCACAGCACCGCGGCTGGCTGCAGAGCCTCGGCTACGTCGAGCGGTCGGACGGGCTGAACTCGCTGACCGAGAGCGGCGAGCGACTGGCGCAGCGGGTCGCGTCCGGGCTTCCGGCGCTCGAGCGCGGGACCGGTTACTCGCAGTCGGAACTCGAGGCCGCGTTCGACACGAGTTTCGGCTCCTACATCAAGGGGATCAACCCGCGGACGGACGACGACGGAGAACCGGCGTACATCATCGTGAAGGCTCGCGAGGACGGCCCGTACGGCGACGACCTCGAGGGCGAGCGCTTCACCTATATCGGCGAGGGCGTCCCCTCGAAAGGTGACCAGCAGTTGACGCCCGCGAACGGGGCGCTGGTCAATCTCGCCGAAGGGGCCGTGGTGCCGGTTTACTTCCTCTACCAGCCGGCGGACGAGGACCGGCTCCGGTACGAGGGGTTGGTCGACGTCGTCGACGCCGAGTACGTGGCCGACGCCGACGGTGATCGACTGGTCTACCGGTTCACGCTGGAACGACTCGAGATCGACGATCCGGCCGAATTCGCGGCGCTCGCCGACTCGGTGGTCGACGGCGGCGCCGGAATCGAGAACGAGTCGTCCGGAACCGACGCCGGCGACGGAGGCGATGCGGACGAACCCGCGCTCACGGCCGACGAGGCGGAGTTCACCGCGACGCAGCGGCGCGTCCGCTCGAGCGCCTTCGCGAAGCGAGTGACAACCGCCTACGACCGGCGCTGTGCGATCTGCGGCGCGTCACGCGAGTCGCCCGCCGGGACCGTCGACATCGAAGCGGCCCACATCTACCCGAAGAAGGAGAACGGCCGCGATACCGTCCGGAACGGGCTCGCGCTCTGCCGGCTCCACCACTGGGCGTTCGACGCCGGGTGGCTCGCGGTGACCGACGACTACCGCGTACTGGTCGCTGACCGTCCCGACCTCGAGGGGTACGAGGAGTTCGCGCGACTCGAGGGCGAGGAACTAACGCTCCCCGACGAAACGGAGCATCGGCCGCACGCGACGTTCCTGGCCGCCCACCGAGAGCGACACGGGTTCGAATCGCCGTAGGACCGCCGGCGGATACGCTTCCGCGCTCAGTAGCCGTCCCGAACCGCGTCGATCTGACACTGGACGCAGAGATCGTCGGGGAAACAGGAGACGCTGTCGTACGGACAGTCGTGGTCTTCGACCTGCACCGACTGCCGACGTTTCTCCCGTCGCCAGACGCTCTCCCAGTCGTCGATGTCCATCTCGGCGGAGGTGAACACGACGGAGCCGTCGCCGGCGACGATCTTCGCCGCCGTGACCGCGTGCTGGCGTTCCCTGACGCGGTCGATCGCGTCCTCGTAGGACGAACAGCGGATCTCCTCGGTTCCCGACCGGTCGTCTAAGAGCCGCACCGTGATCGAGCCGTCGTACTCCTCCGTCGGCTCCAGCCCGTGGGTCATGGTTGATACTATCCGAACGGGGTGAAAAATGGCGGGGAAGAACGTCCCCGCGGCCATCAGTCGGTGGCTCGCCGTCGTGACACCGTGGGCGTCTACTCTCGTTCGACGGTCGGAGACACGTACGAGTCGCTCGAGGTCTCACGGCTACCCGGTAAAGCGTCTCATCGATCGCACGCCGACCGAGAGACCGTTCTAATGGCCGATCCGATGGAGACTCATCGGGCCACCAATACTTTCACAGATCAATTCGTAGAAGAGTTAACCGAGTTGGGGGAACGATGGGGCGAAACCGACGCAGACGATCGAGGAGTGGACCGACGAGACGCTCGTTTCTCGCCGGCGGCGCGCTTATCGCCGGCGGAGTCGCGATCCGCAGCGACACGGGCGCGTTTTCGCAGGTCAGTGCGGGCCGACTCACACACCTCGCCACTAGCGACGACGATAGCGCGTTGCTCGGCCTCCAGCGGACCGACGCGGTCCGCCCCGGCATCGACGACCAACACCTCGTCGACCTGACGAACAATACCGACGGACTCCTCGAGGTCTCCATCTCACTGTCCAATCCCGGGCAGGGAGAGCTTTCGGACACCGGATTCGCACTCGCCGACGGAGCGACCCGATCGGTCGCTGTCTCCGTCGACCGCGACAGTTCGACCGGGGAGGCGGCGCTGCCGTTCGAGGTCACCGCCTCGGGGGACGCGGTGGAGATCACGCTGACGAGGGCGGTCACGGTCACGGACCCACCGGTCGTCAGCGAACAGATTCGCGATCGCACGCGAAACGGGAACGCGGCGTTTACGATCTCCTATCGGGTGCGGCGGCTTCCCGACTTCAACCGGATCGAAATCGAGGTCGAGAACCTCGATGCAGGCTACATCGGGAAAGAGACGTACGTTCAGACGACGAAAGAGGGGTCCGTTTCATATCCGCGGGGAGGCGGGGGCGACGGCGGCGCCGATGGCGATACCTACGAGTTCCGGTTTCGCGTCTACGACCAGTCGGGTGAGGTCACGGAACTGTATACGGAGACGACGACCACCGCCGACGGTGAGAATCCGCCGGGCGACGATCTCGGGAGCGAGGATGATCCGAAACTCGTCGGATTCTCCGTCACGAACGACGAGCAATACACGAACAACCGGTTTACCGTCGACTACGAGGTAACCCGACTCGAGGAGTTCGACGAGGTACAGGTCGAGTTCGATAACACGGAACGGGACTGGGCAGATCGGACGAAATCGAGCGACGACGCTCCGACCGGAACGGTCGTCTACCCGGCTGAGGGCCAGCGACAGGGCGGAGTCGACGGAAATACGTACGACGTCACGGTCGAGGTCTACAATCAAAGCGGGATCCCCGTCGACAGCGGGACCGTCGAGATCGAGGCCGGATCCGACGAAACCGTCGAGTGGCCGTAACCGAACGCTCGGAGCGGTCTCTCGCCTTCCCTCGGCACGGACGACGGTCGCCCCCTCAGCCTCAGACCGGCTCGCGGAGCGCCCAGACGTCCTCGAGGGGCTCGAGTTCGCTCGGTTCGTCCCCTCGCGTCGTGAGGATGCCAGCGTGATACAACATCGCCTTCAGCTGAAAGACCGTCGGCGAGTGGTACACGTTTCCGTCCTCGAGTTCCGCGAGCCGAAGCTCCCCGTCTTCGGTGAGTACGCGGCTCCGGATATCCTCGTCGCCCCGAATGAACAATTCGACGGTAAACGATGGGTGAAACTCGTGTACCCAGGCAACGACGTCGACGAGCGACGGCGCTTCGATACCGTCCTCGTGCATGTCCTGCAGCTCCCGAACGAGCAATTCCGTCGCCTCGTAGTCGAAAACAACGCGTCGCGCTAGCATTCCCCATTCCGGGGCCAGCTCGCTGAATCGCTTCGGCGATCCGTGCCAGTCTTCGAATTCCTCGAGTGCCCGCTCGACGGTCCCGTAGCGAGCCTTCGCGAAGCGAATCACCTCGTCTCCTAACGACGTCAATTCGATCCTCGTCCCGTCGTCGATCAGACCGAGGAACGCCGCTCCGCGTCGCGCATCCGTAACGGCGTTTACCACCTGGTACTCCGACAGCAGGTCCGCGGTCTCACCGTCGGCGTAGTGGGCCAGCGGGTAGCCGAGGTAGTTCTTCGGATGGTTCAGCCCGAACGACTTGTCCGCTACGCCCTGCGCGCCGGCCTGGAACCGCAGCGCCGTCGCCTCGCTCGAGGTCCGATTCCCGACGATTCGGGGCACCTCGAGCGCCTCGACGTCGCCGGCGGCGTCGACGCCCAGTACGCCGACGTTCAGCTCCCGGGCCAGCGTCCGATCGGTTTCCGAGATCGCCGCCGCCGGCGCCGCGAGGTACGCCGCGTTGGCCTCGTGGAGCCGGTCGTAGGCCTGGACGATGCCGCGTTGCGTGTCCACGCCGCCGCTGGCGTACCCCTTCGCCTCGATGGCGATCAGCGGCGGTTCCTCGCCCAGCCGTTCGACCGCGAGCAGATCCGACTCGAGGTCGCGAACGCCCACGAGATCCGGGTAGCCGCCGCCGACCTGCACGTGGTTGAACGGCGCCAGCCGGTCCCGGATCGCCGGTTCGATGGGGCGTCCGGGCAGCCACTCGTCCTGCGAGAACTGCGTGTCGGCCACGACGTACGAACGCTCCGCGCCGCCCTCGGTCGGAAAGAGCCGCCGCTTGGTGTGGGCCAGCACCTGCGGTTCGGAGAGGGGTCCGGCCGCGCTACTCATGAGTCACGATTCGTCACTGCCGTCAATAATGTTCCGGCGGATCGACGGGTCGACAACCGCGATAGTACTGCCGGTGGACCGCACCGCCGTCGGGCGGGACTGGAAGGGGCGAGGACTCTCGGGGCTTTCGAGGCGTTCCCGCGAACGTACTCGAGTACGCCGCTACTCGACACTGAACGCATCGGACTCGAGTTCGCTGAAGATCCCGGCCATAACGCCGACGAACCCCAGAATCGCGAGCGCGACGCCGACGAGCCACTGCGGCGAGCCCCGCGCGAACAGGTCGACGAGCCAGAGCGCGCCGACGAGGACGAGGCCGCCGGCGACGATCAGTCGGACGAACCGCTCCATACGCCCGTGTTCACGACCCCGGCTCAAGTATCCGACCGTTCGACGGCCCCGCCTCGCGTGCCGTCCCGGCGGCGAATCCGAGTCAGCGGTTTGTGTCTCGAGCCCGTACCGCTAGCCATGCTCGAGCCGACCCTCGTCTACGACGACGACTGCGGCTTCTGTACCTGGTGGGCCGACTACTTCGACGAGCGGACGGACCTCCGCATCGTGGGGTTTAGCGACCTGCCGGACCACCCCGAACTCCGCGAGCGGTTGCCGGAGTACTACGAGGAGTGCTCCCATCTCGTGACCGAAACCCGCGTCTACTCCTGCGGGGCGTCGATCGAGGAGGCGCTGCGCCGGTATGACAGCGGCGGCCCCGTTGCCGAAACGCTCGGCTTCCTGCGGAACTTCGAGGACTACGCGCGGATCCGCGAGTGGGGCTACCGGCAGGTGGCGGACAACCGCGACAAGTGGGGCCAGTTACTGTCGAAGACGCCGCCGGCGCGCCAGCAGTCGGACGACGAGCGGTAAGCCGGCCGATAAGCGCTCGAGCGGGGAGCTTCGATTTCGGCCGCGTGGAGTCCCGCCGCTCACAGCCCCGGCCCGCGGAGCCGCAGTTCCTCGAGCGACGCGGGCGCGACGTAGGTGCCGACGCGCTCGCGTTCCCACCACCGGCCGGTCTCCGCCCGTTCCTCGGGCGTCGTGAACCGATAGCGGTACCGGACCGCGCGAATGTGCGTCGGCGACTCTTCGCGCTCGGCGAACGGGTCCGCGGCCAGCAACGCCCGCGTGTCGTCGTCCTGCTCGAGCAGTTTCGCCAGCAAGCGAGTGAACCACGGGTGGCGGCGCGGGGAGGGCGCCATAGCGGCGAACCAGAGCTGCCAGTCCAGCCGGAGGTGGTAGGGCGCGAGTTGAGGCGGCCGCCGCTCGAGGTCGGTCGGCTTCCCCTCGAACCGGTAGGGCTCCCACTCGGTCTCCTCAGTTATTTCATCGTCGCTGGTCCCCTCGATGACGATCTCGTAGCGATCCCGCGTGATCGAGCCGAACGCGCCGTAGGTGTTGACGAGGTGGAGCGGATCGTAGGCCGTGTTCATCGTCTGGCTCTCCGAGAGCATGTTCTCGATCGGTCGGACGCTCATCGCGACCACGACGATCGCGACCAGAATCGCCGCGCCCTCGAGGGAGAGCGGCGTCGCGACGGTCTCGGGCGCCGTCACCGGCAGCGCCCACTCGAGGGCCCCGTCGCTGAACGTCGCGATCGCCAGTACGATCGTCAGCGCGTTCAGCCATGCGAAGTTGCCGGTGAGCATCAGCCAGCCCATGAAGCCGATCGTCGCCGCGCCCGCCAGCGACGAGGCGGGGTGCGGGGCGAAATACAAGAAGGGGATCAGCAGTTCGACGACGTGATTCCCGAACGTCTCGAACCGGTGGAACCGCTTCGGGAGGTGGTGGGCGAACCAGCTCAGCGGGTTCGGAATCGGCTGGGTCTCGTAGTGGTAGTCCATGCAAGAGAGGTCGCGCCAGCAGTCGTCTCCGCGGAGTTTGATCAGGCCCGCACCGAACATGTTGCGAAAGAGCACCCACTGCAGGAGCAGGAGGATGACGACCGGCGGTGCCACCGCTCCGGCGCCGAGGAAGATCGCGAGAAAGCCCGTCTCGAGCAGCATCGACTCCCAGCCGTAGCCGTAGAAGGTCTGCCCGGCGTTGACGAACGACTGGTAGAGCGCCCACATGAAGGCCCAGAGCACCACCGAGACCGGCGTCGGATACGGCTCCGGCAGCCAGTATGGCAACCCGACCAGCGCCAGCGCCGAGAGGACGACGCCGGACCACGCGACGACGGCGATCGCCCGATCGCTCGGGACGAAGTAGAAGAGGCTCGGCCGCTCGCGGAAGTCGGCGCCCTCGGCGTACCACTCGAGGGGCAACAGGCCGTCCTCGCCGGCCAGCGGCCGGAACTGGAACGCGGCGACGAGAAACGCCAGCAGGTACAGCAACGCCAGCCCCCGCTGGAAGAGGAAGCGAACGAGCCAGAACTCCTCGCCGTGGAACATATCGGGCGTGAATCCGCGCAGCGCAAAAGGGTTGGCGCGTTCGTCGCAGGACGGCGGGGACCGACCCGTTACGCCGCCGGCCCGAATCGCCTCAGGGCGTCATCACGACCTTGATGCAGTCGTCCTCCTTGTCGTTGAACGTCTGGTACATCTCCGGCCCGTCCTCGAGGCCGACCTGGTGGGAGATGATGAAGGAGGGGTCGATCTCGCCCTCCTCGATCTTCCCCAGCAGCGGGTCGAGGTAGCGCTGCATGTGCGTCTGTCCCGTCTTGACCGTCAGCGCCTTGTTCATCAGCGGGCCGAAGGGGACGTTCGCGCGCCCGAGGTAGACGCCGGGCACCGAGAGGGTGCCGCCCTTGCGACAGCACTTGATGGCCTCGCGGAGCACGTACGGGCGATCGTCCTGCAGCTTCGCGCCTTCCTTGACGCGGTCGGAGACGCCGTCGAGACCCGTCCCGTGGGCCTCCGTCCCGACCGCGTCGATACAGCGGTCCGGGCCGCGACCGCCGGTCATCGACATCAACTGGTCGTAGACGTCCGCGTGCTCGTAGTTGATCGTCTCCGCGTCGCCGTGTGTCCCGGCCATCTCGAGGCGTTCGGGGACGCGGTCGATGGCGATCACCTGGTTCGCGCCCATCATCTGTGCGCTCTGGACGGCGAACTGGCCGACCGGGCCACAGCCCCAGACGGCGACGGTGTCCTCCGGCTCGATATCGGCGTTCTCGGCGGCCATGTACCCCGTCGGGAAGACGTCGGAGAGGAACAGCACCTGCTCGTCGGGAACGTCGGACTCGATCTTGATCGGACCGACGTCGGCGTAGGGTACCCGCAGGTACTCCGCCTGGCCGCCGGCGTAGCCGCCCAGCAGGTGGGAGTAGCCGAACAGGCCGGCCGGCGACTGGCCCATCATCTTGCGGGCCATCTCGGCGTTGGGGTTCGAGTTGTCACAGAGCGAGTAGAGGTCCTCCTCGCAGAACCAGCAGGAGCCGCAGCTGATCGTGAAGGGGACGACGACCCGGTCGCCGACCTCGAGGTTCTCGACCTCGTCGCCGGTCTCGACGACCTCGCCCATCGGCTCGTGGCCGAGGACGTCGCCCTCGCGCATTCCCGGCATCCGGTCGTTGTAGAGGTGGAGGTCAGAGCCGCAGATCGCGGTGGCCGTGATCTCGACGATCGCGTCGGTCGGCTCCACGATCTCGGGCCGGGGAACCTCGCTGACTCGAACGTCCTTTTCGCCGTGCCACGTGAGCGCTCGCATCGTTTCGTCGGTCATAGCAGATCACCCCGTCCGCGAGCGGACGGTCGATTCTCGGTCGTCGGCACCGTGCCTGTCTCCGCGAGACTCTTGAAGCGATCCAGCGCCGTCCCGACGAGCGACTCGGGGACGACGTCGAGTCGCTCCACGGCCGCGCTGCCGGCCGTCCCGCCCGGCGGATCGAGGCGGACCTCGAGGGTCACCTCCGTCCCGCGGTCGCCCGGAGCCGAGTCGAACGACAGCGACCAGGCGTCGAACAGCGCGCCGCTCGCGTCGTCGTCGACCGTCTCCCAGCGGAGCCGCTCGCCGGACTCGTCGGTCGTGATCTCCATCTCCCACGACAGCTCCCGGGCGAGCGGGCCGGCCGCGCTCCACCGGTAGCGCTCGTCGCCGACCGCGGAGACGTCGGCGAAGTGGCCGACGATGCGCTCTAAGTTCTCGGGGTCGCGAGCGAGGTCGGACAGTTCGTCCGCCGGTTTGTCGATGGTGATCGACCGTTCGACCGGTTCCGTCCCGCCGGCGTCGGACAGATAGTCGCTGAGCGTTCGGTAGGAGAGCGCGCCGCCGACGAGCGCGAGTACCGTCCCGCCCAGCGAGCGGCGCCGGAGCCCGAACGCGACGAGGGCGCCGCCGAGGGCGACGGTGCCCACTCGTTTCCACCGGGATCGGTTAGATTCCGCTCCCGCGGACGCTCCCGGATGCATCGAGTTCGATACCTCCTCGACCGCCGAATCGAACGAGTGTTCGGACATGATCAGGACCCTCCGTATTCGTTCAGCCACGAGCGCACGGCGCCGCCCAGCGCCCCGGTCGTACTCCCCAGGTTGAGGATCTGGTAGCCCGACTCGGCCTTCTCGTTGACGTCGTCCATTCCGAACCCGAGCCCGCCCAGCGGGACCTCGGCCTCGAGGGCCGCCTCCCGAATCTCCTCGATTCGCTCTTCGACCTCGTCGTGGGTGGGCTCGCCGGGGTGGCCCAGCGAGACGGCCAGATCGAGCGGGCCGGCGAAGACGAACCCCAGCCCCGGCACCTCGAGGATCTCCTCGATGTCGTCGATCGCGGTCGGGTTCTCGATCGTCACGCCGACGACGATCTCGTCGTCCTCGGTGCCGGCGTAGTCGTCGGTCGTCCCCCACCGACTCGCGCGGGGGCTGGCGAAGCCGCGTTTGCCCGGCTCGCCGTCGTACTCGAACCGCGAGGCCTCGATCGCCCGCCGCACCTCGTCGGCGGACTCGATCCGGGAGACGAACAGCGACCGGACGCCGGCATCGAGCGTCTTCCGGACCATTCCGGGGTCGGGTTCCGGTAATCTGACGAGCAGTTCCGTTCCCGTCACGTTCGCGGCCCGAGTCAGCTCCTCGAGTCGGTCCCCGTCGAACGGGCTCGGCCCGGCGTGCTCGAGGTCGATCCAGACGAAATCGAGTCCGAGTTCGCCGTAGAACTCGACCAGCGTCGGATCGTACGCGTTCTCGAGGACGCCGAGCGCGACGTCGCCGTCCGCGAGCGTCTGCTGTAAGAGGTTCGTTCGTGGCGAGGTCGCCATAGGCCTCCGACACGAACCGAATGGATAAAGCTTCGCGCTGAATTAGAAGTCCGCTTCGCTCTCGAACGGTTTTGTGCCGACGCGCCGAACGGAGATCCATGCGACACCTCGCGATCGACGACGTCGACTCCGATCCGTACGACGAGGAGCTCCACACCGATCGCCGCGCCCTCGCCGACCCCCTCGGGACGGACCACCTCGCGATCACGCGCTACGTCCTCGAGCCCGGCGAGCGGTTCAGCGGGTCCGTCCACGCTCACGCGGATCAGGAGGAGGTGTTCCTCGTGCTCGAGGGAGAGGCGACGTTCGAACTCCGAGCGGACGACGGCGACGAGCGAGGCGAGGTGACCGTCGCCGAGGACGAGGCGGTCCGATTCGCGCCCGGCGAGTTCCAGTCGGGGTACAACGCCGGGACTGAGCGCGTGGTCGCGATCGCGCTGGGTGCACCCCGAGAAAGCGACGACGTTCGCATCGCTCGGATACCCGTCCTCGAGGACAGAGACGTCGCCTGTCCCGGCTGCGAGTGCGACCACATGCGGATCTCGCGGACCGACGGCGTCGACTTCGAGTGCCCGGACTGTGACGCGACGCTGGTACTCGAGGACGCGTGATGCCTTTCACTGATCCGTTTTCCGAGTATTCCGTTCTCCCGGTAGCGGAGAGCCGCGATACCGACTCCCGGCCCCAGTTTCAGAGAACGACGAAGAGATCGTAGCGTTTACTCGCATCCGCAATATCGTGGTAGTAAGTAGCACAGACCTAAGTCGCTATTCATCGAAATTAGACCCGTATGCCAATCGTCGCAGCGGTCGATCGGTCGGATCGAGCGAGATCAGTGATCAGACAAGCCCGCGAACTCGCCGACGCGTACGGCGTCGAACTCCACGCCGTCCACGTGCGGGACGCGGCGGAGACCACCAGCAACGAGGCCGCCAGGTACGCCCTCGAGGAGGTCGACGCGATAGTCGAAGACGACCGCGACCAGCGGGCGACCGAAATCGCCCGCGAGATCGTCGAAGGGATCGAAGGATCCGGCGAGTTCACGCCCGTCGGATTGACCGGTGATCCCGCACCGACACTGCTCGATTACGCGAAGGAACGCGACGCCGAGTGTATCGTCGTCAGCGCTCGCAAACGCTCCTCGTTCGACCAGGTCCTGTTCGGCAGCGTCACCCAGTCGCTGCTCTTGAACGCCGATCGGGCCGTGGTCGCTGCACCGCACGAAGCGGCCTGATCTCCGGTCCCTCTCCGGACCGGGCTCACCGGATCGAAGCCGAGCGAACGGCTCTCTGACAATCTCGAACGACCGTCCGAGGCGTCCCGAGAACCGGGGGACGGAGGCCGTTGATCGCTGGTATCCTCGAGTCCACCTTAATTCTCGAGCGAGTGCAACGCCCACCCCGCGAGGACCACGACGAGCGCGCCGGCCGCGAGGACGACCAGTCCGGGGACGAACGAGCCGGTCGCGTCGCGTAACGCTCCGACGAGCATCGGGCCGAAAAAGCCCCCGAGCTCGCCGACGGCGAAGATGAAGCCGACCGCGGTGCCGGTCAGGCGGGCGCCGATTCCCTCGAGGTCCGGCGGGATCGCGCGGACGAGCGGCGAGATGCCACCGACGCCGATCCCGGTGACGACGATGCCGACGAGGACCAGCGGGCCGGTACCGCCGACGATCACGCCGGCGACGCCGACGAACGCGACGGCGCCGCAGGCCATCAGCGCGGGCCGTCGCAGTCCGTATCGGTCGGCCAGTTCCGGGACGGTGAGCACGCCGACAACGTAGGACGCCACCAGTATGCTCGTGGTCTGTCCGGCCGGGCCGGCCGCGAGCCCCCGGGACTCGAGCAGCGTCGGGAGCCACCCCTGCAGCCCGTGGTTCAAGAGCAGGTACATCGTCCCGATGACGACGACCAGTTGCAGTTCCCGGTGAGAAAGGACCAGCCGGAGGTCCTCGAGAATCGACTCGAGGGAGAAGCCGCCGTCGCCGTCCATCCGGTCGTCGATTCCCGCCCGGAGGGTGACGACCAGCCAGACGAGCCCGTAGGCGACGGCGACGACGCCGCTCCAGAAGAACAGCGGCCGCCAGCCGCCGAGCCACGGTCCCAGGATCGGCCGTCCGACGGCGAAGACGAGCGCGGAGCCCGTCGACGCGCCCACGAGGTAGACGGCCGACGGGCGGCCGGTCTTCTCGGGCGGGAACAACACGCCGACCAGTTTCGGGAGGCCGAAGGTGATCGCCGTGGCACCGACGCCGAGCAGCAGCGTCACGACGAACAGCGACGGAAAGCCGGGCGCGAAACTCCGGGCGATCTGTGCCACTCCGTAGATCAGCACGCCCGCCGCGAGGCTCCGGCCGGGCCCGATCCGGTCGACGGCGACGCCGGAGAACAGCGCCAGCGGGATGTAGGTCAGCGGCACCGCGCCCGTGAGAATCCCCGCCTGCGTGCTCGAGAGTCCCACGTCGTCGATGATCACCGACAGGTACGCCGGCAGCGAGAACCAGACGAACATCAGGCAGGTGTAGCTCAGCGCTCCGAACGCGACGAGTCCGTACTCCCGACGATAGCCGGCGCTCGAGCGCCTCATTCGGACGAAGTGAGTGTCGGGCCACTCGAGTAGTTTGCTTTTCCGGTGGATAGCCCCGGGTTCGGGCGACGGGCCCCACCGACCGTTTTCCCCGTCGGCGCCGTTCGTTCGGTATGACGCCCGAAGAGCGAGCCGTCCTCGAGCGCGCCCGCGTCGCGTCGCTGGCGACGGCCGACGGCGACGGTCGCCCCCACGCGGTCCCGATCTGCTACGCGGTGCTCGAGGACGCCGACGGCGACTCGGCGTCCGACTCCGATCGCGACCTCCGACTCGTCTCGGCGATCGACGAGAAACCGAAGTCGACCCGCGACCTCCGGCGCGTCCGCGACGCACGGGCGAACCCGCACGCGACCGTGCTCGTCGACTACTACAGCGAGGACTGGTCGCGGCTCGCGTGGGTGCAGGTCCGGGGCCGCGCCACCGTCATCGAGGCCGAAGACGGAGACAATACCGCCCACGGCGCCGCCGTCGCCGCCCTCGAGTCGAAGTATGACCAGTACGCAGACCACGACCTATCCGAGCGCGCGGTCCTCGAGATTCGCGTGGAGCGGACGCTCTCGTGGGGTGCGCTCGAGGAGTACGCGGAGTGAGGCGAGGACGCGGCGGACGGCCGTAGCGCGGCGGAAGACTACGACGCGGAGCGAGGCGACACCGAGACGGTCTCGCCGCGTTCGGGCGCCGCTGCGTCGAACCCGTCCGCCCGCAGTTCCTCGGCGAACGCCTCGCAGCGGTCGCCGTGGTTGATCAGCACCTCGGCGTCCCGGTAGGACTCGAGGAATCCGAGGATCCCGTCCCGATCCGCGTGGGCTGAGAAGTCGTACTGCTCGACCCGGGCGCTGATCGGCATCCGGCGGCCGTCGATCTCGGCGCTCCCGGTCTCGAGGAGGTCGCGGCCGGGGGTGCCCTCGACCTGATAGCCGGTCATCGCGATCTTGTTCGTCGGGTTCGCGCGGATCTCGGGAATGTAAGTCATCGCCGGACCGCCCGAGAGCATCCCGCTGGTGGTGATGATCGCGGCTTTCTGGTCGGTGATGCGCTTTCGCTGCCCGTTTCGGCCGGTGACGAACCGCGCGTGGGAGATCGCCCGCCGGAACGCGTCGGCGTCGCGGACGAAATCGGGATACCGGCGCAGCATCTCGGTCACTCGCTTGCCCATCCCGTCGACGTAACAGGGGATGTCGTGTGCGTCGCAGACGAGCATCAGCTCCTGCGTGCGGCCGATCGCGAACGCGGGGACGACGACCGTGCCGCCCTCCCAGAGGGTCGTCTGCACGCTCTCGGCGAATCGCTCCTCGACGACGGCCCGGTCGTCGTGTTCGACGTCGGAGTAGGTGCTCTCACAGAGAACGACGTCGGCATCGGGCCGCGCGGTCGTTCCCGGAACGAGCCGCTGGCCGCTCGGGGACGTCGTCTCGGCCGCGTCGCCCCGACGATCGTCGACGTGGAAATCGCCCGTGTAGAGCAGGCGCGTCTCGCCGTCGTCGACGAGGACGTGCGCGCTCCCCGGGATGTGGCCCGCGTTGTAGAACGTCACCTCGTGGCCGGCCGCCTCGAACGTCTCCCGGTAGCCGTGAGTCTGCGAGACCTGCGTGACGCGCTGGACGTCCGTCTCGGTGAACGGACACTGCATCGTTCCGCCGTGGAGGTTCAGCGTGTCCCGAGCGAGCGTCAGCGTCAGTTCGTACGTCGGCGGCGTCCAGTGGATCGGCGGCCGCGCGTCGCCCGAGAGCAGCGCCGGCACGGCGCCGACGTGGTCGAGGTGGCCGTGGGAGACGACGACCGCCTCGGGCGTCGGCGTCTCGACGGGAAACTGCGGCGGGTTCGCCGTCAGCATCCCGAAATCGAGCAGCAGGGCGTCGTTCACGAGGATCGCGCTGCGACCCACCTCGCGAGCGCCGCCGAGAAATCGAAGCTCCATCGTTCGCACTGCGGCCTCGAGTCGAATAAGGGGTTTCAAAATCGACGCGGCGGCAGGGCCACGGCGGACCAACGACGGCAGGGTGTAGTGACCCGACGGGACAGGGCGGCGACGGGACGGCGCGGGACCGCGGCTACCGATCCCAGAGCCGCGTTCGATCGGTCGTCGAGTCGCGCGAGCGCCGCGCGTCGAGACCGTCGGTTCGACCGTTTCCGTCCTCGAGCAGACGGTCGAGTTCCCGTTCGAACTCGGCCTCGCTGAGTTCGCCATCGACGTACTGCGAGCGGAGGCGTTCCTCGCGAACGTCGGTCGACCGGGCGCCGTCGCGTCCGTACTCGGTCTCGAGACCGTCTCCTCCGCCGTCGTCTCGGAGCAGGGAGACGAGTCCGACGGCGGCGAGGACGACGACGGCGAGCATCGCGAGCGTCGCGACGGCCGTCACGACGGTCGCGACGACCGAGAGGACGATACCGACGACCGTCGCGATGACGCTGAGCGCGATGAACGCGAGCAGGAGGGCGCCGGCGCTCTTGAGCAGGAGTGATCCGAGTCGGGGCATACCTGTAATTCGACGCACACGCACAAAAATCTACAGACGCTACGAGCCGTTGGAACGCGGTTCGCCGGAGACGGCCGCGAGCGTGGCCGTTCGCTTCGTGAGCCCGATGAGATAGACGTCGAGCAGGCAGACGATCAGAACGGCGAGGGGTACGGCGACGTCCAAATAGCTGACGGAGTCGAACTGCAACGCCGTGACGAAAAACGGCTCGCTCACGGCGAACGCGCCGGACAGCGTCCGGGCGGAGAGGAAGGCGAGCGAGAGGACGTACAGCCCGAACCAGCTCGCCCCGCGTTTCCACTCGCCCAGATAGCAGTGGCCGAGCCCGGCGACGAACGCCGAGAGCGGGTACGCAGGCCAGATCGGCCGCGAGAGTTCGCCGTCGCTCATCGGTCGTGACTCACCCGGAAAACGGCAGCCGCGTCGCTCGCTCGAGTCGGTCCAGCGGCGTCGAACCGGAGCCGGTCGTCTCGACGGCGTCGGCCAGCGATTCGAGCGCTCCGCGGGCTCGCTCGAGGTGGGACTCGACGGTCGGACCGCCCGACTCGGCCCCGTCGCGCGGCGCCGTTCCCGCGGGCGTCTCGGCCTCGCCGGCGAGGATGCGAGCGGCGCGCGACCGGAGATCGGTGTCGGACGCGACCGAGGTCCGGGACGTGAGTGCGGTCATCACCGCGTGACTATACGTCCGCAGCGCCGTCCGTGTTTCGGTCGGCGCGCCGACGACGGTCGCGCCGAGCGCACCGGCGGTCTCGGCGAGCGTCGCCTCGACGGCCGCGGAGTCGATGGCGCCGCGTCGTTCGTCGACCGGCGCGGCGTCGGACAGGAGCAGGAAGCGGCGCGCGAGCGCCGAGGACCCCTCGGTCAGCAGGCGGTACAGTTCGAGCCGGCGCTCCGCCGGAAGCGGCGCGTCGGCGACCGTCGCGTAGGCGCCGGCGTGGAGGTGATCGCTCGCCAGGAGGACGGCGTCCCGGTCCGCCGGGAACCGAACGTTCTCGAGGAGGACGGACAGCCACTCGGGTGTCGCGTCGGCCGTTTGGACCCGGGCGTCGTGATCGCCGCCGTCGGCGCCCGCCACCAGCGCGAGCCGGAGTCGAACGTAGCCCTCGAGGAGGACGACGGACGTGGCGACGGGTTCGAGGAGGCGACCCAGTCGGTCTGAATCGGGTCGCGTGTGGGAGTCCGCGGCCTCGAGCCCGACCTCGCCGGCGTTCGTACACAGCGTCGCGGGCAGCGATCGGTCCCGGGGCGGCAGCGATGCGGTAGCCAGCGCTCGGATCGGCTCCGCGAGGCCGCCGGTCGGCCCGGCGGGAGGCTGATCTCGGGCGTTCCGAGCCGTCTCATCGGCCTCCCGTCCCGTCACAGATCCGTCGGTAGTGGTGGGGTCGCTGTACCCGGTCATCCGGAGGAACCACCGTCCTGTTCCGGACACAGTGTGCCACTGGCCAGCGAGTCGGAGGGCGCGAACGGCGCGGCCGTGCTGCGATCGGTTCTATCGGCGGCGATCCGGGCAGTGAGGTCGATGTCGGCGACTTCGCAGTGAACTCTGTCGGTCGTACCCATGATCGCATCACGAGCGTCTGTGCTGGTCACTTACCGAATAGTCAGTCAGGACGGAGAAAGTCGTTTCGGTTCACACGAATACCGATGGCGCGGGGGAAACTCCGACGCTGGCCGCTACTCCTCGTTTCGATACCGTCGGATTCCGAACTGACCGTAGCCGCCGTAGGCGATCTCGAGCGACCCGATCCACCAGTTCCACCGGTCGGTCGGCGGCCCGTCGGGCGCGTCCGCGAGTTCGTCGAGGACCACCTCGTTCGTCAGCGGCACCCCGACGTCGTCCTCGTACCGTCCGGCGTCGGCGAGGTCGACGGCCTCTCGAACGACCACGCGGGACTGGCCCATCGTACCGCCGAACTCGTCGCGCAGGCGGACCTCGAGTTTCCCGGGATCGATGAACACGGGTTGTCGTAAGCGTTGCAAGTACTTGACTGTTCGAGCGACGGTGATCGTGACGGTCGACTCGAGGGCGGCTCCGGACTAATTTCCACGGTCGGGAGGACGGCTCGAGCACCGCGAGAGCCGTCCGACTCGGGGAAGGGCAGGCGAATCACGATAACGACCGCGAGTGAGCGCCGCAGGCGCGAACGAGCGGGCCGACGACCGATGTGGAGTGAACGTAGTGAACGGAACGGAGGGAGGAGTGCTTTTCATCGACGTTTTGCCGAGTGCGGTCGCTTCGCGACCGCACGCAGAGCAAAAGGTCGTATCGATGTTCTTTTGACCGACGGTCCTCTTCCGTCGGGTATGGCAAGTTTCACTGTCGTCGTCGGCGACCCCGACTCCGGGTCGTCCTATCAGCTCGAGGCGGAGGAACAGGACGCGAATCGGTTTATCGGCAAGTCGATCGGCGAGGAAGTCGACGGCGGCGCGGTCGGTCTCGACGGCTACACGCTCGAGATCACCGGCGGCTCGGACGACGCCGGGCGACCGCTGAACCCCGAGGTCGCGGGCTCGAACCTCAAGGAAGTCCTGATGAAGGAGCGCCAGACGGGCTACAAGCCGTCTCGCGACGGTGAGCGCCGCCGCATCACGGTTCGCGGCCGCGAGGTCTCCGACGCCGTCGCACAGATCAACGCCTCGATCGTCGACCGCGGCAGCACCGACGTCGACGAGCTGCTCGGCGACGCCGAGGACGGCGAGTAACAGACGAGTTTTTTCGGTTATGGCAGATCGAATTGCGAGCGACCATCCGTCAGTGCAGACGGTTCGGTCGACCTGCGCGGAGACGACGACGGGCGTGCGCCTCGAGATCCCGGCCGACGACCGGGAGGCGTTTCCGACCGACGAGGTCGTCCGGATCGTCATCGAGGGCGAGGAGCTGTTCGGCCGAGTCGAACGGGCGTTGACCGGCGACGACCTGTCGATTCCGGGCGTCTACGAGACGCCGGACGCGGCGCGCGATCCGAGCGAGGCGACGGATCGGCTTATCGAGTGGGTCGACGCGGGAAGCGTCTCGAAGGGCGGCTCGGTACTGATCGACGTCGTCGAGCCCGACTTCCTCTACGGACTGCGTGCACCCGGCGAGACGACCTACTACGACGCGTACGAACCGCCGAGCAACAGCTTGAGCGACATCGCAAAGGATCTCGAAGAGCAGTAACGGCTCGAAGCCGTCGTCAGCGAGCCGATCTCCGAGGGAGCACCACCGGTCGACAAACGGCGTCGCTACTGCGTTCCGGTATCGGTGCGATCGGTAAAAATTCGATAGCGCGGCGGGTAGCCGCCGCTCAGAGCCGCGGCAGGAACGCGTACAGCAACAGTCCGAAGGCCAGATGCTGGACCATCGTTCGCTCGACGGTCGATCTGACGAACTCCTCGTCCGCGATGGAGTACTCCTTGGTTCGAACCTTCGCGTGCATCGACAGCACGCCCTCCTCCTCCAGCGCGTGGAGGCACGGGTAGACGGTGCCGGGACTGAGCTGGGCGCCGAAGAGATGAGTCAGATCCGAGAGGAGTTCCTTGCCGTGGGTCTCCTCGTGTAAGGCGATCAGCATCAGGAGAATCTCGTCCAGGTTCTCCTTGATCAGCGCCTCGTCGAACGTGACGTCGTCGGTCGGCAGCGCCGCGTTGACCTGATCCATTAGCTCGTCGAGCTCGCGCTCGACGTCCTTGGTCGACTCCGCCGTCGTTCCAAGCGAGATATCGTACGATTCCGACTGTGAATCCGCAGTCGCCGCCCTCGACAGTTCGTCGAAGACGGACTCGGTATTGTGGGTTTCCTCACGCATTGACGATCACCAGTGGGGGGTACGTGACTGGAACCGTCAACGCCACGCGTCGGCCACGCACTGCCGCCGGTGACAGCGGCCCCAGTCACGACTACTGTGACCCTGGCACTGATACGTATTAAACGACAGGGAACGGAACAGACAGCGTGTTCGTAATTAGAACATATCCTGAGTTACAAAATAACTGTTTTATCGGCTATTGGATATTACTGCGGCCTGTGCGGACTCAATAACGATGCGTACGACAGTGTATTTTCAGAATAGGTTGTATTGTTCTGATTGTATCTCAAAACGAACTAGTTCTTGCGGATTATGTCAGAAACCGAAGAGGGGAGGAGGGGAGGATCAGTACGTCGACGGACCGTCCCGGATGATGCTCACCATCTCGTCGGGATCTCCGTCCTCGTCGTCCTCGTCGATCTGCCGTTCGACGCGTCGTTCGGCCATCCGGGCGATCATGACGTGTTCCTCGAGATCGTCGCCGCGGATCGTCGCGATGTACTCGAGACTCTGGGCGTGGGTGCTAAACAGCGTTCCGCTGAGCGACTCGAGGGGGTACTCCAGGGTCGTCGGTTCGTCGTACCGTTTGTTGTGGATCTCTCCCAGGGAGAGGCCCCGCAGATAGGAGACCATCTGTTTGCGCACGAGCGGACTGATCCAGCCGAGGTTCTCGTAGTAGCGCAGGCAGTTGAGCGCCCCCGTCGTCCCGAATGTTTCACCGAGAAAGCGGGCCCACTGGATGGTCGCGTCGGTCCGCCCGGCCGATTGTTCGAGCGTCTCGAGGTACGGTTTTGATCCTATCATGATGAGTGGCCGGCGTCTCCGGTCTATACGGTCAGCAGTCGCGGTAGTATCAAGAAGGTTCGGCCGATTACGAGCGGTGAGTCGCCCGTCCCCACGATCGGTCACAGGCCGGCCGAGGTCACATCACGAAGTTGACCACGTACTGCGTGCTGGTCGCGACGAGCGCGCCGAGCCACGTGAGGAAGACGAAGTGGACCAGCCCGCTGAGCAGGTGGCCGCGGTCGGTGATCCGGATCATGACCGCCGACAGCGCGGCGTTGACCAGGACCGTCCCGAGCAGCAGATACTCGATAGTGACGAGGTCGTACTGTTCGGTGTGCATGAGGTCCCCCGCGACTCGGCTCTGCTCGCCCAGATCCATCTCGCCGGTGATGTCCATCATGATCTCGACGACCTCGAGGCCGATGAAAAACGAGAAGACGCTCGCCGCGGTGATCCCGTAGAGGACGCCGATCAGCGTCGTCGTCGCCTGCTGGCGCTTCTCGCGGACCTTGAGCACCTCGTTCTGGTTCTTGCTGATCACGTTCCCCAGCACCTGCGGATCGCCGCCCATCTGTCGGCCGACGACGTACATGTCACCGAACTTCTGGATGAGGTACGACCCGGTCTCCGCGGCGAACAGCCGCCACGAGCGAACGTTGTCGATCCGCATGTTGAGTCGCTTGTAGAGGGCGTCGACGTTCGCGGTCAGCGCCCCGAAGTCCTTCTTGCGTAAGCTCTCGAGGACGCTCCCCGTCGAGGTTTGCTTGACGCTCTCGACGGTCCCCAGCGCCCGGATGAAGCTGGGGAACTCGCTGTCGCGGTCCTTGACCTTGCTCTCTTCTTCGCGGATGCGCCACCCGGGCAGGAGCAGCGGCGTCACGGGGATCGCCGCGAGGATCGGCAGCGGTACTCGATCGGCGACGAACGGGAGGTAGCCGAGGATAACGAGGAGGACGCCGATAGCGAGGACGAGGGTGCCGCCGATACCGATCGCGAGCGCGCGCGGGATTCGTTTCATCGGACCCTCCCCGTCCGTCTCCTCGATGTACCACGTCGGATCGTACGGCGACACCACGTGGATCGCGTAGACGAACCCGACTTGGACGATCGCGAACATGGCGATCGTCCCGGCGATGAGCAGCGTCGGACTCGTCCCGATCAGGATCGGCAGGACGATCGCGAACACGAGCACGAACGCCACCGACAGCATCATCGACATGTACAGTTCCTTCATCACGTCGAGTTTCGCCAGATCGGCCTCGTACCTGGTGACGAACTGCTGGATGATCGTGTCCTGTTCGTCCATCAGGAACTCGCTGATCTGCTGGCCGCCGCCGACCGTGTAGGCGAGTCGCTCGAGGAAGTCCGTCAGGAGCGGACTCGGCGTCTGCTTGGCGCGGATCCGGCAGGCGTCGTCGAGACTCTGGTTCCACGTGTCGACCAGCGCGACGAGGTAGCCCATCTCCTCGGCCAGCGCGTCGTACTCGTCTTCCTCGGCTAAGGTGCGGAAGATTTCGACGCGGTTGATGTTCGTCATCGAAAGGACCGTGATGTGGGTCAGAAAGAGGTGAAACCGCTGGCGGACCTGCTTTCGCTTCCGATCCTGAGAGAGTTTCGGGTAGATGATCGCGACGACCATCGCCAGCAGACTCAACAGGACGACCGGCAGGCCGACGAACAGCGGCAGCCCCAGCGCGATTATCAGCGCTACCCCGCCGATGAAGATCCCGAACGCCGGGGTGATCGCGAGGAGGAGATACCGCCCGGAGGACATCTCCATGGACGCGTACGCCGTGGCGAGCGACTCGAGGAACGATCGAGCGCTGGTGTCCGGCGCGGATTGGGTCTCTGTGGACATGTGCGGTGAGAAGCGGTGCGGTACTCAGGCGAACTGGTTGAGGTTGCGGATCCGAATCGGGAGACCTTCGATGCCGTCGCGCTGGAAGTCGGCGATGGCCTTGTTGACCTCGTGGTAGCCCAGGATGTCGGCGTCGATCAGCTGTCGGATGATCTCGGCGCGCCGGTCGAGTTCGTCGTAGATCTCGCGGGTGTCCTCGTACCCCAGCAGCGTCGCGATCTGTTCCTCCAGGACGTAGGAGTTGTTTCGGCCGGTAAAGGAGACGTCGTCGTCGCGGGGGTCCCACTTGAACGCCTGCCGGGTGACCACGCCGCCCTCGTAATCGGAGTAGCCCTCGATCTCCTGGACCGAGGTAACCCGTCGGAGGACGTCGTCGCCCTGCTTGACCCGGTTCTGGAACAGGGCGACGTCGCAGTTGTCCATGAACGTCTCGGGGACGTTGATCGGGGCGCCGGTAAACCGCTGGATCATCGAGACGATGTCGCTGGCGTGGAAGGTCAGCATGACCGGGTGACCGGTCTGGGCCGCCTGGAACGCCATCTGCCCCTCCGCTCCGCGGACCTCGCCCACGATGATGTAGTCGGGACGTGAACGCAGCGCGGCCGCGACCAGGTCGAACATGTCGACGTCGGCCGACTCGTCGCCCGATCCCTCGCGGGTGAGCAGTTGCTGCCAGGTGTCGTGGGGCGGGATGACCTCGGCGGTGTCCTCCGCGGTGTAGATCTTCGCGTCCCGGGGGATAAAGGAGAGCGCGGCGTTCAGCGTCGTCGTCTTCCCCGACGCCGTCTCGCCGACGACGAACACCGTCTGCTCGTTCTCGAGACAGAGCCAGAGGTACGCGGCCAGTTCCGGCGAGATCGTCCCCCACTTCGTGATCTGGAAGACCGACAGCGGGATCTCCTCGCCCTGACGGATCGTCAGCGAGGGCCCCTGCACGGAGACGTCGTCGGAGTAGATGATGTTGATACGCGAGCCGTCGGGCAGCGTCGCGTCGATCACCGGGTCGGAGTCGCTGACGGGGTGGTTCATCCGCTCGCCCATGTTGCGCAGCCACTGCTCGAACTCCTCGGGCGTGCCGAAGTCGACCGTCGCCTCGATCATGCCGTAGGTGCCGTGATCGAGGTAACACTGCTTGGGTCCGATGACGTGGATGTCCTCGTTCGCCGGGTCGGTCATCACGGGCTCGAGCGGTCCGAGCCCGACGATGTCCCGCTGGAGCTGGTAGCGCAGCCGATCGAACTGGTCCTGCGAGAGGGAGATCTTGCTGGTCCCGAAGGACTTGAGCCGACCGATCGACTGGCCGGTGATCCCCGACGTGACCTCGACGACGTCGTCGAGGAGTTCGTCCAAGTGCTCCTCGAACTCCTCGTTGTCGCCGGGCGCCGGTCGCGTGACGCTCTTGTCGAGGATCCGGCGGCGGATGCGGTCGTACAGCTCCTCGTCCTCGCCCTCGAGGGTCGGTTCGACGCAGTAGTAGGTCGTGCTGATCCCCAGATCGCCGTAGACGTGACAGAAGATCGGTTCCTCGGCCACGTAGATGACGTTGGGCCGGTGGGATTCCCACTCGCTCGAGGGTTCGTCGATGAGTTTCGGGTACTCGTTGTACTCCTCGTAGAACCACTCGAGGTGTTCCCGGAGGTGGGGGTACTCGTCGGCCAGCGCGTCCAGTTTGTTCTCGAGTCGCGCGGTTCCGAAGTCCGACATTTACGCCACCGTCCTACTGACGATCGAGATGCCACGGCCCTGCTGAACGCTGAAACCGATGGAGTCGTCGACCGGGCTCTTCATGTTCTGGAACCGTCGCACCAACACCTTCCGTCGGATCTCCTGGCCGACCGTGTTCGTCTCGATCTCGAAGTAGACGTCGGCCACGTTCCGCAGCGGCCGTAACGCGTCGTCGCCGACGCTCGACGGATCGACCGTCAACACGACCGTCTTGTCCTGCATCGTGACCTGCCGGAGAAACGAGACCAGCCGCTGGATCACGTGGTCCTCGTCACCGTCGTCGATAACCGCCTCGTAGTTGGGGTCGTTGCGCAACAGCGCCGAGAGCGTGTCGACGTAGACCACGTCGGCCTTCCAGAGCGTCTTCGCGCTCGCGAAGCGAGCCAGCAGTTGCCGCTTTTTCCCTTCGTCGTGCGTGTCGACGTTCGCGTGGAGGAACAGCAGCTGTTCCTCTAACAGGAGGTCGACGACGTCGTAGGACAGCGAGTTCATCTGCTGGACGAACTCCCAGGACTCGAGTTCCGTCGAGATGTAGGTGACGTAGGTCCCTTCGGTGGCCATCCCGTAGGAGAAGCGCTGGGAGAGCGCGCTCTTGCCGGCGCCGTCGACGCCCTCGATGAGCACGACGCTGCCCTCGGGGATGCCGCCGCCGATGGCGTTGTTCACGCGGTCCCGCCCTGTCAATCCGATGGAGTGGTAGTCGGTCATGGCACGTAGAATCGGAGCGTTTCCTCGTCGCCGTTGACGATGACGACGATCCGGTGCTCGGTCTCCGGTTCGAGTTTCTGCTCGAGTTCGAGTTCGGCGACCTCGCCGCGCCGCCACGTGTCCGAACTCCCTTCGTGGACGGTGAACGTAGCTGATTCGCTCGAGACGTACTCACCGTCGATCAGTACGTCGAGTGCAGAGCCGTCGCTGGCAAGGGTCTTTTGGCCGGTGTTCTTGATGAGCACGGAGACGTTTTCGCTCGTGTCGTTGTATATCGCATCGCTGCCCGGATCGCTGATGATCTCGACGTCGGTGTCGATCTTCTCTTTGACCTCGCCGCCGTAGGTGTCGATCGAGCCGCTGATCTCGGTGACGTTGGTCACGAGGGTCCCGGCGACGCCGGCCGCGACGAGCATCGCCGCGATAAAGAGGATCAGCGACGAGACGGAGTCACTCGCCATCGATCACACCTCCGTCGTCGTCGCGGCGACGCCGTGTTCGGTCACGAGCTTCACTCTGTCCGGTCGGTCGGCGGTCGAGACGACGATCGACAGCGTTTCGCCGGGCTGCCACAGCTCCCGGCCGGTGGTGCCGTCGACTCGAACCTCGAGCCACTCGCCGTTGGGCTCGTACTCGCCGTCGATCAGCAGATCCGTCTCGGAGACCGACAGCGTCGTCGAGCCGACGTTCGTCGCGTTCACGGTGAGATTGTCGCTCGAATCGTTGTAGGTCGTCTCCTCGAGTTCGAGATCGGTGTTGCGCAGATCGAGCGACCGGTCGTCGCGGTCGTCGATCGCGGCCCGGCGGTCCTCGTGGGCCGTCTGGATAACCGGATACGCGATCCCGACGGCGACGAGCGCGCCGACGAAGAGGATCGCGGCCGCGCCACTGGTACTGAATCCCATTCCTGGTCACCTCCGATCGGTCACGGGGTCGACCCCGCCTCCGTCGGGCCGTCGGTTTCGACCTCCCGTCTCGTCTCGTGGATCTCCTGTAGCTTCATGATGTACGTGTAGCTGTCCGCGTGGTCCTCGGCGGTCAGCTCCTCCGGCGTCGAGCCGGGATCGACGTTCATATCGAGGTCCGGCCCGCTGAGCACGCTCTCGAGGTGCGTCTTGACCTCCTCGTCGATCCAACCGATCTCGGCGTAGTAGGAGATCGCCCGCAGGGTCGCGGCCGATCCACCCGTTCTGACTAACTGGGTAAGCCACTCGAAGACGATGATGTCCGTCGCGTACGTGTCCGCGAGCGTCGTCAGCGTCGCGTCGTCCGGCTCGTCGCCCGTCGACTCGTCGTCGTGCTCGCCGTCCGCGGCCCCGGACGACGCGTCCGAATCGTCGACGCTGTCCGTCGCCCGTACCGCGACGTGCGTATCGTCTCCGTCGACCGCCTCCTCGTCGAACGTGATCGTCTCGCCGTCCGACGGCTGGGCCGCCGCGGCGTCCTCGATCACGCCCTTGAGGTCGTCGAACGAAACCGTCTCGTCGCCGTCGGCGTTCGACTCGATGTTGGCCCGGATCCCGGCTCCGTCCGTCGCCCGCGTCTCGGCGCCCGCTTCGTCCTCGCCGAAGACGCCGAAGCCGTTCTGGGCTTCGCCCTCGCCGGTGAACGGGTTCACGTCGTCCGTAACCTGATCGTAGACGCCCAGCAGCTGCTGGACGCGATCGTTCATCTCCTCGACCTGCTCCGCGACGTGTTGCTGGGAGTCCTGGACCGACCCCAGCTCGTTCTCCTTGTCCTCGAGTTCCTCCTCGAGCTCCTCGATCCGGTAATAGAGGTCGTCGATATCGTCCTCGTCGTCTCCGTCCGCGGAGCCGCGTCCGAACAGGCCGCTCCCACCGCTGCTTTCTTCCTCGGCATCGGACTCGGTGTCGTCGTCGGCAGCTAGATCAGCGGGGGATTCCGCGGATTCGTCGCCGGATTCCGGCGCGCCGGCCGACCCGGCGCCCTCTTCCCCATCGAACTCGTCGCTCTCTCGGTGCTGCTCGCGCTGGCGGCCGCGACGGCCGCCGCTGTTACTGAGGAAGTCTTCGATGAGTTCGCGGAGGGTTGCGAGTCCGAAATTCATAGGCTCCTACACGAAGTCCCGACGCGGCGGGCTCGTCGTCGCGGGCGGCTCGAGCGCGAGCTCCGGCTCGCAGACGCCGGCGGCAACGGACGATGGTTCCCCTGATACACGTCGCAGACTCATACTACTCCTCAGTAGCGGGCACGGTCCTAAAGGTGTACGCTCGAGTTCGCGCCGCGTTTCGAATCGTGAGTCGAGTCTCGATACGCCGACTGAAGTGATACAGAGCTTGATAGTCCGACTATCCGTTGTCACCACCGGGGTGCATCCCCAGATACTGTGATGCCACCGATCTCGCCACACGCCGGCCTTCGACGGGACAGCGATCGAGTCCCGTCGCCACGCCCCTCGAGGGAGCGACGGGCTCGCCCCGTCAGGTCGGCGATCGGCGTCCGCGATGTGGACGGCCGGACGCGTCGCACGCGGTGTAATCGCGACCCGTCGTGGGCGAGCGCGGCACGCAGGGTGTACGCACTATGTTCGAAACTATAACAGAAACCGAAGACCGCGGTCAGGTGGGTATCGGTACCCTCATCGTGTTCATCGCGATGGTCCTGGTCGCAGCGATCGCAGCAGGAGTATTGATCAATACGGCCGGAACGCTACAGAGTCAGGCGTCCGACACCGGTTCCGAGACGCAGGAAGCCGTCGCGAACCAGGTCGAAGTCGTTCACGCGAGCGGTTCTGTCAATGGAGACTATGTTGATCAAGTCAATATGACGATCATGAAATCGGCAGGTTCCGGAGCAATCGACCTGTCCTCAATGACCGTGCAGTATACCAGTGACAAGGACGACGTGACACTTACGTACAACGATAGTGCAACGCCGGCAACTCTGTCCAGTGGGACAGAATTCGCCACCGCAAATATCACTGGCTCTGGTGATGATACTGAACTACTAAACACAAACGACCGCGTCAAACTTTCCATCGACGTTGCGACGATCAACGGCGGTAATGGTCTCGCTGGTGGCGACAGCGCGACAGTTTCGCTCGTCGACCAGTCTGGTGCACAATTCACGTACGGTATCAGCGTGCCGTCGACCTTCGGCGACAAGCAGGTCGTGGAGGTCTAAACTGATGTTCGAGAAAATCACAGAGGCTGAAGACCGCGGTCAAGTGGGTATCGGTACCCTCATCGTGTTCATCGCGATGGTTCTGGTGGCAGCGATTGCAGCGGGCGTATTAATCAACACGGCCGGAACACTGCAGAGCCAGGCCTCCGATACTGGCTCCGAGACTCAGGAAGCCGTCGCGAACCAGGTTGAGGTCGTTCACGCCAGCGGCTCCGTTAACGGCGACTACGTCGAAACGGTCAACATGACAATCATGAAGTCGGCAGGTTCCGGAGCGATCGACCTGTCCGCGATGACCGTACAGTATACCAGTAATGAGGCCGACACGACACTGGTTTACGACGATGGTGGCGATACTGTCGCGGGCGCGAATGCAGACAATTTCGCCACAGCAAACATCACCGGCTCCGGTACCAGTACCGAACTGCTGAACACAGACGACCGCGTAAAACTCTCGATTTCCGTCTCGGACATCCAGACTAATGGTCTCGCGGGCGGAGAGAGCGCGACAATCAAACTCATCGACCAATCCGGTGCACAGTTCAGCTACGGTGTCAGTGTGCCGTCGACCTTCGGTGACAAACAGGTTGTCCAGGTCTAAGCGATTCACAGTAACTGACTAACTGACACATGACCCCGGAACCGACGCAGGACGACAGCGTGCTCACCCCTGACGAGTTGCAGTTAAACGACGACACTGTCGCCGACCTCGGTGAGAACCGCTATCTCGTTCGCTCGGACGAATCGCCCGCCGCGGACGCAGTCACAGGGACTGCCGACGCCGCGAGCACCGACGACTCGAGTCGCCTCACGCAACTCGAGTCCGAATCGTCCGATCACGCACACGATCCACGCGAACGACTGTCCGACGCGTCCGAACCGCACGGGGTCGATATTACGTTAAAAACCGACGGGGAGATCGCACATCACCGCGCGGCGTCCCACGATGTCCGCGAGGTGTTCGTTGATCTCTTAACGTGGTACGCCAGCCAGCTCGACGATGATATGACGCCAAGCGAGGCACTGCAGGTCATGCTGGCCGCATCCGATCTCGAGACCTGACCTCCGTCGGCTCGAGACGGTCATTACAGGGAATACAGCAGACGGCGTGTTTCATTTTCGGCGGTCATCGTAGTCCGCCGCTCTCGTCTCCATAGTGGAGCGCGGTCCAATTCGGTTCTTGCGGACGGATTCGCACAGTACTGCGTCCAACGGCAACGATTCAATACGGCCGCTCGGTTCGTGGGTGCTACGTACTACAGTAGCTGACTCACATGGCAACCGAGTGCACTGCGAGGCACGACTCAGTGTTCGATATCGTCCGCGTCTTTTTGCGGGTGCCGTTGCGACTGAACGGTATGCAACACGAGTCCTCCCCGTCCAGACGACGATTCCTCGGCGCGACCGCCGGGAGCGTCGCGACGGTCGCGACCGCCGGCTGTCTCGGCTCGCTGGTCGGCGGCTCCTCGTCGGCGACCGTAATCGAACCCGTCGAACCCTCCGAACCCCGGGAGGGATCGCCGGGCGAGTTCTACTACTTCCTCGAGGAGAACGGGATCGCGGTCGACGAACTCCTCGAAGACGACGGCGAACTCTACCTGACCTATCGATCAGACGCGGAAACGGTCGACGAATCTAACGAGGAGATCCGGATCATCTACGAGGTCTACAGGCAGGCGCTGATCGACCGCGGCTCGGATATTTCCTTCCTCTACTCCGAGATCGCGAACCCCTTCGACGAACAGGCGCTCGGCTGGGGAATCAATTCCGAGTGGCTCACCCCGGCCGATAGCGGCAATACCGGCGGGAATACGTCGGCCGGCAACGAGACGCCTGACGACTCGGCCGATAACGAGACCGCCGAGAACGAATCGGCCGCTAACGAGCTCGATATGGTCGAGGTGATGATCTGGAGCAACATCATGAACTCGAAGGTATACGAGGAGGATCTCGAGAACGGTAACTCCGACCTCGAAGAGGAAGGGAAGAACGTCGAGAACGGCGACGACCTCGAGAACGAGAGCACTGCTCCCGGCACGAACGAGTCCGACGAGCGCTGACTACGTCGTAGCTGGATCCCCCGAGTCTTTTTCGTCGTCTGGGCCGCCACCGACGGCCGTCGATCGACGGCCGTGGATGAGATCCGTTTCCCGCAGTTATCGCGGCGACCAAATCGGAGTTGGACCCATAGCCTGCGATCCCAGGGCCACCCCGATGACGCGTCCTTTTTCCACCTCGAGCGACAATCCCGGTCTATGACCGACCCACGCGAGGAGTTTCTGGCCGGCGAGCGGCCCGACGACGTCGCACTGTTTCTGGCCGACTCGTACGTCTCCGACGACCGCTTAGCTGAGTTCGGCGAGCGCGTCGAGGACGGCGTCCTGATCGTCGTCGACGGCGAGCGCGGCCGCAACGCCTTCGAGGCGGCGACCGGCACGCAGGCGATGCAGTTCGCCAAGTCCGCGATGGAACTCGAGGGAATCATCGAGGACGACCTCACCGGCGGCCAGTGTCCGGAGGCGCCGACCGACGAGGACCACGCGGTGCAGTTCGTCTTCGCCTTCGCGGAGGAACAGAACGAGGACGTCGGCGGCATCTACGCCGAGGGCGACGTCGTGCACGCGTACGCGAAGTGTACGTGCGGGACGGCGTACTCGGACAAGTGGAACGTTCCCGACGCCGACGCCTGACCCCGGCGGACGGCCCGCACGCGGGTTTCAGCGGTAGGGCGCAGGCTTTTGCGGCCCGCACGGCTAGGGTCGGGCTATGAGTTCGTTCGAAACGCCACACGAGACCGGACGGGGATTCGGTCTCTCGAGTCGCGAGGTGCAGGTGATCGGCGGCGCGAGCGTCCTGATGGCGATCAACGTCGCGGTGATGTACGCCGTCGCGACGACGCCGCTGGCGCAGGTCAACGAGTACCTGTTCGCGGCCCCGATCATCGGCGCGGTCGTCTACGGCGCGGCGATCATGGCCGGCCAGTACGTCGCCCAGCGAGGCGTCGAGGGCGGGGATATGGGCATCGCATTCGTCGGAATGGTACTCCTGCAACTCGCGTTCGGGATCTTCGGCGCGGGCGTGCTCCGTTTCGCTCCGCGGGAGAGTCAGCTGACTATTCTCGGGATAACGGCGGTCGTCGTCGCGCTCATGACGGCGGTGATCTCCGGCTACGTCTACGCGCGCTCGAAGACGTTCGAGAGCTGGGGGACGTACGCGGGTTACGCCTTCATCGGCGGGCTCGTCGCGATCCTGATCGGCACATTCGTCCAGCCCGTCCTGCTGGCCGGGTTCGTCCTGATCTTCCTCGGATTCCTGCTCCGGCTGGGGTACGAGATCTGGCGAGTTCGGGACAATCGCGACGCCTCGGTCGCGCTCCAGACGATCGGCGTCTACGTCGCCGTCGCCGGCGTCTTCGTTCACGTCCTGCAGCTCGTGATGCGGTACGCGCTCTCCCAACGGTGACGGTTCCGCGGTCGTCGGAACGAACGGATGGATAGGAGTGGGAGTCGGAACTGAAGTGACAGTTGACGGGGGTGCGGGCAGGATGCAGGAGCTCGGTTCGACACGGCCAGTGGTGGTTATGAAGTCACTTCCTGCCGCAGTTTTGCAGACCACACTCTCTCCATTAGCGGTGACTCCTAACTGATTTGGATTCCCACCAACTGATGGGTATGCGCGGGACGACGCCGGAGAGCGGGCGGTGTCGGTATTGCTCGACTCGGCAGTGGAACGGAAAAGGACCGCTTACGTTTCGTCGGTGTCCGTGCTGTTCTCGTCTTCGGCCTCGTCCGCGACGACTTCGCGGAACGCGTCGAGAATGACCTGCTTCGTCACGGCGCCGCGGGACGTCCAGTGGTTCGCGTAGTCGAGCATGTCGTCGTAGATGTCGGGTTTGCAGCCGGCGGCCTTGGGGTGGCCCCCGCCGTTTACCTTCCCCGCGACCTCGTGGCAGCGGTCGAACGCGTCGGTGCCGCGGATCGAGGCGGAGCCGGCGGGTTTGACGACGACTGAGGCGTCGGCGCCCTGCTCGCGCATCCCCTCGGCGACCTCGTTTTGCGAACAGCGGCCGTAGGTGACGCCGACCGTGTAGCCGCCGATTTCGCGGAACTCCGCGCGGGCCAGCGCCCGGTCGATCAGCGCCTCCTTCTCCTCGCGGCGCTCGGTGAGGAACTCCCGGACCCACTCGGGGAGGTCGACGCCGTACTCGCGGACGACCTCGACGTACTCCGCCGGATCGGTCCAGTAGGCGTAGTCCGCCAGATCGTCGCTGCGCGGGTCCTCGCGCAGCCAGAGGTCGTGGTCCCGGGTCACGGCGGCCAGTTCCTCGTACATCGGCGAGAAGTCGTACTCGAGCGACCGGTAGACGACGTCGGCCGAACACTCCTCGTCGGAGTCGCCGACGACGAGGTCGACACCGGCGTCGCGGACCGCTTGGGCGACGTCGTCGTTCCACTGGTGGTGGTCGTACCACGAGACGCGGTCGGCGGTCTCGAGCGCCGCATCGAGTTCTTCCTCGACGTACTCGTATCTGTCCGGCGCGAGATCGCAGACGAAGAGGTCGATCCCCTCGTCGCCGAACTCGGCGACGCGGGCCAGCGCGTCCTCGACGTCGTGGGGGCTGGCGGGAATCAGGGCTACCTCGTGGGGCGTGGGCTCGGGGTCCTCGAGCGGATCGACGGTCTCGTCGGCGAGTCCCGCCGCCGCTTCGTCGGCGTCGTCGACGGCGTCGGCCGCGTCCGTCGCCTCGGTCGGCGCGTCGCCGTCGCTCTCGTCCTCCTCGGCGGGTTCCGGGACGTTCCGCACGTCGTCGTAGGCCTCGCGGAGCAGGGCGACGCAGGCCAACCCGTCCGCGTCGGGGTCTGCGATGACGGCGACCCGAGCGCCCTCGAGGGCGGCCGCGGCCTGCTCGTCCTCGACGTCCTCCTCGAGCGCGTCGGGCAGGAAGAAACCGGTTCCCGGGAGCACGGACTTGCGGGCGAGCGGGAGGTCGCCGCTGTCGATGAGTTCTTCGTCCATAGCAACGACTGCGTGGCGGGTCCGGAAGTAATCGCCGGTCTCGGCCGTCGCGGCGCGGCGGAGTCAGCGTCTCCTATTTCGGCCGTTGCGACGCGATGGCGCCCGGCGTCGTTCTGCTGCTCGCCGCTCAGGCGGCGCCGACCGCCTCGTCGTCGGCCCCCTCGCCGGCGGGCTCGAGTTGTCGAACCGTCAGGACGGGGACCGGCGAGGTGCGGACGACTCGCTCGGCGACGCTCCCCAGCAGCAGGCGGTTCTCGCCGTGGCGACCGCGGGTCCCGGTCGCGACCAGATCGGCGTCGATCTCGCGGGCGTACTCGCAGATCTGGGCGGCCGGCCGGCCCTCGCGGACGGCGGTGTCGATCTCGAGGTCCGCGTCGGCTCGCTCCTCGACCGTCGCGAGCGCGGCGTCGGCGGTCGTCTCGAGGGCGGTCCGCAGTTCCTCCCGGAGCTGTTGGGGCGAGGCGTCGACCTCGCTGGCGTCGACGACCGAGAGCGCGTGGACCTCGGCGTCGAAGCGGTCGGCGAGATCGAGCGCGACGTCGACGGCTCGCTTGACGCTCTCGGAGCCGTCGGTGGCGACCACGACCGTATCGAACATGCACGGGGGTTACGGCCGAGACGGCTTAAACACCGGCGGCTCCGCCCCGCGAGCGGGCGGTCGTGGGGTGGCTTTTTTGTGACGGGGGACACACCACCGCGTATGGTCGCCAGTGAGCCGGTTACCGTCGACACCGTACTCGCGCCGGTCGACGGGAGCGAGGAGTCCGCCACCGCCGTCGAGTACGCCGTCGCCGTCGCCGAGCGCTACGACGCCGAAGTCCACGCCCTGTACGTCCTCGGCAGGGGCGTCGTGCAGGGGATGAACGCCGGCACCCTCGAGGAGGACGCCGTCGCGGAGGACACGCAGGGATTCTTCGCGGACATCGGGATCATCGCGGACGAGGCGGACGTCCCGCTCGTGACCTCCGTCGACGACGGCTTCTCGCAGACGCGCAAGACGCGCCACCCCGGCAACGTCGTCCTCGATACCGCCGACGCCGTCGACGCCGACTTCATCGTCCTTCCGAGGGAGCCGGTCACCGAAACCGCGTCGGCCGAAGTCCTCGAGCGGGCCGCCGAGTACGTGCTCTCCTACGCGAGCCAGCCGGTCCTGTCGGTGTAAATCGCCTCGGGGTCAACCGAGGCTTTCGCGTGGACTCCCGTTCTATGCCTCAACAGAGGCAGGGGGGACGTACTCCCCGCTCACGTTCAGCGTCCCGCGATTCAAGCGCACATCTACGGGTGCGCCTCCATCGTCTGCGTTTTGCCGACGACGGAGATACTGCAAACCGATGTTCTTCGCAGCGTTGTAGTCGGCGTGGTTCTCGTACCCGCACTGCTGACACTCGAACGACTCTTGGTGGCGATTGTCGTCGTGGGTAAACCACACGTTGAGCAATGCTTTGACGTGTTTTGAGGGTCAACCTGTACGGCTTCGATGTCGTGTTCTTCGGCCTTGTATTCGACGTACTCGTGGAGTCGTCGGAACGCCCAGATGTGTTGCCACGTCGCCTCGGGAATGTTCTCCCGAATGTAGGTCAAGTCCTCGAACACGATGTGCGAACAGTCGTTCTCGACGGCTTCCTCAATGAGTTCGTTCGCCACCGTATGCAGGTATATCCCGAACCGTCCGTACTCTTTCTGCCCAACGCTCTCGATGTTTTCGTGGGCGCGGCGAGAGCCACACTGCTGGAGCGATGCACGGCGTTTCTCGTACTCCCGACGCCAGTGGTTATTATACGTTTAGGGGGTCGGCCTGCCATCGTGACGTGGTTTGTGTCATCGGGTGTCGGCTTCCTCCCCGGCCCCAAGGGCCGGGGCATCCGCCTTGTACCGCCTGTGAAAGCGTCGGCACTGGACGGGTAACGGACCGAGAAGGATGTGACGGGAAGGATTCGAACCTTCGGCACACCCGTGGAACGGGCGTGTGTTACGCTACACCACCGCCACGCCGACTGCATCCGATACGACACCGGCGTTCTCGATATAAGTGTGGGACGGTTCTCAGCCAGTGATTTCTGGGGAGCGCAACGGGTTCCCGATGGCCGGGTAGCTCGGATCCTCGAGACCGAGTTCGCGAACGAGACCGCGGAGACCTGCGATCCGATCGTCGAGACTGCAGAGAGATGCCCGTTCGCTACAGCCGGATCGCCATCTCCTGTTCGAAGCTCTCCGTGCCGGTCGCCTCGAAGCCGACCCGTTCGTAGAGCGCGATCGCGGGGTTGTTCCAGCGCTCGACGGTCAACCAGACCTGTTCGATCCCGATGTCGGCGGCGTGACCGAGCAGGTGCTCGAGCAGTTTCGTTCCGATGCCGGCCCGCTGGTACTCCTGGAGGACGAAGATGGCGAGTTCCCACTCGACGTCGCTGCGGTCCTCGACCGCCGACGGATCGTCGGTATCGGGGACGAGCATCGCGTGGGCGACGACGTCCGCTTCGTGGTAGGCGACGACGTTGACGCTCTCGTCGGCGATCGTCTCGAGCCAGTTGCGGATGCGCGACTCGCCGGTCGGCGGGATCCCCTGGGCGCGGTCCGTGGGGTCGAACGCGACGTACATCTCGACGACGTCCGCGAGCGTCTCCGCGAAGTCGTTCGTGGCCCGAATCTCGATCGAGCGACCCTCTCGGTCCTCGACCGTCGTCGGCGGCGAGGGGAACGGTCCGGCCGGGTCGTCCGGATACGGTCTCGTTCCGGCCATCGTTATCGCACCAGTTTGACGGTCGTCGGGGCGTTCAGCAGGACGAACTCCGTGATCGGGCCGAGCTGGATCTTGCCCATCGGGCTCAGGGTGCCGCCGCCGATCACGAGCTGGTCGAACTCGCCCTGTTCGGCGTGGTCGACCAGCGCGCTGCCGGGATCGCCCTCGAGGGTGACGATCTCGGCGTCGATGCCGGTCTCGGTCAGCAGCTCCTCGGTCCGCTCGACCATCTCCGCCTGCGAGCGTTTCGACTCGGGCTTTTCGACGACGGCGACGGTGAGGTCGTCCCCGACCTCCCGCGTGCGCTCGATCGTCTGTCGGAGCGTTTTGAGCGATTCGTCGCTCCCGACGAGGCCCACTAAGACGTTCATATCCATGCATGTGCGCCGGTGGACGAAAACCGTTGTGCCGCAGTCGGGTACGCGGCGGCTCGAAACGGCTACTCGAGTGCGAGTGAGACTGTGGCAAACGGTGGCGCAGACCTTGCGCAGGACGACGACGTTAAGAACGTGTGGTGAGTACGTTGACCGAATGAGTGATGCGGCGCTCGATGTCGTGGAGTTCCTGCTCACGACGAGCGTGTATTCGGACGACCGAACGCTGGACGAGAACGATCTGCCGCCGGCGTATCGCCGCGTGTTCTGGACCGGCGGCGTCGAGAGCGACGACGACGATGACGACGAGTCGGGACGCACTCCCGCCGGCATCAGTCGTCCGCTCTCGGTGACGACGACGACGGCCCGGGAGGCGACCGACGTCAGTCGGCCGTGGGAGGCCGTCTCGGAGCTGATGTTCACCGAGCGCGACGAGTTCTCGGGGACGATCACCCTCGCCCAGCAAGGGATGGCCGAGAAATGGTTCGCCGAGCGCGTCGACGACGACCGACTGCGCGAGAACCCGACGCTGGCGAAACACCTCGCCGAACACGAGGAGTTCGGCGAGACGTTCGACGTCACCCACGAGGAAGCGCGAGAGCGGAACCGCCCGATCCAGGCCGATCGGGTCTGGATCGACGGCCTCCTCGAGGAGTACTTCGACGAGGAGGAAGACGAGGAGATGCTGGATCTCGTCGAAGTTCGGGCCCCCGAGGAGGTCGACATGTCCCTCGACGACCTCGTGTTGACCGAGGATCAGGAGAACGAACTCGACAAGATCTCGAAGGCGATCGAACACCGCGACTACCTCTCGAACATCGGGCTGCGCGAGATCGGGAAGCTGCTGTTCGTCGGCCCGCCGGGTACCGGGAAGACCTCCACAGCGCAGGCGCTGGCCCAGGATATGGACCTGCCGTTCGTCGAAGTCAAACTCTCGATGATCACGAGCCAGTATCTCGGCGAGACCGCGAAGAACGTCGACAAGACCTTCGAGGTCGCCAAGCGCCTGTCGCCCTGTATCCTCTTTATCGACGAGTTCGACTTCGTCGCCAAGACCCGCAGCAGCGACGAACACGCCGCGCTCAAACGCGCCGTCAACACCCTGCTCAAGAGCATCGACAACATCTCGCTCATCGAGGACGACGTCCTGCTGATCGGTGCGACCAACCACCCCGACCAGCTCGACGACGCCGCCTGGCGGCGCTTCGACGAGATCATCAACTTCCCCAAGCCCGACAACAACATGCGGGCGGACATCCTCTCGCTGATCACCCGCCGGATGGAGATCGACGAGTTCGATCCCCACCTCATCGCCGAGGCCACGCAGGGGCTGACCGGCAGCGACCTCCGGATGGTGCTCCGCGAGGCCGTCCTCGAGGCCCTGACCGAGGACCGGACGACGCTGACACAGGAGGACTTACTCAACGCCGTCGAGGAGTTCGAGGAGCGGGACACGCTGAAGAACATGGACATGATGGGCGGCGACCACGACGCGCTGGTCGCCGGCGGCGATCTCGGAAAGGCCAGCGACGGTGGCGAGCCGAGCGGTCACTCGCACGACCACGACCACGACCACGACCACGATCACGATCACTGACCGTCTGCCGGCGCTCGACCGACGTACCGGCGTTCATCCGCAGTCGACCGGCGTGGTACCGTCCACCCGCGACGCGTCGCATTCTCGAGTCGCGCGCGGACTCTCCTGCGTAACTGTCAACTGCTCGCTCCGTGTCGTACCCGTATGAGGGATTTCCACGCCCACACGAACTATTCCGACGGGAAGTTTCTGCGCGGGATGGTACAGGCCGCGGCGGCGGCCGGCCTCGAGGGGATCGGGTTCACCGACCACTGCACGGTTTCGTCCCGCGAGAGACCCGCGACCGTCCGGAACGTCTACGGCTTCAATCTGGATCTGACCTACGAGCGCCGCCGTCGAGCGATCGAGACGGAGCGCGAGCGCGAGGACATCTCGATCGAGATCTACGACGGCGTCGAGATGGATTACGACCCGCGAGACGAGCGCCAGATCCGCGAGTTCCTCGCCGAGGCGAATTTCGACTACACGATCGGGAGCGTCCACGGCGTCGACGGGCTGAACGTCCAGGTGCCGAGCAACTTCGCGCAGATGACCGAGGCGGAGCTGGACGGGGTCGTCGACGACTACTTCGCGACTCTCGTCTCGCTCGTCGAGTCGGAGCTGTTCGACGTCGCGGCCCACCTCGATCTGGTCGAGCGGACCGCCCCCCTTCGCGGCCGGGCGACGATGGACCACTACGAACGCGTGGCCGAAGCGCTCGCGGCGTCGCGGACGGTCCCCGAGATCAACGCCGGGCGAGCGGTCTCCGACGCGGCGCTCGTCCACCCGTCCGACCCGTTCCTCGAGACGCTGCGGGCCCACGACGTCTCCGTCACCGTCGGCACGGACTCCCACCGCCCGAACGAGATCGGTGAGCGCGCGGCCTTCCTCGAGGAGTATCTCGCCGAGCGCGGCATCGAGCCGGTGGCGCCGCCGGGGCTGGAACCGGAACCGGGGTCGGACCGCGAGTGAGCGCAGACGACTCGCCGCCGTCACGGCTCGTCCGCCCGCCTTCGTCGGCCCTCCGCGGTCGGCCGCGACGCACACCCTTTTCCCGGCGGCCTCCGACTGCCCGCCTATGACCGACGACCTCGAGGACCGGAACGTCTACGGCACCGAACTCGAGCCCTGCAGCACTGACCCGATGGCGGGCTTCCTGCGGGACGGCTGCTGCCGGCGCGTCGAGGGCGACCGCGGCCGCCACGAGATCTGTGCGGTGATGACCGAGGAGTTCCTGCGGTTCAGCCGAGCGCGGGGCAACGACCTCGTCACGCCGCGTCCGGAGTTCGAGTTCCCCGGCCTCGAGCCCGGCGACCGGTGGTGTCTGTGCGTCGCGCGGTGGCTCGAGGCCGTCGAGGCAGACAGCGCGCCGCCGGTCGTCCTCGAGGCGACCCACGAGGCCGTCCTCCGGGACGTCGAACCGGACCTGCTGCGGGATCACGAGCACGAGGGTCGCGTCGACAGCGAATCCGGAACGGTGGAGTGAGCCAGCCGATTCGACCGACGGGGGCGGGAGATGGGGGAATACCCTTTATGCGACGGCTGCTAATCACACCTCGATGAGCGATGGATCGCCACAGGACGACGCGGCGGCCGACGGCAACGCGATCCGTCCGCACCCGCGGCGACGAGTCGACGGCCTCGAGGACCGGACCGCAACACAGCCCGCGCCCGCCGGAGTCCCCTCATTGAGGTGGGCGTAGCGATGCGCGTAACCCTGCTCGGCGCCGGCGACACCACCGGCACGCCGACCGTCGGCTGCGACTGCGACACCTGCGAGGCCGCCCGCGAGCGCGGCGTCGAGCGCACCCGATTTTCCGTCCACGTCGAGAACGAACGGGTCGACGAGTCGCTGCTGATCGACTTCAGCCCGGACTTTCGGTACCAGTTCCTCCGCGAGGACGTGCCGCTGCCCGACGCCGCCGTCATCACCCACATCCACTTCGACCACCTCGACGGGCTCGGCAACGTCTTCCGGGTCTTCGACTCGCTTTCCGTCTACGCCGCCGACGAGACCGACCCGCAGACGGGAAAGAGCGTCGCGGAAACGGTCCGCGACGACTACCACTACCTCGATCCGCTCGAGGTCCGCCCGACGACGCCCCTCGAGACGATTCACGTCTGCGGGTTCGACGTCACCCTGGTGCCGGTCGAACACCCGCCGCTGGTCTGTTACGGACTCGCGATCGAAGACCCCGTGACCGGATCGAAGCTATCGGTCTCCGGCGATACGAGCTACAACGTTCCCGAAGAGTCCCGCGAGGTATTGGCCGACCCAGACCTGCTGCTGGCCGACGCTATCGTCCCCGCCAACCTCTGCGAGTACCACCCCGCCGGCGGACGCCACGAGACCGACGACGGCGTCCCTCGGACGTTCGGGACGAAGCACATGACCCGGGAGGGCGCCCTCGATCTGGCCGCCGAACTGAACGCCGAGCGGACGCGGCTGGTCCACCTCGCCCACTACTACCCCGCCGACGAGGCGTTCGAGGAGCCGCTGGCGGTCGACGGCGAACGGTACGAACTGTAGCTCGCTCCCGACCGCCGTCCGGATATAATACCGGTGGTAATTCACGCTAAAATACCGGTACGGCCGCTGTCATTCGATTCGCGAAGGAATCCATTCATTACGACCACTCTCGTGAGCGGGTGTATGGATTCTCGCGTTACATCGATACGGAGCGGGGTCGACGGTCTCGACGAACTCCTTTGTGGCGGCCTCGTCACCGGTCGGATGTATCTCGTGCAGGGAAAGCCCGGAACGGGAAAGACCCTGCTCGGGATGCACTTCCTCGAGGAAGGACTACGGAACGACGAGACGGTGCTGTTCATTCACGGCGAGGAGTCGCGCGAGGAGATTCTCGCGAACGGCGAGGCGGTCGGCGTCGATATCTCGGACGCGGCGTTTCTCGATCTGGGGCCGGACTCCGAGTTCTTCACTGAGGATTACTCGTACGATCTGGTCGACCCGAGCGATATCGAGCGGGAGCGGTACACGCAGGATATCCACGACGCGATCCGCGAGATCGATCCGGACCGCGTCGTCATCGATCCGATCACGCAGTTGCGCTACGTCGAGGCGAACGACCACCAGTTTCGCAAGCGGATCCTCTCGTTCATGCGGTTTCTCAAGCAGGGGGAAGTGACCGTCATCACCACCGCGACGCCGTCGCCGGAGCAGGAGTACGACACGGAGATCCGATCGCTCAGCGACGGGATCATCGAACTGGATCGGGGTGCGGGCGGTCGCCGGATACAGGTCTCGAAACACCGCGCGCTCGGCCAGCGAGAGGGCGATCACGGCATGGAGATCCGCGGCGACGGGATCGAGGTCTATCCGCAACTCGTGCCCGAGCGAACCGACCGGCCGTTCGAATCGAACCTGCTCCGGTCCGGCATCGACGGGCTCGACGAGCTGATCGGTCGCGGCTTCGATCAACGGACCGTGACGTTCATCAGCGGGCCGACGGGCGCCGGAAAGACGTCCACCGGGACGCAGTTCCTGGCGAAAGCGGCTGAAAACGGACTCAAGTCGGCGATCTATCTCTTCGAGGAGGACGTCCAAACGTACGAACACCGCTCGGAGTCCATCGGCATTCCCGTCTCGAGGCTCCGCGAGGAAGGGACGCTGTCGACGACCGAAATCGAACCGCGCGCGCTCTCGAGCGAGGAGTTCGCACACATGGTCAAACGGCAGATCGACCGCCAGGAGACGGATATCGTGATGATCGACGGGATCGGCGGCTACACGGTCTCGATTCGCGGCGACGAGACGGAGTTGATCCGGGAACTCCACGGACTCACGCGGTACCTGAAGAGCCGCGGCGTGACGGTGTTGATCACCAACGAGATCACCGAGATCACGGGCATCTCGAGCGCGACGGACAGCAACCTGAGTTACGTCGCCGACAACATCGCGTTCCTGAGTTACGTCGAGATGGACGGCAGCCTCCGGAAGGTCGTCGGCGTCCTGAAAAAGCGCACCGGCAGGTTCGAACACACCCTGCGCGAGTTCGAGATCGCCGAAGACGGGATCCGCGTCGGCGATCCCCTGACCGGGCTCTACGGCATCCTGCAGGGAACGCCTCGAACCGACGATCCGTCCGATATCAGCCGCCTCGAGCGTTCGTAAGCGACCCTCTAGTAACTCACCACACATGAAATCGAGTGAGAGCACCATCCAGTTGCTCATCGGAGAACGGGGGAACCGCGCCGCGGTCCGAGAACTCCTCGGCGACCAGTACGAGGTCATCACGGACCGGTCGGTTAGCGACGCGGACCTCTATCTCGTCGACGACCGCACGTTCCCCGAGTACCACGCCGCGCTCCGCGAACGCGTCGAAGCGACCGATCCCGTCTTCTGTCCGGTGGTCCTCGTTCGCCGCCGGGACAGCACGGTTCGGATCTCGCTACCGGACCCGGAGACCCGCGACTCGCCGCTGCTCGTCGACGACGTCGTCGACGCGCCGATCGATCCGGATCCCCTCTTCCGGCGGATCAACACCCTCCTCGTTCGGCGAAACCAGTCGATGGAGCTGCGCCGCTACATCACGCGCCTCGAGGAGTCCAACAGATCGCTCGAGCAGTTCGCCTACGCCGCCAGCCACGACTTACAGGAGCCCCTGCGGATGGTCTCGAGTTACCTCAAGCTGATCGAGGCCCGATACGGCGACGATCTCGACGGCGACGCCGACGAGTTCCTCGAGTTCGCCATCGGCGGCGCCGACCGCATGCGCAGCATGATCGACGCCCTCCTCGAGTACTCCCGGGTCGACAGCGAGGGGAACCCGCTGGAGCCGACGGATCTGGACGCCGTCCTCGAGGAGGCGCTCGCGGACCTCCAGGTGAAGATCGACGAGCGCGACGCCCGGATCACGGCCGAAACGCTCCCCCGCGTCTCCGGCGATCCCGACCAGCTCCGACAAGTGTTCCAGAACCTGCTGTCGAACGCGATCGAGTTCAGCGGCGACGAGCCGCCGCGGATCCACATCAGGGCGGAACGCGACGGGACGGAGTGGCGGGTGGCCGTCGAGGACGACGGGATCGGGATCGAACCGGCCGATCAGGAGCGGATCTTCGACGTGTTTCAGCGCCTGCACAGCCACGAGGAGTACGAGGGCACCGGGATCGGACTGGCGCTCTGTCAACGGATCGTCGACCGCCACGACGGGCGCATCTGGGTCGAGTCCGAACCGGACGCGGGAGCGACCTTTACGTTCACGCTCCCCGCCGCCGACACCGATTGTTGACGGCAACGGAGCCGAATCGGGCGATTTCGAGAGCTCGTCGACCGTTCCCCGTCGCCGCCGGACCGTTGCCGGCCCGACCCTCAAGGGTCTCGAGGTCGCATCGGTTCCTATGGAGTGGACCAGACGGCGCGTGGTCGGAACGACCGCGGCAGTCGCCGCGATTGCGGGCTGTCTCGGCGAGGACGGGAGCGACGCCGACGATCCCGACAGTTCGGACGGCGCCAACGCTTCCGCCGAATCCGACGACGGCTCGGACGGAGCCGACGAGTCGAACGAGACGACGGAGCGCAGCGCGTCGGCGGCCCTCGAAGAGGCCGATCTCGAGGACCACACCGGCCAAGGGGAGGTGACGATCACCGTCGATCCCGAGGGAGGGGGCTTCGAGCCCGCGGCGTTCGAGATCGATCCGGAGACGCTCCTCGTCTGGGAGTGGGCGGGCTCGAGTACGGAACCCTACCCGATCGACATCCCCGAGCGGTGTATCTGGGACCAGGAGGTCGACGAAGAGACGGTCGAGGAGCGGTCCGACGGCGACGAGTTCGACCGGCTCTTCACCGTCCCGGGCGCGTATCGCTACGGCAGCCGCGACGCCGACGGCGAGGAGTTCACCGGTGGGTTCCGGGTCGTCAAGAGCGGCGAGAGCGACGACGAATGAGCGGCCGGAAACGCGGCCGTAGCGGCCCCCGCCCGCGGGCCCTCACTCGAGTTAGTTCTCGGGGCAGGACGGTCAGCTAGCCTCGTGGACGACGACGACGGTCATCGGAGCGCGTCGAACGACCGATTCCGCGACGCTTCCGAACAGGAGCCGACTGGCGCCTTGCCGTCCGTGACTGCCCATGACGATCTGGTCGACGCCGTTCGCGACGGCGTAGTCGACGATTTCCCGCGACGGATCGCCTCTTTCGATCGTCGTATCGACGGAATGGTCGAAGGAGGATGCGGTGTTCTCGGCCGCTTCCAGGAGCGTGCGAGCGTGCTCCTCCGCTCGCTCGTGTCCGGGGAACTCCGTTTCCGATTCGGCCAGAACCGACCAGTAGCCCTTCGGGAGCCGGATCACGTGGAGGACAGTGATCTCCGCCTCCGGAAACTCTTCCAGCGCGTATCGAAGCGCCGCGTCGGCCTGCGGTGAGCCGTCGACCGGAACGAGTGTCTTCCTCGCCATGTTCAAACATAGCACATCCAACAGCTTAAGCTAGACACTGCGGAGAGTAGAACGACGGATCGCAGCGGGTCTCTCGCCGAACGGTCCGATTTAGCCGAACTGATCGAGTCCGGACTGCCGGCGCTGCGTCCCCTCCGGCCGGGCCACCCAGGGCGTTCGGCGGTCGCGCTCGGCCTCGAGGTCGACGTCGGCGTCCGACGGCCGGGGATCGTACCCCTCACAGGACGGCCCGCACTCCGACCGCGCGTCGACGACGCGCCCCTTCCAGGCGCAGTCGGGCAGCGTCGCGCCGCTCGAGTCGTCGGACCGGCAGGCCCCGCAGTCGGGGAAGCCGTAGGTCCGCCAGCCCTTGCCGTAGGCGCGTTCGGCGAGGCGCCGGCGCGCTCGCGCCTTCGCGTCGGCGTCGACGACGTCGATCTCGGTCCGGCCGGGGTGAGACTCGAGCGGCTCGATTCCCGGCCGATCGACGGGAAGTCGCGTCGGTTCACGGACGACCTCGATCTCGAGCGACGACGCGTCGGCGTCGCGGTGGACCCGCCAGACGCCGACCTCGTCCGGGATCCTGTGCAGGTGCGCGCGCGTAACGTAACTCTCGGTCGCCAGCACGATCTCGTCGACCAGCGCGAGGCTGACGTCGGTCCGCAACTGCGCCTCGAGGTCGCCCGGCCGCTCGAGATCGGGTTTGTTCTCGATGCCGACGATGCGGCCGTACCAGTCGGGATACCGGGCGGTCTGCCGGACGTAGTCGCGCCCGTTCCGGAGTTCGCGTTCGAAGAAGCCGACCTCGCAGGCGCGCTCCATCGCCCGCTGTGCGCGGTCGGGGTGGCAGTCGAAGGCGTCCTTCCAGTAGCGAGCCCGGCCGGTGCCGACGTCGGCCGCGATCGCCGCGTCGGGGATCGCCTCGCTCGTGATCGCGGCGCGCTCGTCGAGCTCGGGGCCGGGCTCGACGCGGACGACGTCGAGGATCCGCCCGCCGGGGTCGGCGACGCTCGCGCCGAGCTGGCGGGCGACGATTTCCTCGCGGCGCCCCTCGAGACGGGCGCACAGTTCGAGTTCGAACGCGAACTCCGAGACGGACGCGGACACGGGTACGCGTGGAAAGGGACGCGCTCGAGAAAAGCGCGTCGGGGGCGCGGGACGGCCGCCCGATCGGTACGCTCGCGACGTCGAGACCGCGGTCGTCGTGAGCGTCTTCGTTCCGCCGAGCTTGCTCGCGCTCTGAGTGCGCCGCGCGCTGCCGGGATACGACGGAGACGGACCCGTCACGGAAAGCGGAGAGCAAAACGGAACTCGCGGGGGAGTCGGCGGGCGCTACGGCCGCGGCGCGGCCTTCTGGAGGGCCGTCTCGGCGATGTTGCCGCCGTAGTCGGCGCTCCGGGACAGCGAGTCGACGATCAGCCCCAGCGACTGGGCCTGCACCGGCTCGAGTTCACGGAGCATGTCGTCGATGCGGCGGGTGTGTTCGTCGATCTCCCGGACCGACGCGAGGGCGTCGTGACCGAGGTCGGTCGCTTCGTCGCTGTCCTCGGCGAACAGGGCGTCCATCGATTTCTCGAGGATAGTCGCGACGTCGGCGTGAACCTCCAGCAGCGCCTCGGCGACGCGCTCGGGGATCTCGTCGAGCTTCTTCGCGATCTGGCTGATCTTGACGGCGTGGTCGGCGACCCGCTCGAGCTGGCGGGCGCTCGAGTGGAAGTCGAAGCAGTCCTCGCGGGAGACGCCGAGTCCCTCCGCGGCCCGCGGGGAACGCAGCGTCGCGCGGAAGATCCGCGAGACGACGAGGAAGAGGCGGTCGACGTCGTCGTCGCGCTCGATGACGTCCTGGGCGATGTCGTCGTCGTTCTCGACCAGCGCCGTGACGGCGTCCTCGAGCATCGAGGTCGCGATCAGGCGCATGCGCGTCACCGCGTTGACGATCGACAGCTCCGAGGAGTCGAGTAGGTCCTGAATGACGACGCTCTCCGTTCCCTCCTCGACGACCTCGACGCCGACCAGTCCCTGCACGGCGCTGCGGATCGCCCGTCGCTGGTCGGTCGTGATGCGGCCCGATTCGAGGCGGATGACGTCGAAGCCGCTGACGTACATCGTCAGGACGGCCCGGACGAGCTGTTCGTCCTCGAGGGTGGAGACGTCGAGCGTCCCCTCCTGGTGGTCGGCCTCGCGCTGGGGGGTGACGAGCAGCGTATCGTCCTCCGAGTAGATCTCGACCGTCGCGCCGCTACTGATATCGTTGTCGGTAGCCCACGTCTTCGGAAGCGACACCGTGTACGTCGATCCGCCGGTCACCTGGACCTTTCGGGTCTCCATATGTGGCGCTTTCTATGGATACAACATAAATCTACCCGAGTCTATTGAGAAAACCTATAGTCGCGTATTTGGGCCCAGTATCGCTATATTCCCGTATATTTTGTCTACACCAAAACATACTCGTACCCCAATAACAGTACACAAATATATCTCTATATAGAGAACATAGCGGAGTATTTAGTTACCCCACCGGTAGCGGACCCAAATGGGATTGGACGCACCGACCGGGTCACTGCACGCTCCCGACGAGACGGTCGCGGAACCGGAGTCGACGACCGAGACGCGAGCCGGAACCGAGCCGGAATCGATCGCGCTCGAGGCGCGGGATCTCGACGTCTACTACGGCGACGATCAGGCGCTCCAGAGCATCGACATGGAGATTCCCGAGGGGGAGGTAACCGCGCTCATCGGGCCGTCGGGCTGTGGGAAGTCGACGTTCCTACGCTCGATCAACCGCATGAACGACCTCATCGACATCGCCCGCGTCGACGGGGATCTGTACTTCAACGGGAAGAACGTCTACGACGACGACGTCGACCCCGTCGCCTTACGCCGGAAGATCGGGATGGTCTTCCAGAAACCCAACCCGTTTCCGAAGAGCATTCGGGACAACGTTGCCTTCGGGCTGAAGGTCCAGGGGAAAGACGAGAACGTCGACGCGAAGGTCGAGCGGGCCCTCGAGCGGGCGGCCCTCCTCGAGGAAGTCGAGGGTCAACTCGACTCGAGCGGACTGGATCTCTCGGGCGGTCAACAGCAGCGACTCTGTATCGCTCGAGCGATCGCCCCCGATCCGGAGGTCCTCCTGATGGACGAGCCCGCGTCGGCGCTGGATCCGATCGCCACCGCGAAGATCGAGGAGCTGATCGAGGAGTTATCCGAGGAGTACACCGTCGTCGTCGTCACCCACAACATGCAGCAGGCCGCCCGCATCTCCGATAAGACGGCGGTCTTCCTCACCGGCGGAGAACTCGTCGAGTTCGACGACACCGAGAAGATCTTCGAGAACCCCGAGCACGACCGCGTCGAGGACTACATCACCGGCAAGTTCGGCTGACCGGCGATGCCCCGGGACGAGTACCAGCGGCAACTCCGGCGGCTGCGCGAGGACGTCCTCGAGATGAGCGACCGCGTCTGCGAGCGCCTCGAGCAGGCGCTTGCGGCCCTCGAGACCCAGGACGAGAACCTCGCGACCGCCGTGATCACGGGCGATCACGCGATCAACGAACGCTACCTCGAGATCGAGCAGGCGTGTATCGAGTTGGTCGCGCTCCAGCAGCCGGTCGCCACCGACCTGCGCGTCGTCGCCGCCTCGTTCAAGATCATCACCGACCTCGAACGGATCGCCGACCTCGCCGTCAACCTCGCCGAGTACGCCCGGCGGGCCGAACGGCGGCGCTACGCCGACGTCGACATCGGCTACATCGGCGAGCGGGTCGTCGAGATGGTCGAGGCGGCGATGGCGGCCTACGCCGCCGACGACGCGGCCGGCGCCCGCGACGTCGCGACCGAGGACGACGAGATCGACCGCCGCTGCGAGAGCGCCAGCGAGTTCGTCGTCCGGGACCTCCTCGAGACCGAACTCGAAGCGGAGATCGGACTCACGCCCGACGCGCTCTCCGACGAGGTCTCCCGGATGTTGCTGACGATCCGGGACCTAGAGCGGGTCGGCGACCACGCGGTCAACATCGCCGCGCGGACGCTGTACATGGTCGAAAACGACGACCAACTGATCTACTGAGTCGCGTCTCCGACGTCGGCTACTCGATCGCGACCGCGGCGTCGACGGTCACGGCCGCGCCGCTCCGGTTCCGACTCGAGGGTCGCCAGACGGCGCTCGAGCTGTCGGGACGGCGGCTCGTCGAACCGGAGCCGGCCGTCGGATTCCGGGAGCCGTCCCTCGACGAAGAGGAGGTCCGAGCTCCCCGTTTTGTTTCCGAACGCGCCGGTAAACGCCGTTCCGTCGCGTTGCCGTCGGCCGCTCTCGCTCGCTCGAGCGGGAGTCGTTCGAACGGGACGCGGGTCGTCGGCTCGGTCTGTTCCCATGGAATGGTTTAGTAATAGCTCAACTGGAAGGATTCTGGTGGCGGTCGATAACTGGTATATCGGCCCACTATTCGGCTCCAATGATATCACCCGGAATAGTTAATTGAATGGCTTCTCAACTCATTCCCGATGGCACAAGCGACGGACCGACTACAGCGATACCTCGAGGACGAGCTCGGCGAGTGCCGAAGCGAGGACCTCGAGTGTCGCCTCGCGGAGCTCGACGCGCTCGAGGAGACGATCGGGACGGCTCGAGTCGAAACTGAACTGGACGTGCTCTCGGCGCTGGCCAACGAGACGCGCTACGCGCTCGTTCGCGTCCTCGTGGCGGCCGGCGAGGAGCTGTGCGTCTGCGAGCTCAACGCGGTCGTCGACGTCAGCGAGAGCGGGCTCAGCCACGCCCTCTCGAACCTCGTCGACGCGGGGCTGGTCGACGCCCGGAAGGACGGCCGCTGGAAGAAGTACCGGGCGACCAACCGCGCCGTCGCGCTCGTGACGGTCCTCGAGGGGAGCGTCAGCGATGAGTAACGCGACTCGCGAACACGGCCCGGACTGCGACTGCGAGGGCTGCGGCGATCCGCAGTCGATGGACTTCCTCGACAAGTACCTGACCGTCTGGATCTTCGCCGCGATGGCCGTCGGCGTCGGCCTCGGCTACGCGGCGCCGTCGGTGACCGAGCCGATCCAGGAACTCCACCTCGTGGAGATCGGGCTCGTCGCCATGATGTACCCGCCGCTGGCGAAGGCGGACTACGGGCGGCTCCCGACGGTGTTTCGCAACTGGCGCGTGCTCGGGTTGAGCCTCGTCCAGAACTGGCTGATCGGCCCGACGCTGATGTTCGGGCTCGCGGTGTTCTTCTTCAGCGGCCTCGTTCCCGGCCTGCCCGCGCGACCCGAGTACTTTCTGGGACTCGTGTTCATCGGGATGGCCCGGTGTATCGCGATGGTGCTCGTCTGGAACGAACTGGCGGAGGGATCGACCGAGTACGTGACCGGGTTGGTCGCCTTCAACAGTCTCTTCCAGATCGTCACCTACGGCGTCTACGTCTGGTTTTTCGCCCTGTTCCTGCCGCCGGTACTCGGCATGGAGTCGCTCGCCGCCGAAATCACGACGTTCAACGTGACGCCCGAACAGGTGTTCTGGGCGATCGTCGTCTTCCTCGGCATCCCCTTCGCCGGGGGAATCCTCACCCGATACGTCGGCACGCGAGCGAAGAGCGAGGAGTGGTACGACGAGGAGTTCGTCCCGACGATCGATCCGCTCACGCTAGTCGCCCTGCTGTTTACCGTCGTCGTGATGTTCGCCACACAGGGCGAGAACATCGTCGCCGCGCCCGCGGACGTGCTGCTGATCGCCGTCCCGCTGACGATCTACTTCGTCGTCATGTTCCTCGTGAGCTTCGGCATGGGTCGAGGCGTCGGCGCCGACTACTCGACGACGACGGCCATCGGCTTCACCGCGGCCTCGAACAACTTCGAACTCGCGATCGCCGTCGCCGTGGCGGTGTTCGGCGTCGGCTCCGGCGTCGCCTTCGCGACCGTCGTCGGCCCGCTCATCGAGGTCCCCGTGTTACTCGCGCTGGTCCACGTCGCGCTGTACTTCCAGCGGAAACTGGACTGGGGCGGCCGCGGCGCCGGCGAACCGACCGTATCGACTCGAGAGACGCCCACCGACGACTAACCGATACCGAGACCGATGACATCCACCACCGATTCCACCGACACGACCCGTATCGCCCTCATGTGCGTCCGCAACGCCGGCCGCTCCCAGATGGCCACCGCCTTCGCCGAGCGCGAACGCGAGGCCCGCGGCCTCGAGGACCGCGTCGAGATTCTGACCGGCGGGACCGATCCCGCCGACGCGGTCCACGACGGCGTCCTCGAGGCGATGGCCGACGCCGGCTTCGACCTCTCCGATCGCGCGCCGCGGGAGATCACGGCGGCCGAGCTGCGATCCTGCGACTACGTCGCGACGATGGGCTGTTCGACGCTGGACGTCGGGACGGTCGGCGAGGACGTCGACGTCCGCGACTGGGCGCTCGAGGATCCCGGCGGGAAGGGGCCCGACCGGGTCCGCGAGATCCGCGACGAGGTCGAACGGCGGGTAACGGCGCTGTTCGACGAACTCGAGGCCGAATAGACCGCCACATCCTCGAACGGGACTGATTCTCGAGGCGAGTCGGAGCGCTCCAATTCGGGTATATAGAATCGCCGTTCCGCCCTCGAGCGATCGATCTGTTCCCCTTCAGACACTGTCTCGAAACACAACCAGTAGTTCCGGTATTATCCCTAACAGGTCCTCTTGGGCCAATTTTCACCGGTTGGTCGATTCGCGTACCGATCGGCCTGTACCGGGATATACAGGTACGTACGAATATATATCAGTCATAGCATCGCTTTTCTATAATCTGTGGAACCGTTCTGGTGATGGCAGACGACAAGTCCGGCCGTTCGACGCAACGCGTTTCACGACGGAAATTCATCGGTGCCGCCGGCGCCGTCGGCGCCGTTGCGATCGCTGGGTGTACTGAAGAGACGAGCGACGAAGACAAGGAGATCGACATCGCGGGCTCGAGTACCGTCTACCCGCTGATGCAAGCGGTCAGCGAGAAGTACAAGGACGAAGAGGACGACAGCGTCGGATTCAACATCAAATCGACCGGTTCCGGCGGCGGTTTCGAGGAGCACTTCTGTGTCGGAGAGACCGATTTCAACAACGCGAGTCGGGCGATGAAGGACGAGGAGAAGTCGAAGTGCGAAGAAAACGACGTCGAGTGGATCGAACTGGTCGCCGCGACGGACGCGCTGACGGTCGTCATCAACAACGAGAACGACTGGGCGACCGAGATGACCGTCGAGGAGCTGGCCCAGATCTGGGAGGCCGACGCCGCCGAGACCTGGAGCGACGTCAACTCCGACTGGCCCGACGAGGAGATCGGTCGCCACGGCGCCGACGACACCAGCGGGACCTACGACTACTTCATGGAGAACGTCATGGGCGAGGATCGGGGCCACACGGACGACTACCAGGCGACCGAAAACGACGACAACATCGTCACTGGCGTCCAGGGCGACCAGTACGCCATCGGTTACTTCGGCTTCTCGTACTACTATCAGAACCCCGATCAGGTGACGGCCGTAGCGATCGACGACGGCGACGGCCCCGTCGAACCGAGCCTGGATACCGCGGCCTCCGGCGAGTACCAGCCGCTGTCGCGCTCGCTGTACACCTACCCCTCGGTCGGGTCCCTCGAGGACGAGGATCACGTCGCCGACTTCGCGCGCTTCTTCGTCGAACAGACGACCAACGAGAGCCTCGTCGCCGATGACGTCGGCTACGTGCCCCTCACCGAGGACCAGCAGTCCGAACAGATGGACACGCTCGTGGAAGTAATCGGCGAGGAAGACGAGTAACCGATCACGATGACTCGGTGTATTGTCGGAAGCCAGGCAACTCGATTCGGTGGGGAACGGCAGCGTCTCCCTCGGTTGTTCCTTTTTACCGACGTGATTGCGGAGTCGACCACCGTCCGAGCGGATCGCCACTGCGCGGTGATCAGCCGTGAGTGACGCATCGGCAACGCCGGATCTCCAGCGGTCCCGGGGTATCGAGGCCCTCAAGGAGCGCTCCTACGGGAGTTTTTTCGTCGTCTGTGCGGTGATCACCGTCCTCACGACGATCGCGATCTTCGTGACGCTGCTTTCGGACGCGACCGCGTTCTTCTCGGAGTACGCGATCGCCGACTTCCTGACCGGGACCACGTGGAGTCCGAACCCGAGAGGCGACGGCTACATCTTCGGGATCCTTCCGCTGGTGATCGGAACGATTACCGTGACCCTCATGGCCGCGCTGGTCGCGCTGCCGATCGGGACGCTGACGGCGATTTACCTGAGCGAGTACGCGAGTACGCGCGTTCGATCGGTTCTCAAGCCGATGCTGGAGATCCTCGCCGGGATCCCCACGGTCGTCTACGGCTACTTCGCACTCGTGTACATCACGCCGGTGTTGAAGGCGACGCTGTTCCCGTCGCTGCAGACGTTCAACGCGCTCTCGGCGTCGCTGATGATCGGGATCATGATCATTCCGATGGTCTCGTCGATCAGCGAAGACGCCATGAGTGCGGTCCCGGACGAGCTCCGGCAGGCCGGCTACGGCCTCGGAGCCACCAAATACGAGGTCTCGACGAAGGTCGTTCTCCCGGCGGCGGTATCTGGGATCGCCTCCTCGTATATCCTCGCGATCTCGCGGGCGATCGGGGAGACCATGATCGTCGTCGTCGCGATGGGGTCACAGGCCACCTTCCCCGAGGTCTACACCGGTCTCGGCGGGATCCCCTACATCCACCCTGGGGACGTGCTCCTCGAGTCCGGAATGACGATCACCGTCGCGATGGTCAATATCGCCGGCGGGGACCTCACTGGGGGAACGCTGCCCTACGACGCGATGTTCGCGCTCGGACTGCTGTTGTTCGTCGTCACGCTCGTACTGAACGTGATCAGCGATTGGATCGCGCAACGATACCGGGAGGAATACTGAGATGGCTGTCGAACACGATCAACAGACGACCGGATTCGGCCAGGTGAGTCGGCTCAAGGGACTCGTCTTCGAATACCTCTCGTTCGGTGCGTCCGTCGTCGGCATCCTCGCGCTGGCGGTGTTGTTGATCTACGTCACCGTCGACGCGTTCGAACTCAACAACGCCAGCCCCGAGTGGCTGCTGACCTACGTCGCTACGCTGGTCGTCCCGTACGTCGGCTTCTGTCTCTACAGCGCGAACGACCGCGAGGTGACGCGACGCGTGGCGCTCGCGCTCGGCGGCGGACTGATCGCCACGCCGCTCATCATCAACGGGTTCGAACTGCTCGTGCGACCGATCCCGCGTCTCGGCTGGCACCTCGTCTATCTGTTCGTCGTCGTGATACCGGTTACGTGCTACAGCACCTACGTCGGCAGCCAACGACCCCTCGGCCGGGTCGGCTTCGGGTTCGTCGGCCGGCTCCTCGGGGGGACGGCCCTCGGAATCGCGATGATCCTCCTGTTCGTCGTCTTCGACCAGTACCTCTGGCTGTTGACGTACACTTTCGGGCTGATTCCGGCAGCCGCCGCGTTGGCGTACAGTCGGTACCGCGAATCGGATCTGGCGGCGCTGCTGGCCTATCCGATCGGTGCGGCCGGTCTCGGCGCCGCGTTCTACGTGCGCGGACTGTTCGACGTGTATCCGACCACGTGGTTGATCTTCGTCTGGACGCTGGCGATTCCGGCCTCCGGAGCCGTCGCCGCGGTCGTCGCCCGCGACGAGGATACCCGGACCGGCCTCGTCCTCGGCGGCGTCGCGTTCCTGTTGGCCGTCGGCGGGAGTTTCGCGGCCGGGCAAGTCGGTATGGAGTCGAAAAACGTACTGCTGGTCCTGCTGACGACCGGCATCCCGACGGTCGCGTTCGGCCGACGGATGGTCACCGCCGAGCGGGAGCGAATCGGACTGCTCCTGCCGGTGCTGATCGTCGCCGGCGCGGTCCTCGGTACCGTCCTCGTTAGGACGATGGGATTCCCGGGTCCGAACTCGTGGCTCGACCCGTCGTTCGTGACGGGAAGCGCCTCGTCGACGCCGCGGAAAGCAGGGTTCTACCCGCCGATCGTGGGCTCGGTCATGATCATCGCCTTCGTGGCGCTGGTCTCGTTCGTGCTCGGCGTCGGCTCCGCGGTGTTCCTCGAGGAGTACGCCAGCGACAGCGGGATCACCGGCACGATCACTCGCGTGATCCAGATTAACATCGCCAATCTGGCCGCCGTTCCGTCGGTCGTCTACGGACTGCTCGGGCTCGGGCTGTTCATCAATCTGCTCGGGCTCGGCATGGGGGCAATCGTCACCGCGGTGCTCACGCTGTCGCTGCTGATCCTGCCGATCACGATTATCTCGGCCCAAGAGGCGATCCGGTCCGTTCCGGACGATCTCCGCAACGGCTCATACGCGATGGGTGCGACTCGGTGGCAGACGACCAAAAACGTCGTCCTCCCCGAAGCGTTCCCGGGCATTCTGACGGGGACGATCCTCGCACTCGGCCGCGCGATCGGCGAAACGGCGCCGCTGATCATCATCGGCGTTCCTCACCTCACCTACTCCCCCCCGAACGGAATCTGGGACCAGGCGAGCGCCATGCCGCTGCAGATCTACGTCTGGTCGCATTCGGCGATCGGCGAGTTCCGGTACGGCGTCCTCGCCGCGGGGGTCGTCACGCTCCTGTTCGTGCTGATCGGGATGAACGCGACCGCGATCATCCTCCGGAACCGCTTCGAACGCTAACCGACCGCGACACGCGGGCGTCGATCGTTTGCGAACGGTCGGCAAACCGATTTTCTTCGAACTACCGTCCTCGAGTCCAGTTTCGCGATCGTCTCGCGATATCCGCGTGGAGACGGCGGCCACGCAGTAGCGCTACAGCGGTCGCAAAACCGGTCCGTACCGCTCCTAGAAACCGTCTTCTATCGTCCCGGTGTCGTCTCACGTGATGCCCGAACGGATCGACACCTGTCCCATCTGTGCGTTCACTCCGGACGCGGAGACGGACGTCTACACTCACGTACTGACCAGCCACCGGAAACAGGCCATCGCCGAAGCGTTACTCGAGCGCCGGCCGGCCCAACCGGTCCGCTGAGAGCGCGGCCGGCGAGCCGTCCGGAGCATCCGTTGCGCGCATCCTCACCCCCACCCCCACCCCCACCCCCACCCCCACCCTGTCGTTTTCGTCCGGCCGAACCGCCCTCGAGACGGCAGTCTCGACCGTCTCAGCTGTCGCCGGCATCGAACACGCGGAGCGACAAACGAAAGAGCGACCGCGCCGAAGCGATTCGGATCGACGGCGCCGGCGTTCGGTCCGTCGAAGCCGGTCGTACGGATCACCTCGAGCGGATACCGAGGTCTCAATACCCCAATTAGCAGCAGCTATGTGCGTTTCCGAAGGTCCACTAGGTACGGACCATCCGCGAGGCCAACAAGTCATGAGCGAATCCGCAAACGGCTACGACGATCGCACGATCAAACAGCGACTGGCCAGCGCCCAGGCCGAGGCCGAGGGCGAATCGGATCGCCGGAAACAGCTCGAGTGTCTCGTCGTTCGCTACCGAAACCGACCCGATCGGTGCACGATCACGCCCCGGGAGTGTTCCGAGGAGGAGCGGCTCACCCACTGGCTGTCGGCCGATTTATCGGCGGTCGTCGATCTCGAGGACGTTCGCTGACGGCACCGAGTCCGCCGGTAACGGCGCCGCGCGAGCGATTCGAAACCGGGCCGCTGCCCCGGGGCTCGTGCGGGCCGTTCGTCGCTCGCTTCGCCCGCCAGTCACGACGCGTATCCGAACGTTCGGATATCGGTGTACGAATAGCCGACACGACGCGCCGTCGGCCGGCTCTCGGCGCGGATAGCTCGCAACCTTTATCAAGCGCACGGGGGAAGCTACAGCCAAGATTACTCATCGTCTTATGGAAGGAAATGGACAACCGGAGGTGAACATCGGGCTCGTCGGTCACGTCGACCACGGCAAGACGACACTGGTGCAAGCACTCAGTGGGTCGTGGACGGACCAGCACAGCGAGGAGATGAAACGCGGTATCTCCATCCGACTGGGGTACGCGGACGCGACGTTCCGCTACTGTGACGGACTCGAGGAACCCGAATGTTACACCGTCGAGGAGGAGTGTGCGGACGGCTCGCCGAGCGAGCCGCTCCGGACCGTGTCGTTCGTCGACGCCCCGGGTCACGAGACCCTCATGGCGACGATGCTGTCTGGCGCCTCGCTGATGGACGGCGCCGTGTTGGTGGTCAGCGCCAACGAACCCGTCCCGCAGCCCCAGACAGAGGAGCACCTGATGGCGCTCGACATCATCGGCATCGATAACATCGTCATCGCCCAGAACAAGGTCGACCTCGTCAGCAGCGACCAGGCCCGCCAGAACTACGAGGAGATCCAGGAGTTCGTCGAGGGCACCGTCGCCGAAGGCGCGCCCGTCGTTCCGGTGTCAGCCGGCCAGGAGGTCAACCTCGACCTGCTGATCCAGGCCATCGAGGAGGAGATTCCCACGCCGGACCGGGATCCAGACGCCGATCCGCGGATGCACGTCGCCCGGAGTTTCGACATCAACAAGCCGGGGACGAGCGCGAAGGATCTCGCCGGCGGCGTCCTCGGAGGCAGCCTCGTGCAGGGCCAGCTCGAGGTCGGCGACGAGATCGAGATCCGCCCCGGCCGCGAGGTCGAGGAGGGCGGCCAGACCGAGTACGTGCCGATCGAGACGACGGTTCGATCGTTACAGGCCGGCGGGGAAACCGTAGACACCGTCACGCCGGGCGGCCTGCTCGGCGTCGGGACCGGTCTCGACCCCTCGCTGACGAAAGGCGACGCACTGGCCGGTCGACTCGCCGGACCGACGGGATCGCTCCCGCCGACCTGGCAGTCCTTCACGATGGAGGTCGACCTGCTCGAGCGCGTCGTCGGCGCCGAGAGCGGCGAGACGGTCGACGAGATCAGCACGGGCGAACCCCTGATGATGACCGTCGGCACGGCGACGACCGTCGGCGCCGTCACCAGCGCCCGCGAGGGCGAGTGCGAGGTCAACCTCAAGCGGCCCGTCGCCGCCGAACCGGGCGCGAAGATCGCGATCAACCGCCGCATCGGCGCGCGCTGGCGGCTGATCGGGCTCGGAACGCTCACAGAATAACACGACCGACGACGAGACATCCGACAACGAATGGCTACGCCGACGCAGGTCGCCCTCGACACGAGCGCGCTCATGATGCCCGTCGAACTCGACGTTCGGCTGTTCGACGAACTCGAGCGGTTGCTCGACGACTACGAGGCGACGGCTCCGCAAGCCGTCCTCGAGGAACTCCGTCGCCTCTCGGAGAAAGGCGGCGAGGAGGGAACGGCCGCGAACGTCGGCCACGATCTGGCGACCGAGCGCTGTCTCGTCGTCGACACGGAGGCGTCGTACGCCGACGACGCGCTGGTCGAACTCGCCCGCGAGGACGTCGTCGACTACGTCGTCACGAACGATCGCCCGCTGCGCGACCGGGTGCTCGAGGCGAGTGTACCGGTAATTGCATTACGCGGGAGAAACAAGTTAGCGATCACTCAACCATAGAATGTACAAACGGGTCAGACTGAAAGACACGGTAGAAGTACCGCCGGAGGAGCTCGGCGACGTCTCGCCGGACCTCGTGAAGCGACTGCTACAGGACAAACTCGAGGGGCGCATGGACGAGGAGGTCGGTAGCGTCGTCTCGGTCACCGAGGTTCACGACATCGGCGAGGGGACGGTCCTCCCGAACCGCCCTGGCGTCTACTACGAGGCCGAGTTCGACGCGGTCACCTTCGATCCGCAGATGCAGGAAGTCGTCGACGGCACCGTCGTCGAAGTCGTCGAGTTCGGCGCCTTCGTCGGCATCGGCCCGGTCGACGGCCTGCTGCACGTCTCGCAGATCAGCGACGAGTACCTCGCCTTCGACGGCGAGAACCAGCGGCTCTCCTCGAACGAGTCCGACCGCGCGCTCGGCGTCGAGGACGCCGTCCGCGCCCGGATCGTCACCAAGAGCATCGACGAGCGCAACCCGCGAGACTCGAAGATCGGCCTCACGGCCAAACAGCCCGGCCTGGGCAAACACGGCTGGCTCGAGGAGGAACACGAGAAACGCGAAGCCACGACGGCCGAGGGTGAGTAACCATGGCATCGGATCGTCTCGTCTGTCGCGAGTGTCACCGGGTCAACGAACCCGACAACGACACCTGCGAGAGCTGTAACTCCTCGTCGCTGACCGAGGACTGGGCGGGCTACGTCGTCATCGCCCACCCCGAGGAGAGCCAGATCGCCACCGAGATGCAGGTCACCGAACCCGGCGCGTACGCGCTGAAGGTCCGCTGACGGCGTCGTGACCCGCGACGATTCTCCCGCCGAGGCGGGCGCGGACACGAACGCGAACGCGGATGGGAACGAAGACGCGGCGTCGACGCCCGACATCGACGAGCAGTTACTGGTCCTGCCCGATGAACTCCGCCACGAACTCAAGGAGCCGATGGGACCGATCGAGACCGACGCCGACCGGCTCCTCGAGGACGTCGACGGGCCGCTGATCGCCGTCGGCGACGTCGTCACCTACCACTTCCTGCGAGCGGGTCGCCCGCCGGACGTCGCGCTCGTCGACGAGCGGACCAAGCGGTCGGCCGTCGACGAGGAGATCCGCGAGACCGTCACCGAGGGGACGACCGTCGAGGTCGTCAACCCGCCCGCGGAGATCTCGCAGGCGGTCGTCGAGGCCCTCCTCGAGGGGCTGGTCCGCGACGAACCGACGACCATCCTCGTCGAGGGCGAGGAGGATCTGGTCGCCCTGCCGGCGATCGTCGCCGCCCCCGAGGGCGCGAGCGTCGTCTACGGCCAGCCCGACGAGGGGATGGTCCACGTGAAGATCACCGACGAGCACCGGGCGGACGTCCGCGAACTGCTCGGTCGGTTCGAGGGCGACGTCGATCGCTTCTGGGAGATTCTCGAGTCGGGTACCGACGCGTGAGCGTCCGATAGCCTCGAGGAGCGCGCAGTCGCCGATCGTCGGCCGAGATAAACAACATCTTTCGTCATAGTTTCGTCCGTAAAATTATTACGCCGAGTCGTGGGGCCTGCACAGTGTATGAGCCGTCAGAAAGCACGATCCATCGGCGCACAGTGGAACCCGGTCGTCCTCCGACTCGCACTCGGTATCGTCCTTCTCGTCTCCGGTATCGGAAAGGTATTCGCCGCCGGCCCGAAGGCGGTCGGAATCGGCAACTTCGCCGGAATGCTCGCGTCGCTCGGCGTTCCGGTGTCGACGGTCGTCGCGTGGCTGGTAGCGCTCGGCGAAGTGGGCTGTGGAGTGCTGTTACTCCTCGGGTTGTTCACGCGGTACGCGGCGGCGGTGTCCGCGGCGATCACGTTCGCCGCGATGACGCTCGTTCACCTCCCGGACGGATTCGCCGCGTCGGACGGCGGCATCGAGTACACGATGGTCCTGGTGCTGGTATCGATCGCCCTCGTCCTGAGCGGTCCCGGCGCGCTCTCGGTCGAACGGACGGTGCTGGGCGACGAACTGTTCGTCCCGATCGAAACGAGCCGAAACTGACTCGAACCGGGACGGATCGTTCCGCGTTCCGTTTTCGGTCGGCGAGACCACGACGCGCGGAACGAACCGTCGGTCGATAGTCGCCACCGATCACTCGACGACCGTGTGCGTGAGCGTTCCGATTCCCTCGATCTCGAGTTCGACCGTGTCCCCATCCTCGAGGAACGTCCCCAGTTCGAGCCCGCAGCCCTCGCCGACGGTGCCGCTGCCGATAACGTCGCCCGGATGCAGCGTCTCGGACTGCGAGACGTGTTCGATGATGTCCGCGAAGGAGTGGTACATCTCGTCGACGGTCCCCTCGGACCAGACCTCGCCGTCGACGCGGGCGGTCATCGGCGCCTCGAGGACGTCGATATCGTCCGCGGGCACGATGTAGGGACCGAGACCGTTCGCGAAGTCCTTCCCCTTCGCCGGACCCAGTCGCCCCTCCATCTCCTCGCCCTGGATGTCGCGGGCGCTGAAGTCGTTGAAGACGGTGTAGCCGGCGATGTGCTCCGCCGCGTGTTCGGCGTCGATGTCCCGACCGCGCGTTCCGATCACGGCCGCGATCTCGAGTTCGTAGTCCATGATCGACGAGTAGTCGGGCCACCGGATCGTCTCGCCGGGCGCGACCACGCTGTCGGCGTTGCCCTTGTAGTAGACCGGCAGCTCGTACCAGACGTCGGGGATCTCGCCGTCCATGCTGTTCCGCACGTGCTCCTCGATGGCCATGAAGTCCCGCAGCGAGTTCGGGCGGGGAAGCGGCGCGAGCAGATCGTACTCGTCGGGCTCGTACCGGAGTTTCGCGCCGCCGGGGCCGCGCTCGGCGTCGGTCTCGGCCGCGTACTCGAGGGCCTCGCGGGCGTCTTCGATCGCCCGATCGCCGCGCTCGAGGAAGGCGATCATCTCCGGCGGGACCTGGGCGCGCGCGAGGTCGGCGGGCGCGGGTTCGCCCTCGGCCTCGAGGGCGGCGCCGTAGGCGGCGGTGAGGTCGACCAGCGTCGCCGTTCCCGCAGGCGCGTCCTCGTCCTCGGTCGCTTCGGCGACGGCCCCGATGCGCTCGACGGGACCGACGGGGGTCTCGACCTCGAAGGTGGCGAGTTTCACGCCGTCTCACCTCCGCTCTCGGTGGCGTCGCCGTCGGCCTCGCGTTCGCCGTCCGCGTCCGCCTCGACGAAGGCGACGGGCCGCACCCAGCCCGCGCTGCCGTTCTCGATCTTGATCGGGAACGCGACGATCGGGATATCCGTCTCGCGCGGGAGCGCGTCGAGGTTCGCCATCTTCTCGATCTGGCAGTACTCGACCTCGCGACCGGCGAAGTGGGCCGGCCACAGCTCTCCCTCGTCGCCGGAGTCGACGTACCGACGCCCCATCTCGGCGAACGGCTTGTCGAAGCCGTAGGCGTCGGTCCCGATCACCTTCACCCCCTGCTCGACGAGGAACGTCGTCCCCGCGGCGCTCATCCCGGGGAACTGCGTGAGGTACTCGGGCGTGCCCCACAGCTCGTCGGCGCCGGTCTGGATCAGGACGATCTCGCCCGGCGAGAGGTCGTGGTGCAGGTCGTCGAGGGCCGCCTCGAGGTCGGTGACGCCGATCTCTTCGCCCGCGTCCTTTTCGCGGAAGTCGAGGACGACGGCGTTCCCCCGACACCACTCCAGCGGGATCTCCTCGATCGTCTTCGCCGGTTCGCCGTCGACTTCCGGGCCGTAGTGCCACGGCGCGTCGAGGTGGGTACCGGCGTGCGGAACGACCTCGAGGTCCTCCCACGCGAGCCCCATTTCCTCGGGGAAGTCCGCGGCGTCGACGTCGTGGCCCAGCTCCCGGAGGTTCTCGGCGAGCCGTTGAGCGCCGGCCCCGTGGTCGAACGCGTCGATCGACGGCGGCATCGGTTCGCTCGGCGGGCCGTCCTCGAGGCCGATGCTCAGGTCGATCAGCGTAGTATCGTCGGATGTCAACAATCCGCTCATAGTAGCCACGATTCCGAGCTCCTATTTGAAAGTGACCCGGTAGCGAACGGTCACCGCCGTCGATCGTTGGCCGTCGAGAGAATCTCGAGAAACTATTTACTGCCCGGCGTGAACGTGCCGGACATGTACGATTTCGTCGTCGTCGGCGTCGGTCCGCCGGGCGCGCGGTTCGCCCGCCGGGCCGCCGAGGAGGGGTACGACGTGCTCGCCCTCGAGAAGGGGCGGATCGGGAAACCGCTGGCCTGTTCCGGCCACGTGAGCACGGATATCTGGGAGTTCGCGGGCGAAGGCGCCCGCGAGGAGCTGTTCCAGAACGAGATCTACGGCGCGCGGTTTCACGTCGGCGGGCCGCGAAGCGACGCCTACCCCTTCTACAAGCGCGAGGTCGCCTCGAACGTCATCGACCGCGTCGGACTGGACCGCCACCTCGCCGACCTCGCTCGCGAGGCGGGCGCGGACGTTCGCGAGGAACACACCGTGACCGACGTCACGGAGCACCGCGACCGCGTCGAAGTCGTCGCCAGCGGTCCCGACGGCGCCGTCGAGTTCGAGGCGAAGATGGTCGCCGGCTGCGACGGCCCGCGCTCCCGCGTTCGGGACGAACTCGGGCTGCCCGAGCCCGAGGAGTTGCTCCACGGCGTCCTCGCGTTCTCAGACGAGGAGGACCACCAGGACTTCGTCGACGTCCACCTCACCGCGCCGACGTTCTTCGCGTGGCGCATCCCGCGGGGCGACGCCGGCGTCGAGTACGGACTGGCCGCGCCGCCGGGCGTCCAGGTCACCAAGCACTTCGAGGAGTTGATCGACGGCTACGAGATCGACGTCTCCCACCGCTGCTCGGGCGCGATTCCGATCGGGCCGCCCGATCGCGTCACGTCCCGCCGGGCGTTCCTGATCGGCGACGCGGCCGCCCAGACCAAGCCGTTTACCGGCGGCGGCATTCTCTACAGCATGACCAGCGCCGACCACGCCGTCCGCGAGATCGATCCCGATCGGCCGACGACGCTCGCGGCCTACGAACGCGCCTGGCGCGAGGACTTGGAGCGGGAACAGCGACTCGGCCACTGGCTCCGCCGGGCCTACTCGCTGCCGGAGCCGGTCCAACACCTCGGGCTGGGCGCCCTCTCGGGCGAGATCGGCGTCCACATGGACCGGCCGACGTCGCTCGTCTCGCCGTCGCACCTGCGGGCGGTGCTCTCGCGGCTTCGGTGAGTTGTCGGTCCTTTCCCGTAGTTTTGCGGTTTTCTCGAGTCGCTCGAGACGACTCACTCAGTGCGCGCCACCGCACACCGATTGAATCGTCAGAAGGGAAGCGAACAGGAGCCGACAGACCGAAGGCTCCCCTCCGGTAACGCCCAGTAGATGACGGGCCGGGAAACTGCCGCGCTCGAGTACGTCGCGAGCGCACTCGAGCGCTGCGGAATCATCGACGCCGAGCGGTTCCGCCCGACCGTCGACCTCGCGTGGCCGCGGATCGTCACCGGCTTCGCGATCATGTCCAAGCAGACGGCCGACCTCGCGATGGTCGGCGTCGCCGTCGGAACGGCCGGCACCGCGGGGCTGGCGTACGCGCTCGCCTTCTGGGAGATCGTCACGATGCTCGGGCTCGGGCTCGCGGGCGGCACCGTCAGCCTCGTCTCGCAGAACTACGGCGGCGAGGAGACCGGCCGCGCCTCGCTGGTGGTCACCCAGAGCGTCCTGTTGGCCGTCGGGATCGCGCTCCCGCTCGCGGCCGCGTTTCTGTGCTTCGCCGACCCGCTGATCGGGCTGTTCGACGCCGAGCCGGAGTCGATCGCCCACGGCGCGACCTACCTGACCTTCGTCGCGCCGGCGGTCCTGTTCGAGCTGCTCAACCTCATCGCCAGCCGCACCTACACCGGCGTCGGCGACACGTTCACGGAGATGGTCGCCCGCGCCGGCGGCGCCGTCCTCAACATCGTTCTCAGCGGTCTGCTCATCTTCGGGTTCGGGACGGGCGTCGCCGGGGCGGCGATCGGCACGACGCTCTCGACGGGGTTCGTGACGGTCGTCCTCGCGTGGGGGATGGTCGGCAGATCCTACGGCGTCCTCGGGATGGAGTCCAGCCCGGTTCCGCTCACGCGATCGGGGCCGTGGCTCGAGCCGACGCTGCTGGCCCAGCTCGTCGAGATCTCCGCGCCGGAGATCGGCCGCCGGCTCGCCCAGGGGATCGTCGTCTTCCCGCTGCTGTGGGTGGCCGGCTCCTTCGGACCGGTAGTCGTCACCGCCCTCGAGGTCGGCCGGCGGGTGCGCGCGCTGATCAACAGCGTCAACTGGGGGCTCTCGCTGGCCGCGAGTTCGCTGGTCGGGCAGCGACTCGGCGCGAACGACGAGGACGCGGCCGGCGCCTACGGCAGGGGGATCATTCGGCTCTCGGCGGTCTGTTACACCGGGCTCGCCGCGCTGGTCGTCGTCTTCGCGGATCCGATCGCGGACCTGTTCGTCGGCGCGGACGAACTCGCGCTGGCGGCCGCGTTCGTCGCGGTCGGCGCCGTCAGTTCGATCGGCTACGGAATCGACGGCGCCGCCTCCGGCGCGCTGCTCGGCGCCGGCGACACGCGGTGGCCGTTCGTCGCCTCGCTGGTCGGCCGCTACGCCTTCGCCCTGCCGGCGGCCGCGCTGGGGCTGGTGACCGCGCTCGATGTTACGGGCCTCTACCTCGCCTTGCTGCTCGAGACCGCCGTCCCCGGCGGGATCAACTACTGGCTGTTCCGCAGCGGTCGTTGGAAGGTCGTGAGTCGGCGGTACCGGCCGGCGTCCGAAGCGAGCTGACGCCGGTTCCCAGTGCCGATGTAGTCGCGGACGATCGCGGAGAACGGGACCGTCAGTCGGCCGCGGTTCGCGGCGCGACGGTCCCGGTCGTTCCGAACAGGTTCGTCGGATCGTACTCGGTCTTGAGGTCGACCAGCCGCTCGTAGTTGTCCCCGAAGCGCCGTTCGACGGGGTCCTCGTTCAGCCCCGGGAAGTTGCCGTATCGGCCGGACGCGACCGGCAGTCGCTCGACCTCGGCGAAGGCGGCCCGCGCCCAGTCGACGTTCGCGTCGTCCCCGGCCGGGTCGTCCCAGTTCGCTTCGATGGTGAGCATGTACGGCTTGTCGCGGTGCCGGAACGCGGTCGCGTCCGGCGGTACCTCGCCGACCGCGCCGTCGAGGTGCCAGAGGTCGATCGTCGAGAGCGCCGACGGCGTCGACTCGTTGTACCGGAGCATGATCTCGACGACCTCGTCGGTGACGTCGGTGAGGTAGATCGACTTCCAGTAGTACCGGAGGCCGTCGGGGTAGTCCTCGTCGAGCATCGACTGCAGATCGGCGTACGCCATCGGGCCGCTGAAATCGACGGTAGGCGTCGCGCTCGTTCGCAGCGGCTCGAAGACGTCGGCGGCGTCCTCGCGGTCGCCGCGGGAGGAGCCGAGCATGGCGACCGCGGGTTCGCCCCACGTCTCCTCGGGGAACTCCTCGAGTTCCGGGACGTGCGCGGCGAAGGCGAGCACGCCCGCCTCGCGGGGCGCGTCGGCGGTCCACTCGAGGTAGCGATCCATCACCGCGGCCGCGTCGTCGGCGTGGAACCAGACGAAGAACGCGTCCACCTCGGGTCCGACCTCGTGGCAGTCGAACTCGAAGGACGTGACGACGCCGAGGGCGCCACCGCCGCCGCGGAGCCCCCAGAACAGGTCCGCGTTCCGGTCGGCGCTGGCGGTGCGAACTCGCCCGTCCGCGGTCACGACGTCGACGCTACGGAGGTTGTCCAGCGCCAGCCCGTACTGCCGGCTCAAGTGGCCGTAGCCGCCGTTGAGCGTCAGCCCGGCGACCCCGGTCTGCGAGACGGCGCCCAGCGCCGTCGCGAGGCCGAACAGTTGCGTCTCGCGGTCGACGTCGCCGAGCGTCGCGCCGCCTTCGACGCGGACCGTCCGCTCCTCGGGATCGACGCGGACGCCGTTCATCGGCGTCAGGTCGACGACGATGCCGCCGTCACAGACGGCCGTCCCGGCGACGTTGTGGCCGCCGCCCCGAACCGCGAGCGGCAGTTCGTGCTCGCGAGCGAAGTTCACCGTCGCGACGACGTCGGCGACGCCGGTACAGCGAGCGACGATCGCCGGATACCGGTCGATCATGCCGTTCCAGACCTGCCGTTCCCGGCCGTACTCCGGGTGCGCCGGAAGAATCACGTCGCCGGCGAATCCGGCTTCGAACGATCGAACCGCGCTGCCCGGGACGTCCGAGAGCGCTTCCTCACCGGGTGTCTTGTGTACTGTTCCCATAGAACATGCTACGTCGTCAGCGGCGATAAACTAGTTTGGTCGTTTACACGACGATCACCCGGCCGGATATGACGGGCGAGCGACGACCCGGAACTCGACGGCGGCGCTCGAGGAGCGATCGGTCGACGCTGTACTCGAGAGCGCCCCGATAGTAGCCATTGATCGTTATTTATTATGGAACCTATATCGTCGTCGGCGACCTATCTCTAGCGAGGGACGATGGCAGTAACAACCACACCCGTAGACGACGGTGCAATAAACGGATTCGGCGAGGAGCTTCGCGGCGACCTGCTCCGACCGGCGGATCCGAACTACGACGAGGCCCGGTCCATCTGGAACGGGATGATCGACCGGTCGCCGGCGGCGATCGTACGCGCTATGGGCGTGTCGGACGTGATCGCGACGGTGAATTTCGCCCGCGAACACGAGATGCGCCTCGCGATTCGCGGCGGCGGCCACAACATCGCCGGCAACGCGGTCTGCGACGACGGTCTGATGCTCGACCTCTCGGCGATGCGTTCGGTTCGCGTCACCCCCGAACGCAAGACGGCTCGAGTCGAACCCGGTGCGACGCTCGCCGATTTCGACCACGAGGCCCAAGCGTTCGGCCTCGCGACCCCGCTGGGAATCAACTCGACGACCGGCGTCGCCGGGCTGACGCTGGGCGGCGGCTTCGGCTGGCTCACTCGGAAGTACGGCATGACCGTGGACAACCTGCGATCGGTCGACGTCGTCACGGCGGACGGCGAACTCCGCCGCGCGAGCGAGGACGAGAACCCGGATCTCTTCTGGGGGATCCGCGGCGGCGGCGGCAACTTCGGCGTCGTCACGTCCTTCGAGTTCGATCTCCACGAAGTCGGTCCGGCGGTGCTCGCCGGGATGGTCGTCTACCGCGGCGCGGACGCCCCGAACGTCCTCCGACACGTGCGCGACTTCAACGCGGACGCGCCGGACGAGTCGACCGTCTGGGTCGTCCTCCGCAAGGCGCCGCCGCTCCCGTTCCTGCCGGAGGACATCCACGGCGAGGACGTGATCGTGGTGGTGCCGTTCTACGCCGGCGATATCGCCGAGGGCGAAGCGGTGCTGGCCCCGATCCGGGAGTACGGCGACCCGGTCGCCGACGGCGTCGGCCCGCACCGGTACGCCGAGTTCCAACGGGCGTTCGATCCGCTGCTCACCGACGGGGCCCGAAACTACTGGAAGTCACACAACTTCAGTACGATCCCGGACGAGGCGATCGATACCGTCGTCGAGTACGCGCGGAACCTGCCGACGGCCCAGTCCGAAATCTTCTTCGGACAGATCGGCGGCGCGATGGGACGAGTGCCGACGGACGCGACGGCCTTCCCGCACCGCGACGCGGAGTACGGGATGAACGTTCACACCCGCTGGGAGGATCCCGCGATGGACGACGCGTGCATCGCCTGGTCCCGCGAGTTCTTCGACGCCATGGCGACGTACGCGACCGGCGGCGTCTACGTGAACTTCATCAGCGAGCGCGAGGGCGAGGAGACCCTCGGCTACGGGGAGAACTACGACCGACTGGTCGACGTGAAGACGACGTACGACCCGGAGAATCTGTTCCGGATGAACCAGAACGTCGAACCGGAACCGGCCGCGTAACGGACGCGAGACTGGCAGTAGCGGTTCCGGATCGTCACTGAGTCGATGAGAATGGCCGGTTCACCGCGTCGGCGAGCACGGGCGTCTCGTCGACGCGGCGAGCGTCGACGGTTACTCGAGGACCGGGAGACCGTTTGCCTCGAGGGCGGTGAACAGGCGCGTGAGTGCGAGTCCGACGGCGACGATCCCAACGGTCGCGACCGCGATCGTGACGACGTCTTCGGGGGCGCCGATCGACGCGGTCAGCAGCGACGCCGCGAACGCGAGGGCGAGGACGGTCGTCAGCGCCGAGAGCGTCTCGCAACTCGCCGCCGTCCACGTCGACCGCGGGACGTATCGATCTCGAGCAGTGTTACGTTCCATGCACAAACATTAGAATTCTATCACTATAAATCCTTGCCACCGGACACCCACCGGTCGCTGGCGAATCGGAGGCCGCCGACAGCTACCGTTCCCCGACGACACCGTGCGGTATGGGCGAACTTGGCGGGGAAGTCGCGATCGAAGTGACGATCGGGGCCGCCGTCGGCGTCGCGCTGAGGGTGAAATCGAGCGCACGCGAATGAGTTACGTCCCGTCGGCGGTCCGAATCGCCACCCGCTGAGCGTCGGCCTCGTCGTTCTCGCCGCGTTCCTCGGCGACGACGTACTGCACCTCGACGATCAGCGAGTCGTCGCTGTGGGATTGGATCTCCTCGTAGAGCCGGTCCGCCAGCTCCGACTCCGGTTCCGGGTTCCGAGTGCTGACGGTGACGACGACCCGCTCGACCGACTGGATCGGGTAGTCGCCGTCGAGTTCGACCGCGACGTCGTCGGCCTCGAGGTGGTCGTACTGCGGTTGCGCGAGCACCGCCTCGACCTCGTCTTCGGCCGCCGACTCGAGTTCCGTCGTGTGGAACTCGAGCAGGGTGACGCCCGCCAGCGGCGCGGCCAGCACCAGCAGTCCGACGCCGAAGATCGCCGCGTAGGTGTAGGTCGGCGTCCGCGTTGGTGAGACCTCGAACAGACCCTGCGGACGGTAGCCGGCGATCCACAGGGTGGCCAGCGCGGCGAGGTTGATCGACAGGAGGTTGACGATCACGAGGACGGCGGCGCCGAGGGCCGCGCCGTACATCCCCCAGGCGACCGTGATCCCGACCGCGGCCGACGGCGGAATGAGCGCCGCGGCGATCATGACGCCGACGATGGCCTCCGAGAACCCCCGCGTGAGACTCAGGATGCCGGCGATGCCGGCGCCCAGCGCGACCGCGAGCGAGAACAGGTTGGGCGCGACCCGCTCCTCGAGTTCGGTGGCGACGACGATGTCGACCCCCGCGGGCTCGAGGCCGGCCAGTCGGGCGAGCGTGGCGAGGGCGATCGAGGCGCCGACGACCATCGCCACGCCGACGATCTGGTACCTGAAGCCGGTCGACTTGAGGCGACCGTCGCCGGTGACGATGCCGACGTTGGCGGCGAGGGCCGGCCCGAGCAGGGGCGCGATGACCATGGCGCCGATCACGACCGCCGGCGAGTCGGCCAGCAGCCCGGCGGTGGCGACGACGGCGCTGATCAGCAGCATGACGGTGTAGATCGAAAACGGGGGCGTCAGTTCGTCGGCCTTCGTGCGCAACACCTGCCTCGAGGTGCGAGCGCCCAGCTGGCCGCCCTGGCTGTATCGATCCCGGAGCGTCGAGAACTGCTCGGAGAGGACCGTCTCCGCGTTGATCACGACGACGCTGGCGTCGTCGCCGATCCCCGCCCGCTTGAGCCGGTCGAGCAGCGGTTCGACGGCCCGCGTCGGAACCGGAAACCGGACGACGGCGGCGTACCCCCGACCGCTGGTCTCGTCGCTGACGACGTAGTCGATCCCCTCGTCCTCGAGGATCTCGAGGACGGTCCCTCGCTTCCCCTCGGGCACTGTCACCTCCAGGTAGCGCATACTGAGGTCACAGCGAAGTCGTAGAAAGTACCACGGGCGGCAGCAGACGGGTTCCGAAGCGTCGACGTCGTCGTCCGAACCGCGTCAGTCGTCGGTGCCGACGATCCCGCAGGCGATGGCGTCCGGATCGCGGATCTCCTCGGCGTCGACCGCGTCCGGATCCAGCAGGAGGATCGTGTCGTCGGGCATCTCGTCTTCGACCTGGACCGTCCGCCCCAGGGCGTCCTCGAGTTCGTCGACGTCGTCGATGTCGAACTCGCGCTCGACGAGCAGTTCGGCGTTGGCCCGCGAGAGGACGAAGACCAGGTCGCCCGGCGCGGTCCCCTCGCTTTCCTCCGCCTCGAGCAACTCGGACAGCGCGTCGGCGGTGACGCCCTCGAGCGAGCGGATCGTCACGCGCTCGGTGTCGGAGCCTGGCGCGTTGTCCGACTGGGTGCGCAGGCGCGCGGCCAGTTCCTCGAAGTCGGTGGCGGCGTCGATCGGGGTGTCGCTACTCGAGCCCATAGGGAAGCGACAGTCCCGCCGGCCTTGAGGGTGGGGCTGGCCAGTTCCGGCCGAAACGGGACCGACCGACGTCCGCACGGGGATCAGGAACGACGCGTGCCGACCGAGATCGCCCAGAATGAGGCGACGGTGACGACGAACGTGAGGGCGACGGCGAGGGCGTAGCCGTCGGTGTACGCGACGCTCGCGGTCCCGAGCGGCGGCATCGCCAGCGCGCTGGTCCCGATGGCGACGTTGAACGTGCCGACGATGGCGGTCCCCCTGTCGGCGCCGTAGATCCCCATCAGCAGCGGGATGTACAGCGTCGCCGTCCCGCCGAGCCCGATCCCGAGCAGGAAGACGCCGACGGCGAGCACCGGGAACTGCGGGGCGAACAGCAACAGGACGCCGGCGGCCGCGGACGCGAGCGAGGCGAGAAACGCCCGTCTGGCACCGACGCTGTCGGCGATGTAGCCGCCGCCGATCCGCGAGATGATGCTGACGCCGCCGACGAGTCCGAACGCCGTCGAGGCCCCGGCGGCCGTCAGCCCGCGGGCGGCGAAGAGGTCGATCGCGAACGCGGCGAGCAGCTGGTACCACGAGAACGCGAGCGCGATGCCGACGAACAGCAGTTGGAACGTCCGCGTTCCGGCCAGCCGGCCGATCCACTCGAGGACGTCGCCGCTCGAGTCCGTCGCGCCGTCCGTCCACGGCGGACGCCGGCACGCGATTCCGGCGAGGAGGAACGCGACCGCGGTCGCCGCCATGACGGCGGCGAATCCCCGACGGACGCCCAAGCGCGCGATGACGACCTGCCAGATCGGCGGCAGGAGGGCCAGTCCCAGTCCGTTGCCGACGAAGATCAGTCCCGTCGCGGCGCCCCGTCGCTCGTCGAACCAGCGCGGGACGATCGACGCGAGCAGGACGTACACCGTCCCGAGCGCGAGGCCGAGCAGCGCGAACACGAGGCTCAGCCCGAGGTACGACCCCGTGAGGAACAGCGCGGGTGCGATCGCAGCGGTGACGGCCGTACAGGCGAGCAACAGCGGACGGGCCGGCAGCCGCGCGGCGAAGACGCCGACCGCGCCGGCACCGATGAAGAAGGTAAACAGCATGATCGAGAAGACCGTCGAGAGCGCGACCGGCGAAACGGCGAACGCCTCGCTGAACGGCTGTCGGAGGATGCCGTAGGAAAACGGCGTGCCGAACGTGAACACCATGCCGATCGCGCCGGCGACCGCCACGAGCCAACTCCGTCGGCTATCGGGCCGCTCCGTCTCGTCGTTCGTCACGGCGAATCGTACCCCTCCGGCCGGCGAAAACGTTCTGTTTCGAACCGGGTTCGAGGCGGCCCGACACGGCGATCGGGTTACTGGTACGCGGGCAGGCGATCCGATCGATCCGACCCCTCGACGAACGGCAACTCGGTCACCGTCGCGGGGACCTCCTCGCCGCCGACCCGGACCGTCAGCGCGTCGCTCTCGAGGCCGTAGTCGACGACGGCGAGCGCGATGACCGCCTCGAGCAGCGGGCTCTCGCCGGCGCGGGTCACCTCGCCGACGGTGGCGTCGCCGTCGAAGACGGCCGCCTCGGCGTCGGGAACCGCCGGCGAGTCGTCCTCGTCGCCGTCCGCGGCGCTCTCGAGCGTCAGCCCGACCAGTTTCCGGCTGGGCTGGCCGCGGTTCTCGACGCGGGAGACGACCTCCTGGCCGACGTAACAGCCCTTCTCCCAGTCCAAGGCGTTGCGCAGGCCGAGCACGTTCGGGAGCGTCCCCTCGAGTTCGGTCTCGAAGAGGGGGGAGCCGGCCTCGAGCGCGAGGCTCTCGAAGGTGCGATAGCCGAAGGGGGCGGCGTTGAGCCCCTGGGTCTCGAGGATGTCGTAAACGTCCGCGGCGGCGTCGGCCGCGCAGATCACTTCGTAGCTCTCCTCGCCGGTCAGCGCGTCGGTGCGGATGACCGTCACGCCCTCGTCGCCCATCGTCCCGCGGACGAACGAGTAGCGTTCGTCGGGCGAGGCGGCGCCGTTGAGGACGCTGGCGACCTTCTCGGTGGCCGTCGGACCGTGGATCCCGAAGACCGCGTAGTCGTCGGTCGCGAGGCGGATATCGACGTCCTGAATGAAGACCTTCTCGGACCAGTCCTCGACCAGCGGTTCGGCCGTCGAGGCCGGCGTGAAGAGGAGCAGTCGCTCGCCCGCGTTGTAGACGTACAGTTCGATCTCGATCCCGCCCTGCGGGTCGAGGACGAGCGCGTAACAGCCCCGGCCGTCCTCGGCCGGCACGCGGTTCGAGACGACGTTATCGACGTACTCGAGTCGATCGTCGCCCTCGACCACGACGACGCCGTAGGCCATCTCGATCAGGCCGACGCCGTTGCGGACCGCCCGGTGGGTCCGTTCCGGGCGGCCGAAGTGTTCGACGATCGTCCGGCCGTCGCGCTCGCCGAACGCGGCCCCGTGCTCCGAATGAATCGCCTCGATAACGGTCATATCGTGGTTCAGGTGCCTGCGCCTCTCAGGCGTTTCGATTCAAAAGGGGAATCGATCTCGAAGCCACTCGCCGATCGTCTGGTCGTCGTCCTCGTCGGTCGGCGCCTCGGGGATCACCTGCTCGTCGGGCTTGATGACGGTCTCGCTGCCGCCGGATTCGACGACGATCAGTCCGTCCTGCTTCAGCGTCGAGAGCGCCGTCTCGAGTTCGTCGATATCGACTTCGACCGCCGCCCGGAGTTCGAAGACGCTCATCCCCTCGTCGGCCCGATCGACGAGCGCGTCGAGTACCGCCACCTGCGTCCCCGTTCGGTCCCGGTACTCCCGCTTTGCTCTCATTCGTCGGCGTATTCAACGACCGGGGATTTGACGTTTGTCGTTGCTCGGTCGAGGGCGGATCGAGATCGTCCCCGCGCCGATCGGTCGCGTCGCCGTCACGATCGGGTTCCCGGAGGCAGCACGTTTTTTATGTGATGACTGGGTACGGTGGGACAATGGCCCTTCGATGTTCGTTGCTCGGACACGACTACGGTGACCCCGAAGTCGAACGCGAGCGCGAAGAACGGGGCAGCGAGGTCGTCGTAACCGTCCAGGAGTTCGAAGAGTGTGCCCGCTGTGGCGACCGAAACATCCTCAGCGAGAACACGGAGGTCACGAGCCTCTCCGCCGCGACGGACGCCGATTCGCTTCCCCCCGAGCCCGAACCCGAAACAGCGATACCCGACAGCGACGCCGAGGCTGTCGAACCACCGACCGGCGCGGCCGACGAGGTCGGCACCGAGGTCGCCTTCAGCGACGACGGTGACGACGACTTCATCGACGCCGAAGCGGACGAACCGGCGGCCGCCGCGGACGAGTCGACCGACGACTTCGACGTGCCGACCGACGAGAACGGCGACCCCGTGACCGACGACGGGGAGATCCTCGACGACGATGACGACGACCCCGTCGCCGCCGACCGCGAGCGCGACCACGGCGAGTGGCCCGACTCCGACGACGTCGGGCCGCCCGTCGGGAGCGAGAACGAGCCCTCGGGGTGGCCCGACTCCGACGAGGACGGCGACCGCGAGGACGACGCCCCGATCGACGCCGAACTCGAGGACCCGGTCGAGCCCGACGAGCCGGTGACCGACGACGCGGTCGTCCTCGAGGACGACACCGGGACCGTCTCCGGCGGGCGAGGCGAGTCGACCGCGGCGGCCGACGCCAGATCCGTGACCGCGGAGCCGCCGAACGCATCCGAAACGCAGGGGTCGGCCGCGGCCGACGCGGGCCCAGCGACGGGCGACGAGTCGGCCGAGGGCGGAGCCGCCTCGGGCAGCGGAATCGAACGAGCGGGGTCGGCGCCGACGCCAAGCCAGAGCGACGGGCCGCGCGAGGACGTCCCGACCGAGTTCTACTGTCCGCGGTGCGACTTCGTCTCGGACGGCGACCGGGGGTCGCTGCGCGCCGGCGACATCTGCCCCGACTGCCGAAAGGGATACCTCGGCGAACGGGAACGCCGCTGACAGGTCCGCTCGAACCCGCGGCCGCGGCGCGGGGAGCGCGCGCCCGTCACTGTTCTCGAGGCGCGTGTTGGCTGGTCGTAACGTCGGCTATGAAAAGAGGTAAACACTCCGCCGTGTATCTCCAATCCATGAAGGAGTACAAGATGCGACGCGGTGAGTATCTCGAGGAGCGAATCCCCGATATGGAGTCGACGGTCGAGGAGTACTTCGGTCCCATCACGGGGACCGAGGAGTACAAGGGGAGCGACCTCTACGTCATCGGCGAGCCCGACAACCCCGTCTTCGAGAAGATCGTCGTCGGAACCGTCGAGTACTCCGGCAAGAAGGACAAGCTCGCCGTCGAATTCTACGAGCGCGATCCGACCGAACTCGGCCCCGAAGAGCTCGAGGCCGCCGCCGACGCCGTCGACATCAAAAACGACTTCCTGCTCGAGGCGACCGCACGGGACGCCAAGGCCCGCCGCGACTCGATGAAACGGGCCGTCGAAGACGATCCGGATCACGACTTCTAACGGATTCACAGCGGCAGTAGAACACCGCTCGAGGGAGAGTCGCCGTCTCGCGACGAGACCGAGAGCGACGGCTAGTCGCGCTCCTCGCGTCGTTCGTGAATGTTGACCAGCCCGGCGCCGGAGCTGCGGCTGACGATATCGACGACGTCGCCGGCCTCGACCGCGTTGAAGTCCTCGCGCACGAGCGTCGTCTCCCGGCAGTCGTCGCCGTCCAGGGCGCAGGCGTAGATCCGGTACTCGACGATCTCGTACTCGGCGGCGAGTCGATCGGCTACCGAATCGGAGACGACCAGCGGCTCGTCGGGATCGATCTCGTCGGCGAGCGCCTCGTGGGGGTCGTCGTCGTAGGCGACCCCCTCGTCGGGATCGTAGCGTCGCACGACCGCGTCGATCGGCTCGTCGTCGTCCCACGGGTGGAGCCGAACGAACTTCCGCGTGATCTCGACGCGATCGGCGATCCCGAGGCGGGTCGCACACCCCGCGAACGCGATCGACGGCACCGCGGCGAGCAACGCGCGTCGGTTCACTACTCAGGGGGTATTCGGAGGACCCTCGAGTAGCTTTCGCCGGCAGTGGGAGACGACGCTCCGAAACGGCTATTATCGGCCCGTCAAATCTCCGGATAATGGATTTCGTCTCCTTCCTGACCGCGACGCTGGTCGCCCACGTCGGATTCGCGATCTTCGTCGCCGGCCACGCCGCGCTGACCGATCGCGACGCCGGCTACTGGCCGTACCTAACGCTCGCGCTGGGCATCGCGGGACTGGCCGGCTACTTCTTCTACGACGGGTAGTCGTCGGCCGACGGGTCGTCCCGAAGACGGAGCGCTCGCTGACGAGCGTCGGGGTATCGAGGACTCGCCTCGAGATCGAGGCGCTCGAGCGAGAAACGGAACCGAGACCGCGACCGAACGGAGGCCGAGACGGCGGAATCGCTTATCGGCCGGCGGTCGGTCCGATCAGGCGAGGAAGACGTGTCGCGGCCGGTCGGCGAGGACGTCGCGGCCCCACTCGACGGTCTCCGAGAACTCGTCGCTGCGGAAGAACGCCATGGCGTCTTCGCGGGAATCCCAGCGGCTGGCGATGAACATGTCGTTCTCGTCCTCGCGGTTCGCGAGGAGGTCGGTCTTGCGGTGGCCGTCCATCTCCGCGAGCAGTCCGGCGACGTCGCTGAAGGTGTCGACGAAGTCCTCGGTGTGCTCGGGTTTGACGGTGTAGAACATCCCCATCGTTCCCCACGAGTCGTCGCCATCGTCGTCGCCCGCCTGACGAACAACCTCGGGGAGATCCGAGAGGAAGCCGGCAGCCGTGCTCGCAGCGCGCTCGGTTTCCCAGAGGCTGACGACTGCCGTTTCGGCCTCACTGTCGCCTTTTGGTTCGTACACCGCCGTCTTCACGTGCGTGTCGTAGTGATCGAAGTTGCCGCGGAGGCCGTCGACCTCCTCGAACAGCTCCTCGGAATCGGCCGCGGAGTAGAGCACGACCGCGTGGACGTCCTCGCCGTGAGGCTGGCCCGCGTAGACGCCCATGTCCTCGAGTTCGCTGCGGAGGTCCTCGTCGTCGTCGCCGTGCGGGCCGCCGGAGCCACCGTGGTCGCTCGAACTCGAGTCGCCGTGGTGGCCACCGGAGTCGCCGTGGTGATGACCGCCGCTCTCACCGCTCGCGTGGGGATGGCCGCCGTGGGCGTCCTCGCCCTCCCGCGGGATCCGCTCGCCGTCGAGGAAGGCGCCGAGGTCTTCCGGCGGGAACCGGCGGGCCGAGAGGAACCGACCGAACTCGGCGAAGCGGGAGCTCGAGGGGTCGAAGCGCATCTCGTAGAGCAGGTCCTTCACGTCGGTCGGGTCGTCGCCGAACAGGGTGACGCCCCACTCGAAGTCGTCGAGGCCGATGCTGCCGGAGATGATCTGGGTGACCCGGCCGGCGTAGTCTTTCCCGATGTCGCCGTGCGAGGAGAGGTGCTCGGCGCGCTCGTCGAAGGGCAGATCGTACCAGTTGTCCTCCGACCCGCGGCGCTTGTCCATCGGGTAGAAGCTCAGGAACTCGCTGTCGGGAATCTCGGGTTTGAGCCGGGTCTCGATGTAGCGCGCCATGCCGGTGTCCTCGACCTCCGCGTCCTCGTCGAAGTAGTCCTGGGACATGTAGCCCGAGACCTCCGTCACGGAGAGATAGGAGTCGGCGCGCTCGGTGAACTCGGCCAGCGCCGTCCCTTCGAACTGACGCTCTAACGCGTCGAGATCAGCCAACGTCGGACGGAGGTGGAGCACGAGGAGGTCGGCCTTGTGGCCGAGCACCGCGAACGTCGCCGACTCGCCTTCCTCGGCGTCCGCGACCGACTCGGCGGCGGAGAGGTACTCGATTCCCTCTTCGATCGCCCGCGAGCGCCGGCGTTCGGGGGCGTCTCGCCAGGCGTCCCAGTCGATCGACCGGAAATCGTGCAGGACGTACCAGCCCTCTTCGGTCTGTGGCGGCTGCCGTCGTTCCATGGGCGACGATTGGGACGGCGAGGCTAAGAAGGACGGGGTTTCGGTTCGACGGACGGGATTGCCGACCGGCGCGAATCCGGGCCTGGACGCCGAACGCGTTCGGTTTCCGACGCAAGGATCGGCGGTTCGGCGACGAATTTCGATCGACTGCACCGCTTCCTCGGCGACAGAACGCCTTTCCGTCTGCCCGTGTAATTCACGGCGCACATGCGGAAAAGTGGGCCGCCGAAAGGACTCATCGCCTATCTCGTTCTCGAGCTACTCGAGGAAAAGCCCCGCTACGGCTACGAGATCTTGAAGGAGATCCGCGAGATCAGCGGCGGTCACTGGGAGCCCTCCTACGGCTCGGTCTACCCCATCCTCTACAAGTTCGAGGAGAAGGGGTGGGCCGAACGCATCGAGCGGGAGGACGAGCCCGACCGGAAGTACTTCGAGCTCACCGAGGCGGGCCACGCGGAACTCGCGGACCGGCGGGAGAGCTGTACCGAGAAGGCGCGGGACTTCGCCGACGTCATCCTCGGCTTCTTCCACGTCTACGCCGCCTTCTCGACCGACGAGCGGTTCGAGATCCCCGACCGGGACGGCGAGTGGCGGTTCGACGAGGCGTTCAGCGCGTGGATCGTCGAACAGCTCGTCCGCCACCACGAACGCTACTTCGACACCGCGTTCGAGCGCATCGAGGCGACGCCCGAGGAGTTCTACGAGTGCCACGGCATCGCGACGGATCCGGACGAGGAGACGCCGACCGACGCCGGCGACGCCTCGGACGCCGAGACGGAGTGACCGTCGGCGACGAGCGCGATACCGAGCCGTAGCACGCCGTCGATCGTGGTTCAGAAACAGTCCGGAGAGCGGCGGCGCGAGCGCCCGATCCGGACTACTGGAGCAACGGAACGGCCAGCATGAGCACGAAGCTCCCGAGCATCGTCAACCCGACGGCCGTCGTGACGGTGCGGACGTGCCCGCGGGTGGTCTCGAAGGGGAGCCGCGAGACGATCGCCTCGGTGCTCGTCCGGAGGATGTGGCCGCCGTCCAGCGGGAACGCCGGAATGCAGTTGAAGAAGCCGAGCTGGACGTTGATCCAGCCGGTCCAGAACAGGATGTTCGCGAGGAAGAAGACCGTCCCGTCGCCGAGCGCCGCCAGCGCCCCCTGGACCTCGTAGAAGTTCTGGACGCCGCCGGTGAAGCCGGCGAAGTTGAACGGGAGGAGGCCGGCCACGGCGCTGACCGGGAGCATCACCGCGAGGACGATTTTCCCGATAAACGAGTTCATCAGGGCGTTGCCGGTGCCGTCCCCGCCGCCGAGAATCGCCAGGTAGTCCTCGGCGGGGTAGAGCTGGACGCCGATATCGCTGAGTTCGAAGCCGGACGCCCCGGTGTGGCCGACGACGCCGAGGTAGCTCCCGTCGTCGCGCGGGTGCTCGCCGAGCGTGACCTCGTACTCGACGCGTTCCCCGTCGAGATACCCCGCAACGGTGACCTCGCTACCGGCCTCGCGTTCGTTGACCAGCGACGTGAGATCGTCGTAGGTGTAGGTCCGCTCGCCGTCGAATCGGGTGACGATCAGCGACTCGTCGAGCGAGCCGGTCGCCTCCTGGAGGGGGCCGTCGTCGGTGACGTCGACGGCGGCCCCGATCGGCAGTTCGCGCTCGAGTTCCTCCCCGTCGCGTTCGATCGTCACGGAGACGCGCTCGTCGTCGCCGACGGCGTCGAGGAAGTCGCGTTCGGTCGCGACCGACTGGTCGCCGACCCGGAGGATCCGATCGCCGACCGCCAGGCCACCCGGCCCGTTCTCGATCGCGGCGGTCACCAGCAGCGCCCGATCGACCGTCACCGTCCGCTCGCCGTTGAGTTCGAGTTCGACCTGCTCGCCCTCGGCGGCGTCCAGGCGATCGGCGAGCTCGTCGTTGGTCTCGACGGGCTCGCCCCCGACGGCGGTGATGCGGTCGTGGGGCTGCACGTCGGCCTCATCGGCCGGGGAACCGGGAGCGACGCCGCCGACGGCGGCGCCCGGAGCGACGGCGATCGATCCCGCGATCGGGCCGAACAGCAGAGCGAAGACGAGGATCGTCACCGCGAAGTTGTTGGTGACGCCCGCGGCGAACATCCGCGTCTGGCCGCCTCGAGAGGCCTCTTTGCTGCCTTCCTGGTCGGGTTCGACGAACGCGCCCATCGGGATGAACGCGAGCATGGCCACGCCCATCGACTCGATCTCGATGTCCTCGACGCGACAGAGCAGGCCGTGGCCGCCCTCGTGGACGACCAGTCCCACCAGCAGTCCGGTGACGATCCCGGGCGTCGCCGACACCGGGAGGAAGTCGTTGACCCCGGGGAACGGGATGACGTTTCGCGGCTGGTTGATGCTGCTGGCCGGCTGCGGCGACGTCAGCGCCGAAATCGCCCCGAGCGCGAGGACGACGAACATCGCCGCCATCACGACGATGGCGATGCCGACGCCGAGGTTCGACCAGGCGCGCCAGAACCGTTTGGGCCGCGCGAGGCGGTCGAGAAACCGCCGCCCGCGCTTGGTGTGGAAGGTCAGAATCGGCCCCTGTGTTCCGACGTACGACGGCAACAGCTCCGCTCGGCGGAGCGCGATGATCCCGAACCAGTAGACGAGCAGGCCGGCGACGACCCAGGTCAGGGTCTCCGACCCGGCGAGTTCGGGTACCGAAACGACAGCAGGGAAACCGTAGTCCATCGGTCCTATCTCCGGGAGGCGTTCTCAAAGGGCTTTTGTCTATCCTGTCGGCAGAACGGGACTCGAGGAGGAGGAGGACGCGGACCGCGCGGTCAGCGTTCCCGGCGCAACCGGGCGACGACGAACTCGCGGTCGACCTTCGCGAGGAACGGGCCGAGTTTCGGCCCCTGATCCTCGTCGAAGAACAGGCGGTAGCCGGCGCCGAAGAAGTCGCCGACGTCGACGTCGTGGCGCTTGGCGGTCTCGTAGATCTCGCCCTGAATCTCGTCGGGTTCGTGGCCCGCCTCGATGAAGTCGGCGAGTTCCGCGAGGGCGTCTTCGGTCGCGGCGTCGAAGTCGTGGTCGGGAATCTCCGTGCGCTTGAGTTCGTAGTCGAACTCGTTTGCGGTCCGTCGGGCCCAGTTGCGGGCCTTCTCGACCCGCGCGAGGGCGTCCTCGACGGCCCACTCGGGCGCGTCGTCGGGAACGTGTCCCTCCTTGCGAGCGACGTCTTCGCGCAGGTCGGGGTCGTCGAACATCCCGAGGACGGCGGCGAAGGTGTAGGGGAGGCGGATCCGCTCTTCCTTCGGTTCGTCCACGAGGAGGGGATAGACCCGCTCCGCGAACGCCGTCTCGTCCTCGTCGGCCTCGATCTCGTCGAAGTAGATCGCCTCGAGGCGGTCGAACTCGTCGACCAGCTGGTCGAGTCGCTCGATGCTGAAGTCCCGGGCCTTCGAGGGGTCCTTGGCGAAGAAGTACCGCAGGACCTCGGGCTCGAGCAGTTCGAGGACGTCCGAGACGAGGATCACGTTCCCCTCCGAGGAGGAGAACGGCTGGCCCTCGAGGGTGAACCACTCGTAGACCATCGGGACGGGGGGCTCGATCTCGAAGACGTTTCGCGCGACGTCCTGGCCGCTGGGCCAGGAGCCCTCGGCGTGGTCCTTGCCGAAGGGCTCGAAGTCGACGCCGAGGGTCTGCCACTGGGCGGGCCACTCGAAGCGCCACGGGAGTTTCCCCTCCCGCAGCGTGGCGGTTCCCTCGTGGCCGCAGCCGTCGATCGTCTGGTCGCCGGCGTCCATGTCGGTGCACTCGTAGTCGACGGTCGGCGTCTCCCCCTCGAGGTCGACGCTCGTCACCGTCTCGGTGATCTTCCCGCACTCCTCGCAGATCGGGTTGAACGGGACGTAGTCCTCGTCGACCTTGTCCTGGTACGCCGAGAGCACCTCGCGTGCGCGGTCCCGATGTTCGAGGACGAAGCGCGTGACGTCCTCGAGGTCGCCGTTCTCGTACATCTCCGTGTTCGACACCAGGTCGATCGGCACGTCGACGGCGTCGGCGCTGTCCTGGATGATCGTCGAGAAGTGGTCGCCGTAGGAGTCACAGCAGCCGAAGGGGTCCGGAATGTCCGTGTAGGGGGCACCGAGGTTGCGCCCGAGCGCGCCCGCGTCGACCTCGCCGAGATCGACGAGGTTCCCCTCGAGGTCACAGAGGGTGCGAGGCAGCTTGCGGAGCGGGTCGCGATCGTCGGCGGTGAACACCTGCCGGACCTCGTGGCCCCGCTCGCGGAGCACTTCGGCGACGTAGTAGCCCCGCATGATCTCGTTGACGTTCCCGAGGTGCGGAACGCCGGACGGCGAGATACCGCCCTTGACGACGATCGGCTCGTCGGGATTGCGCGACTCCACGCGGTCGGCGACGATATCCGCCCAGAACGCGTGGCGTTCGTCTTCCTCGAGGTCGCGTTGCAGCGTGTAGGGGCTCTCGTCGCTCATTGCTCGTCGGCGGCCCAGTAGGTCGGTTCCTCGCCCGCTCCCTCGGGGATGACGTCGGTCCCGTCGTGGTCACCGTAGCGAACGGCGCGGGCGATCCGGTCGGGATCGGTGCCGTCTAAGACGATCGTCCGCATCCCCGAGCGCTCGATGATCTTCGCCGCCAGCAGGTCGACGGGCGCCGAGGCGCCGGCGTTCATCTCGAGGCCGGCGATGGCGTCGACCAGCTCCGCCGCGGAGAGGGAGTCGTACTTGGTCGCGTCGTCGTCCTCGTTCGGGTCGGCGCTGTAGACGCCGGGGACGCTGGTCGCGTAGACGAGCAGGTCGGCGTCGATGTACTCCGCCAGCGCGGCGCCGACCGCGTCGGTGGTCTGGGCCGGCGCGACGCCGCCCATGATACAGATCTCGTCCCGGCGGAGCGCCTCGCTGGCCTCCTCGTAGTCCAGCGCCGGCGCGGTCACGGACTCCTCGCTCAGCGCGGCGATGAGCAGGCGCGCGTTGAGTCGCGTGACGTCGATTCCGAGCTGATCGAGTTCGATTTCGTTCGCCCCCAGATCGCGGGCCGCCGAGATGTAGTCGCGGGCGACGCCGCCGCCCCCGACGACGGCACCGACGCGACAGCCGTCCGCGATGAGGTCTTCGACGACGGCCGCGTGTTCGGCCACCCGATCCGCGCCCGGCTCGGGCACGAGCACGCTCCCGCCGATAGAGACGACCACTTTCATACTACACCGGTGTAACCGGGTTGCTATCTTAAGGGTTGCCAACTCCGGATCACCGCGCGTGTCTCACTCTCACGGGACGATTCTCGAGGCGGCGGCCGGCCCCGAAACGAGAGCGATTCGACCCGGCGTCGGCGCTACGACTCGAGCGCCAACACCAGCGCCTCGCCGTCGCGATCGAACGCGGTTCCGAAGGGGGCCGACAGCTCGCGCATCCGGTCGCGAGCCCACGCGGCGGCGTCGGGGCTCGCCTCGTGGACGACACAGCCGTCGATCTCGGTCGGACGAAGCCGCAGTTCGGTCGGCGTCCCGTCTTCGGTCACCGCGAGTTCGAACAGGAACCCGCGGTCGTTGCGCAACTCGTCGTCGACCGCGTAGTCGTCGACGAAATCGCCTGCGTCGTAGACGATCGGCGCACCGTCGTGGACCTCGATCCCCTGGAAGACGTGGGCGCTGTGGCCGTGGATCACGTCGACGCCCTCCTCGACCAGCCAGCGGCCGAACGCCCGGAACGAGTCGGGCGGCTCGGTGACCATGTTCGGCCCCCAGTGCAGCGAGGCGACCAGCAGGTCGGGATCCGTTTCGTGGGCGCGGGAGAGCGCCTCGCGGACCCGTTCGCGCGTTCTCTCGTCGTCGACGGTATCGTCGGACTGTATCCGACTGCTCGAGTCGCGTCGAGACTCGCTGACGTCGATCCACGCGGTTCCGGGCGACTCCTCGTCGGCCGCGTACTCGGGCGTGTTGTCGGTGAACGACACGACGGCCAGCTCGAGGCCGTCGGTTTCGTCGCCCTCGTCGCCGTCGACGGTCACGACCGCCGGATCGAGCGCCTCGTCGATCGTCTCCCCCGCACCGGTTCGCGCGATCCCGGCCTCGTCCAGATGCTCGAGGGTGTCCCGCAGCGCCACCTCCTCGTAGTCGAGCACGTGGTTGTTCGCGAGCGCGCAGACGTCGACGCCGGCGCGCTCGAGGGCCGGGACCGCCCAGTCGGGGTCCGCGCGGAAGTGAAACGGTCGGTGGGTCCGCCGCCACTCGCTCCCGCGCGTCGAGAGCACGCACTCGAGGTTGATCACGAGCGCGTCGAGATCCCGGAGGCGCTCGCGGACGTTCCCCCAGACCGCGTCGACCGACCGTCGGCGCTGGCGGTCGTCGACCAGTCGCCCGAGCATGACGTCGCCGGTGAAGCCGATTCGCCGAGTCATATGTGCGACTCGGTGGCGCAGTTCCAAAGTCCCTGCAGTACGTGGCCCCTCGTTGAACAGAAACGATAGCCGGCCGATCGAGTGCGGCGGGCAGTGCTGAAAGAGGCGCGTGGGTGTGCGCTGGACCCCCACCCGCGCGGCTTTGTCGACAGCTACAAAGCCCGACGCCGCCATGTCACGACTATGCACGTACTCGGCATCTGCGACCGCGGCGCGGACCGCGACGCCGTCGAGCGGGTCTGCGATCGCCTCGTCGATCGCCTCGAGCGGGAGGGACGCGTCGGCGTGGTCAGATACGACGCGACGATCGCGGACGGGACGGCCGTCCACGACTCGACGACGGTCGGCGGCGACGTCAGCTACGAGCTCGGCGCCGACGGCGACTGGGCCGCGTCCGGGACGGGACTGGGCGTCGGCGACGCCCTCGATCGGCTGGCGTCCGACTGCGCGTACGCCGTCGTCGTCGGCGTCGAAGACCTCCGCCATCCGACGGTCGTCGTCGGGACGGACGAGGCGGACGAGGAAGGCGTCGTCGCGGCCGTCGAACAGTCCGGCGACCTCGATCCCGACGCCGTCGCGGCCGAACTCGAGTCGCGCGAGCCCCACGAAACCCTCCACTCGCTGGTCGATCGCGTCAAGCGGTCGCCGAAGGCCGATCAAGCGGGGGCGATCGCGACGTTCACCGGCCGCGTCCGCGCGAAAGACGACGCCGACGACGCGCGCACCCAGTACCTCGAGTTCGAGAAGTACGAGGGCGTCGCCGACGAGCGGATGGCCGCCCTCGAGACGGACCTCGAGGCCCGCGACGGCGTTCTCGAGGTCGAACTCTACCACCGAACGGGTGTCGTCGAGGACGGCGAGGACATCGTTTTCGTCGTCGTCCTCGCCGGACACCGCGAAGAGGCGTTTCGAACCGTCGAAGACGGGATCAACCGGTTGAAAGACGAGGTGCCGCTGTTCAAGAAAGAAGTAACAGTCGAGGACGAATTCTGGGTTCACGAACGAAGTTAGTGCTTTATTCCATGAATCTTCCGTTCAAAATAGGTCAAGCCTCCCGGAACGGAACACTCTATCACCTATGATAATCGAATGCGCGATAATAAGTTAGCGCCGGTTTTAAAAGGTCTCGAGCTCGCTCATCGTTCGATAAATAATCACCGAATCGAGAATAAAACGTCCATTACCCCCCAGATTCCTGAACACAACCGAAATTTCGCTAACCATCCTCCCTTTATAACATATCCCGGCAACAAGCAGCGGATGTCGATGAGCACGACAGCCCAACCCTCCACGGACAGCAAGGAACGACGCCTGAAACGCTACCTCCGCGACCGCGCCGAAGACGGAGAGCTCTACTTCAAGGGTAAGTTCATTGCTGACGACGTCGGGATGTCTCCCAAGGAGATCGGCGCGCTAATGGTCAAACTCTCGGAGTCGGCCACCGACCTCGAGATCGAGAAGTGGTCGTACACGAGCGCGACCACCTGGCGCGTCGAACCGGCCTGATCGTGCCCTCGCTTCGCTCGAACAGTCCCAGGTCCCCGGTAGCGGCCTGACGAACGCCCCTCGAACCACGTTAGCAGCCTGACGAACGCCCCTCGCACCCACGCGACACCCTGTCGGCCGGCGCGTCTCCGACGCCATCCGGCCCGCCCTGAGGTCCCCTTCCTCCGTTTTCGTCGACCCGTACTAGCACTTGCATTCGGCTCGCCGAAGACCCTGCCGACGACAGTCGATTTATACGCTGGGCTCCTCAATCACGGATGATGGACGACGCCGATGTCCCCCGGGTCGGTCCGTCGATCGACGACGACCCCTCGCTCGGGGACGGCCCGCCGCTCGAGCGTATCGAGTCGGTCTTTCGGGTCTACGAGATGCGGGCCGAGGACGATCAGCTGGTGTACTACGGCGATCCGCGTACACATCCGGAACGGGCGATGGAGGAGCTGTGGCCGGTGTTTCGCGAAGCGGGGTACGACCCGCAGTTGACGATTCGCCACGGCGAGTACGTCCTCGTCGCCGAGCCGATCAGCATCGGGATCGACGGCATCCCGTGGACGAACATCCTGCTGCTGTGTGCGACGATCTGTTCGACGCTGTTCGTCGGCGCGTTCTGGTGGTATCCGGGGATCGATCCGTTCGGGAGTCCGATCGAGATCCTCGGCGCGTGGCCGTTTTCGGCCGCGGTGTTGACGGTGCTCGGCGTCCACGAGCTGGGCCACTACGTGATGAGCCGCTACCACCAGGTCGACGCCTCCCTGCCGTACTTCATCCCCATCCCGACGATCATCGGGACGATGGGAGCGGTGATCAAGCTGAAGGGGCGGATGCCGAACCGAAAGGCCCTGTTCGACATCGGCATCGCCGGTCCGCTGGCGGGACTCGTCGCGACGGTCGCTATCGCCGTCGTCGGACTCCACCTGCCGCCGGTGACGATCCCCGAACCGGTCGTGCAGCAGGCCGAAGAGGGCGGCTTCCGACTCGGGATCCCGCCGATGCTCGAACTGATCGCGGCGGCGATCGATCAGCCGCTGTACGGCGACGATCCGACGCGCAACGTCAACCCGGTCGTCATCGGCGCCTGGGTCGGCATGTTCGTCACCTTCCTCAACCTGATCCCCGTCGGCCAGCTCGACGGCGGCCACATCCTGCGGGCGATGATCGGCGACCTCCACGAGACGGTCAGCGCGCTCGTCCCCGGCGCGCTGTTCGCCCTCGCCGGCTACCTGTACTACATCGGCGGCTACGGGCTACAGACGGTCTTCATCTGGATCCTCTGGGGGTTCCTGGCCACGCTCCTCGCGTCGGCGGGCGGAGCGCAGCCGGTCACCGACGGCCGGCTCGGTACCTGGCGGCAGCTACTGGGTGTCGTCACCTTCGGGCTCGGACTGCTCTGTTTCATGCCGGTCCCGCTCGAGGTCATCCAATAGTAATGCACCGACGGGCGGGCTCAGTCTCCGATCGCCAACAGCCTGCGTTCCGCCCGTAATAGGTCACGTCCCGTGGGTATAGCCGCGATCCGGCAGTTTCTCGCCGTCCATCGTGATCCCCTCGACGGGCTCCGTGACCGACCCGATCGCCGAGAGCTCGACGTCGATCGCCGCCCGCACCGTCTCGAGGGCCGACTCCGGCAGCGTCACGACGAGTTCGAAGTCCTCGCCGAAGGTGATCGCGCGCTCGAGCGGCTCCGCGTCCGTCCCCTCGTCGCCAGCTAGTTCCGAAAGCGCCTCGGCGACGGGAACCGCCTCCGAGTCGACCGCGAAGCCGCAGTCGCTGGCCTCAGCGAGCTGGTGGAGCGACCGGGCGAGGCCGTCGCTCGAGTCCATCATCGCCGTCGCGTGGGGCGCGAGGGCCGCGCCGGCTTCGACTCGAGGCTCGAAGCGAAACAGCTCGTTCGCTCGCTCGACTATGCTGTCTTCATCGCTCCCGGCGTCATCCCGAGCGCTGCGTTCGAACAACTCGAGGCCGGCCGCGCTGCGGCCCAGCGTCCCGGTGACACAGAGCAGGTCGCCGGGTTCGGCCCCGCTACGGCGGACGGGGTCGTCGCTCCGGCCGACCGCGGTCGTCGAGACGGTGAACTCGGAGTGGCCGTCGAGGTCGCCGCCGACGTAGGTCGCGTCGACGCGGTCGCAGACGTCGCGTGCGCCCCGAACGAACGCGAGGAGTTCGTCGCGGTCGAATTCGGGGGCGGCGTAGGCCGCGACCGCGGCGGTCGCGTCGGCGCCCATCGCGGCGACGTCCGACAGCGACGCGCCGACCGCGCGCCAGCCCGCCGTGTAGCGGGTCGTCCCCGTCGGGAAATCCGTCCGCTCGTGGAGCATGTCCGTCGTGATCACCAGATCGTCGACGACGGCCGCGTCGTCACCGGCGGCCTCGAGTTCGCCCTCCAGCAGCGACAGGGCGGCGCGTTCGTCCATACGTCCCGTTTCTATTCCAACACGAAAAACCGCCCGGACTGGAGGCTGGACGCCTCGAGGCACCGCGGCCCGCCGGTCGCCGAGCCCCTGCGAGCGGTCGCCACACCACCGCTGCGCGGGACAACGATGGCCTTAAATGCCGGCGACGGGAACCACACGCCAATGGCTACGATGTACGACGTTCCGGCAGACGACCTCATCGAGGCGCTCGCCGACGATCTCGAGGAACGGCTCGACGAACCCGACTGGGGCAAGTTCGCCAAGAGCGGTGTCGCCAACGAACTGCCGCCCGAACAGGAGGACTTCTGGGCGACCCGCGCCGCGAGCCTCCTGCGGAAGGTCGCCGACCGCGGCCCGATCGGCGTCGAGCGACTCTCGACCGAGTACGGCGGCGCGAAGGGCGGTTCGAACCGCTACCAGGTCGCCCCGGACAAGCGCGCCGACGGCTCGAAGAACCTCATCCGAACGATCCTCCAGCAGCTCGAAGAGGAGGATCTCGTCGAGACCGCCGAGGGCGAGGGCCGACGCATCACCGCCGAGGGACAGAGCCTCCTCGACGACACCGCCGGCGAGGTCCTCGAGGAACTCGACCGTCCGGAACTCGAGCGCTACGCGTAACGCGAGACGAATCCAGTTTTCACGCCGAACACCCCTCGAGCGCCGACAGTATCGCCTGTCGTCCGAAATCATTTTCCGCCGCGCGAAACAACAGTCAGGATAGCTATGAGTGACACACCCGACGAGGAGAAACTCGAGGAGCTGCGACAGAAGAAAATGGAGCAGCTACAGGAGCAGGCCGACGGCCAGCAGGGCGGCTCGCAGGAGGCCGCCAAACAACAGGCCGAGGCCCAGAAGAAGGCCGTCCTCCGCCAGCACCTGACCGACGACGCTCGCAAGCGGCTCAACACGGTCAAGATGAGCAAACCGCAGTTCGGCGAACAGGTCGAACGACAGGTCATCAGCCTGGCCCGCAGCGGCCGCATGCAGGGGAAGATCGACGACGAGAAGATGAAACAGCTCCTCCAGGAGCTGAAACCCGACTCCCAGAGCTTCGACATCAAGCGGCGCTGATGGAGCTGGGACTGCTCTACAGCGGCGGCAAGGACTCGACGCTCGCGGCCCTTCTCCTCGAGGAGTTCTACGACGTCACGCTGGTGACGGCCCACTTCGGCGTCAGCGACGACTGGAAACACGCCCGCGAGACCGCCGCCTCGATGGGATTCGAGTTCGAGCGACTCGAACTGGACGCCGATATCGCTCGCGAGGCCGCGGCGACGATTCGAGAAGACGGCTTCCCTCGCAACGGCATCCAGCGGGTTCACCAGCACGCACTCGAGCGACTGGCCGACCGCGAGTACGACGCCATCGCCGACGGGACGCGCCGGGACGACCGCGTGCCGACGATCTCCCGCGCGCAGGCCCAGAGCCTGGAGGATCGCCACGACGTCGACTACATCGCGCCGCTGTCGGGCTTCGGCCGCACCGCCGTCGACCGACTCGTCGACGCGCGACTCGAGGTGACCGTGGGTCCGAGCGAGGAGATCGATCGCGCCGACTACGAGGCGGAACTCCGGACGGTCATCGCCGACGAGGGCGGCCCCGGAGCCGTCGACGACTGCTTCCCCGATCACACGCAGACGTACGTGACGGGCGTTCGGCGAGCGAGCGAATAAGCCCGCGTTGTGCCGGCGCGCTCGAGCACGAGCGGGGAGAGGCGCCGAGCGCTACCGCGTGAACTCGAACCGCGCGCCGCCGCGTTCGCTTTCCGTGACCGCGACCGACCAGCCGTGCGCGTCCGCGATGGCGCGGACGATCGCGAGCCCGAGTCCGGACCCGTCCTCGGCCGTCGAGTACCCCTGCTCTAAGATCTTGTCGCGTTCGTCCTCGGGAATCCCGGGGCCGTCGTCTTCGACGAAAAAGCCCCCCGAACAGGCGCCGACGCGGATGGTGACGTCCTCCCGGCCGTGCTCGATCGAATTCCGAAAGAGGTTCTCGAAGAGCTGTTTCGCCCGCAGCGGATCGACCTGGAGCGTTCGGTGGTCGACCACCTCGTAGGTCGCCTCGTCGGTCGCGGTCGACGACCAGGCGTCGCCGGCGAGTTCCTCGAGGGGCACCTCGTAGGTCTCCTCGACCTGCGTCCCGCTGCGGGCGACCGACAGCGACTCCTCGATCAGTTCGTCCATCCGCGTCAGGGCGGCGTCGACCTCCTTGAGGTGGTCGGCGTTCCCGGTCTGGAAGGCCGCATCGAGGCGCCCGCGCGCGACGCTGAGGGGGTTCCGGAGGTCGTGGCTGACGACGCTGGCGAACTCCTCTAAGCGCTCGCTCTGCCGGCGCGCCTCGCGGGTCGCGGCCCGCTGTTTGATGTCGTAGATGCCGGCGACGGTGCCGGCGCCGACGCCCATCGTCCCGCTCATCAACAACAGGTACAGCGGCGAGCGGGAGCCGAGTCCGTCGAGGTAGGCGATGTAGAGGTGTAACGCCGCCACGATGAACGCGGCGAGAAAGCCGCCGAGACTGTACGCGAAAACGGTGAGTCGATCCCGCGCCGAGACGTCCTGCGCGACGAGGAACCGGTCGGCGAGGACGACCGCCGTCGCGATCACGAGCGGAAAGATGCTCTCGAGGATCGTCCTCGTCGAGAGGGTCTCGCCGGCGATCCGCACGCCGATGGTAGCGGCGAGGACGAATCCGAGAATCGACAGCGGCGAGACCGGGAGCTGTTTACCGACGTCCGCGACCCAGTCATCCTCTTCGAGCCGTTGCACGGGCGTATCTCAGCACCGAGCGAGCTATCAATGTATTGGAGAATCTCGCCGCGAAGCGAGTCGAACTAACGCCTCCAGCAGTCGAACCAAACGGACGACGGCGAGAACGCCGAACGCACGGACGCTGACGGGGGGCGAATCGCCACCCGAGCGACAAAGGACAGTTTGAAGCGCGGCCTGAACGAATCGGGGGACATGTACGACCACCTCAAGGGATTTCGTGACTTCTACCCCGCCGAGATGGGGGCGCGCCGGGAGGTTATCGACAGCCTGGAGGCCGCGGCACGACGGTACGGCTTCCGGGAGGTCGGCACCCCCGCACTCGAGCGCACCCAGATGTACGTCGACAAGAGCGGCGAGGAGATCGTCGAAGAGCTCTACGCGTTCGAGGACAAGGGCGGCCGCGAGGTCGCGCTGACCCCCGAATTGACCCCGACCGTCGCGCGGATGGTCGTCGCCAAACAGCAGGAGCTCTCGAAGCCGATCAAGTGGGTCTCGACGCGGCCGTTCTGGCGCTACGAGCAGGTCCAGCAGGGCCGGTTCCGCGAGTTCTACCAGACCAACGTCGACATCTTCGGCTCGAGCGAGCCCGAGGCCGACGCCGAGATCCTCGCGTTCGCCGCCGACGCGCTGACCGACCTCGGCCTGACCGGCGAGGAGTTCGAGTTCCGCGTCTCCCACCGCGACATCCTCGGCGGACTCTTCGAGTCGTTCGACGCCGACGTGGACACGGCCGCGGCCATCCGCGCCGTCGACAAGTCCGAGAAGATCAGCCACAACGAGTACCACGACCTGCTCGTCGACGCCGGCCTCAGCTACGATCAGGCCGCCGAGTTCGACGACCTGCTCGCGGTCGGCGAGGACGACCTCGACGAACTCGTCGACTTCGCCGGCACGGACCGCGTCGAGGCGGCCGTGACTAACCTCCAGAACGTCCTCGAGGCCGCGGCGGACTTCGGCGCCCGCGAGTACTGTACGCTCTCGCTGGAGACCGCCCGCGGACTCGATTACTACACCGGCGTCGTCTTCGAGTGTTTCGACTCGACCGGCGAGGTCTCCCGGTCGGTCTTCGGCGGCGGCCGCTACGACGACCTGATCGAGAGCTTCGGCGGCCAGCCGACGCCCGCCGTCGGCGTCGCGCCCGGCCTCGCGCCGCTCTCCTTGCTCCTCCAGCGGGCGGACGTCTGGCCGGACGAGGCGTTCACGACCGACTACTACGTCCTCCAGATCGGCGACACGCGGTCGGAGGCCGCCCGGATCGTCCGCGACCTCCGCGAGCGCGGCCACGTCGTCGAGACCGACGTCGCTGATCGCTCCTTCGGATCGCAGCTGAACTACGCCGACTCGATCAACGCCGAGACGGTCGTCGTCGCCGGCGAGCAGGACCTCGAAAACGACGAGGTGACGATCAAGGAGATGGCGTCGGGCGACCAGACGCAGGTCCCGGTCGACGAGTTCCCGGGCGACCTCGAGCGACCGACGTACGACGACTTCGCCTGACGGTCGCCGCTTGCCGGCACTGGTTTTCGATTCCGATTTCCGAACGGACGCGCGTGACGGGACGAACCGACGGGTTCGAAGACGGCGAACGGCTTGCGATTGCAGCCCGTCTTTTAAACACCCGCTATTACAGGGGAGATTCGGGCTCGTTCCACTCGAGCGAGAATTTGAGCCCGTCTTAAGCCCGTATAGCGCCGAGTAGTGACTGTAAGGTGACTCACAATGGCAACTAACGAAGCGACCGTGCAGTGGCTGGGGAAGCGACAGGAGTTCGACTACGCCGACGGGGTCGCCGGCTACGTGATGGTGGGGATCCGGCTGATCGTCGGCTACTGGTTCCTCCACGCCGGGTGGGGGAAACTCGCGGCCGCCGAGCCGTTCGACGCGGCGGGCTACCTGCGACACGCCGAGACGCCCATCGCCCCGCTGTTCGAGTTCGTCGCCGGGACGCCCTGGCTGCTCGAGCTCACGAACGTCATGATCCCGCTCGGTGAGTTCCTGATCGGACTGGGACTCGTCCTGGGGGCCCTCGTGCGCCTGGCCGCCTTCTTCGGCGGCGTCCTCATGGCGTTGTTCTACCTGGGCAACGCCGACTGGGCGAACGGCTACGTCAACGGCGACCTGCTCGGACTCCTCATGTTCGTGCTCGTCGGGGTCTTCGCCGCGGGACGGCTCCTCGGCGTCGACGCCTACCTCGAGGAGACCGAGTTCGTCCGACGGCGGCCGTGGCTGGGCCACCTCCTCGGGTGATGGCTCGAGGTAGCTCGGCCCGGTTCGATCGGTTTCGGTTTCCCGCTGTGTTACTCTGCGGCAGGGCCCACCATTAACTACGGCGTCGGTGTACGACGCCCGATGGCCGACAGCCGCCCGAACGTTCTGTTCGTTCTCACCGATCAGGAGCGATACGACTGCACGGCGCCCGACGGGCCGCCGGTCGAGACGGAGGCGCTGGATCGACTCTCGAGCGAGGGGATGCGCTTTTCGCGGGCCTGCACCCCGATCAGCATCTGTACGAGCGCCCGCGCCTCGCTCATGACCGGCCTGTTCCCCCACGGCCACGGGATGCTGAACAACAGCCACGAGGCCGACGCGATCCGGCCGAACCTGCCGGCGGGCCTGCCGACGTTCTCGGAAGCGTTGGCCGAGAGCGGCTACGACTGCAGCTACACCGGAAAGTGGCACGTGGGCCGCGACCAGACGCCCGAGGACTTCGGCTTCTCCTATCTCGGCGGCAGCGACAAACACCACGACGACATCGACGAGGCGTTTCGCGAGTACCGCGAGGAACGCGGCGTCCCGCTCGGCGAGGTCGACCTCGAGGAGGAACTCTACACCGGCGACGACCCGCGGGATCCGAGCGAGGGGACGTTCGTCGCGGCGAAGACGCCCGTAGACGTCGCGGAGACCCGCGCCTACTTCCTCGCCGAGCGGACGATCGACGCCATCGAGGACCACGCCGACGGCAGGGGCGAGAACGGAGACGGAAGCGAGGGTGACGACCCATTCTTCCATCGCGCGGACTTCTACGGTCCCCACCACCCCTACGTCGTCCCCGAGCCCTACGCCTCGATGTACGACCCCGCCGAGATCGACCCGCCCGCGAGCTACGCCGAGACCTACGACGGGAAGCCGCAGGTCCACGAGAATTTCCATCACTATCGAGGCGCCGACGGCCTCGAGTGGGACCACTGGGCGGAGGCCACCGCGAAGTACTGGGGGTTCGTCTCGCTGATCGACGATCAACTCGAGCGGATCCTCGAGGCGCTCGAAGAGCACGGCCTGACCGACGAGACGGTCGTCGTCCACGCCTCGGATCACGGCGACTTCGTCGGCAACCACCGCCAGTTCAACAAGGGCCCGCTGATGTACGACGACACCTACCGGATCCCGCTGCAGGTGCGCTGGCCCGGCGTCGTCGAACCGGGATCGACCTGCGAGGCGCCAGTGCATTTGCACGATCTCGCGGCGACCTTCCTCGAAATTGGCGGCGTCGACGTCCCGGACTCGTTCGATTCCCGGAGTCTGGTGCCGCTACTCGAGGCCGGCGGCGATCCGGACGCCGCACCCGACGACTGGCCCGACTCTACCTTCGCCCAGTACCACGGCGACGAGTTCGGCCTCTACACCCAGCGGATGGTCCGCACCGAGCGGTACAAGTACGTCTACAACGGCCCCGACATCGACGAGTTGTACGATCTCGAGGCCGACCCCGCGGAACTGCAGAACCTGATCGATCACCCGGGATACGCGGACGTTCGGGAGGAGATGCGGGATCGACTCGTCGACTGGATGCAGGAGACGGACGATCCGAATCAGGGGTGGGTGCCGGACGTGCTCGAGGACGTCTCGTGACGAACCCGACCGAAATATGTGCGGCGGCGCGCGCTGTGCCGCGGCGAACGGATAGTGAGCCGTGGCTCGAAGCCGTGCGAGGGACGAACGAACGAAGTGAGTGAGTCGGCTGGGGAGGGAGTGGCCATCCCCGTTGCCATGCGAGAAGAACGCTCGTCGTCGGTGGTCATCGTTCACTCGAGAGCGAGCCGTTCGCTCTCGAACCGCTCGCCAGCAGCATCCTCCCGCCACCGCCACGAGCCGATCTCGAGGGGCTCGAGCGAGACGATCAGATACGACCGATCGGGCCAGGTCGCCTGCGCCTCGTCGGTCGCGCTGGGGCGGGGCGGTCCGCGGGGATGGGAGTGATAGAAACCGACGATCTCCTCGCCGCGGTCCTCGAGGCGCTCGAAGACCTCGAGTTGCTCCTCGGGATCGATTCGATACCGCGTCCGCGGCGTCTCCGCGACGTTTTCGGCGGGATACTGCGAGCGAACCCGACTCTGTCCCTCGGGCTCGAAGTCGCCGCCGAAGATCCCGCAGATCTCCGCGGGTCGGCCCTCGCGGGCGCGCTCGAGGATCGCGTCGCGGATCTCGGCGGGAACGACGAGTTCGGGGTCGGAACCGGTCACCGGTAGCTACGCCTCCGCCTCGAGTCGATCGGTCAACTGCTCGAAGGGGACCGCGATCTCCTCGAGCGCGACGGGCGGCGTCTCGGCGTCGAACAGCTTCGGCCGGACGATCGGGGCCAGCGCCTCGAGAGTGTCCACCAGCCGCGGGCCGGGCCGATTCAGGTAGTGGTGGCCGTCCATCGCCCAGACGCGGCCCTCCCGGACGGCCGCGAGGTCGTCCCAGCCCTCGCGCTCGGTGAGGTCCGACGCGTTCGCGGCGGTCTGCTCGAGGCCGAAGCCGCAGGGCGCGACGACGATCAGTTCGGGGTCGTACGCGCGGATCTCGGCCCACTCACGGGGGCTCGAGCGCTGGCCCGCGTCGGCCAGTCCGTACTCGCCGCCGGCCCAGTCGACCAGGTCGGCGGTCCAGTGGCCCGCGATCATGACCGGGTCAGTCCAGTCGAAGATCGCGACGCGAGGCCGATCGTCCGGTTCGAGGCTGGCATCGGCGGTTCGCTCTCGAACGGCGTCGATCCGGGACTCGAGGTCTGCGCGTACTTCTCGAGCGCGTTCCTCGCGACCCGTCGCGCGGCCGATCCGCTCGAGGTCGTTCAGGACGTCGTCGACGCTGTGTGGGTCCGTAGTCAGGATCTCCGGGTCCGCATCGATCTCTTCGACGGCGTCCGCCACGACGACCTCGTCGACCGCGCAGACGTCACACATCCCCTGCGTGACGATCAGGTCCGGCTCGAGGGCCTCGAGCAGCTCCGTGTCGACGTCGTAGACGCCCCCGTCGTCGGCGGTCTCGAGCACCTGCTGGTCGATCTCCGAACTCGAGGCGTCGGCGTCGATCCTCGAGTCGGTCACCGACGGCAGCGACTCGACGCCGGGCGGGTAGTCACACTCGTGGGAGACGCCGACGGGGTCGATCCCGAGCGCGGCCACGGTTTCGGTCGCCGAGGGGAGCGTCGTGACGATTCGCATATCGGTGCGTAGGCGTCGGAGGGGCAAAAACCGACGGCTCAACGGTAGTCGCTCGAGGGGGTCGGCGAACGTATTCCGGCCGTTTGTACCGATTCCGAAGGTGGAGACGACTCGAGCACGCTGCTCACGCTGGCGGCGAGGAGTTTCACATCCCTCCCCAACCGATTCGCTCTCGTCGGTCGCTCATCCACTGTCAGAGTGAATTCTGACAAGCTGCTGAAAAATCGGGGATTTTTCGCATCACGAGACGGCAAAGCCGTCTCGAACGACTTCGTCCGTTACACTCACGAAGACCTCGCACGGCGTTATCTGCTGTCCTCGCCTCCGCTCGGACAGCCGACAGCGCGCGCCACCGCAGAGGGGGAATCGAGGTACTACGGAAACGCCGGATAGACGTTCAATTAAACTTCACGCCGACGTCGTGCAGGTCGTCGTTGTACTTCGCGATGTTGATCACGAGTGGCGTGACGCTCTCGACCTCGGCCGCGTTCGCGAGGGGGCCGACGTCGAGCGCGCGCAGCCCCTCGATCTCGTTGGCGAGGTTGCGGACGGTCTCCTTGGCGTCGTCGTCGTCAGCGACGAGGAGGGTGTCCAGATCCAGCTCGTTGTCCAAGTTCGAGAGCGCGTCGGCCGCGAGGTTGTGGAAGGCGCCGACGACGGGCACCTCGTCGGGCGCTCGTTCGGCGACCAGTTCGGTGACGCTGCCGGTTCCCGGCGGGTGGTAGTGCAGGCCGTCCTCGTCGCCCTGCATGCCGACCGCGGGAGTGACCAGAATCGTGTCGGAATCGAGGTTGTCGGCGACGGCTTCGACGGTGTCGCCGGCGTAGTACGGCGGCACGCTGAGAACGACGACGTCGGCCCGGTCGGCCGCCATCTCGTTCGCGAAGCCCTTGACGTCCGCGTCGGCGCCGCGGGACTCGAGGTTCTCCTCGTAGGTGTCGACCGCGTCGCGGGCCTTCTCGGGATCGCGCGAGCCGATGAGGACTTCGTGATCCGTATCGCGTGCAAAGCGCAGGGCCAGTCCCTGCCCGATATCGCCGGTTCCGCCGAGTAGTGCGATTCGCATACTCGCCTCTCGGGACGGCATCCGAATAAAAGGGGTGGAGGCCGGCCGATCTCGCCGGGTTTTCGGATGGCAGGGAATAGACGCCGGGTCGGCTCACTCGCGGATCGACGGCCCGAGTCCGAGGGCCGACGCGGCGATCCCGAAGCCGACGAGGATCCCGCCGACCCCGAGTGCGGTTCCGCCCGACGAGGGATCGGCCAGCGCTCGAGCGCCCGTGGCTACGAACAGGAGCGCGAGGCCGAGCAGCAAGACCGTTCCGAGGACGTCGAGCAGCGCGTCCCTGACGGCGGTCCGGATGACCGTATACAGTTCGTCTCGCTCGAGGGCAACACCCACGTCGTCGTCTGAGCCGACGTCCCGTCCGGAATCTGTTGCCATACTAACGAGTACTCGCCGGCCCCGATAACGATGACGGGATCGACACCAACGCACGGCGACGGAAACCTCAGGGCGCGTCGCCGTCCTCGGGGTTCATCGCCGCGCCCAGTCCGCTGTCGTACGCGTCGCGCTCTTTGATCTCGCGAATGCGCTGGTCGAGGCGCTCTTCGAGTTCCCGCCGTCGCGTCTCGTCGACGTCCGGATTCGATCCGAGGTCCTCGATATCCTGACGTGCGGTCCGCAGGACTGACACCGCCTCCTCGGTCTCGAGGTCGGCCGCGCGGTCGAGGCTCCGTTCGACGTCCTCGAGGCTGGTCTCGGTCATGGGGTCGGCTTGGGGCGCGAGCGGGGTGAATGCTGGGCCGTCAGTGGTCGGGCGCGGAGCGGCCGTCGGCCGAGAGTCGGCAAGGGCTCGGCGAAAGGGTACACACTTCCCCCGCAGCCCCCACCACGAGGTATGGAGCTCTCGATCGTCGATCTCGCACCGATGCCGGAAGACGGCACCGCAACGGAGGCGTTCGAACACACGATCGAACGCGCCCGGCGGGCCGAGGACCTCGGCTACTCGCGGTTCTGGGTGGCCGAACACCACGACTTCACCGACGCCGTCGCGAGCACGACGCCGGAGGTGGTGATCCCCTCCGTCGCCGCGAGGACCGACGAGATCCGGGTCGGCTCGGGCACTGTATTGCTCAACCACTACAGCCCGTACAAGGTCGCGGAGACGTTCGGCGTCCTCGACGCCCTGGAGCCCGGCCGGATCGACCTCGGCCTGGGCCGGGCGACGGGGAATCCGGCGAGCGACCTCGCCCTCCAGCCGGATCGCAGCCAGCGGCGACGGACCGGCGACGATCAGGCGGAGAAGATCGACGAGGTCGCGAACTACTTCCACGACGGGTTCGCGGACGACCACCCGTTCAGTGACCTCGAGATTCCCCGATCTGGCGACTCCGCGCCCGAAATCTGGGTCCACGGCTCGAGTCCGGCGAGCGCGAAGATCGCCGGCGAACTGGGACTGCCCTACTGTTTCGCCGCGTTCATCCGCCCCGAGCCGGCCGTGCAGGCGTTCGACACCTACCGGGAGCACTTTGAGTCCTCGCAGAACGGTGCCGGCCTCGAGGAGCCCCGCGGCGCCATCGCGGTGAACATGACCTGCGCCGAGACCGACGCGGAGGCCGCGCGGCTCCGCGCGACCGCCGTAGCCTCGTCGCGACTGCTCCGCAGCGGGCGGGTCGACCGACTCCCGATTCGGTCGGTCGACCGGGCGATCGACGTCCTCGGCGGCGTTCCCGAGCCGACGCCGACGGATATCGAACCCGGCGACTGGCCCCGCCACCTCTCCGGCGGGCCGGAGACGGCCCGCGAGATCCTCGAGGAACTGACCGCACAGGCCGGGGTCGACGAGGTCGTGATCCAGAGCCAGCACGCGGACCCCGAGACGACGCTGCGCTCGCACGAACTGCTCGCCGACGCCGTCGGACTCGAGTCGCGGTGACAGAAACTATCGACCTTCGGACTGACGAACTGGGTGCGGTGGCGCGCGCTGGGACGTGGTGAGCGAACAGCGAACCACGGCGAGCAGTCGTTCGAGGTCTTCGCGAGTGTAACGAAGGCTTATCAGAATTCACTCTGACAGTGGATGAGTGAGCGAGCGCAGTGAGTGAGCGAATCGGTTGGGGAGGGTGTGACAATCCCTGTTGCCAGGATGAGCAACGTGTGAGAGTTGGTTCCTCGAGTCATCGAACGCTGTCCTCCGACGAATACCCACGAGAACAGAGCTTCCATTAGCCCCGCCGTCGTCCTCCGACTATGGACAGTCCAGCGGTGATCGCCCACCGCGGTTACGCCGGCGTCGCTCCGGAGAACACCGTCGCAGCGGCCACGAACGCCGCAGCGAACGACGAAACGACGATGCTCGAGATCGACGTCCAGCCCGCGGCCTGCGGCACGCCGGTCGTGATCCACGACGAGCGCCTCGAGGGCACCGATACCCGAGACGGCCGTCCGCTGACCGACGCAACGGGCCTGATCTGGGAAACGTCACTCGAGGAGATCCGAGCCGCACGCGTCCTCGGGACCGAGGAGACGGTGCCGACGCTCGCGGCACTGCTCGAGGCGATCCCCGAGACGGTCGGCGTCAACGTCGAACTCAAAAATCCGGGGACGGCCGACCTGCGGTTCGGCGAGTCCCTCCCGGCCGAGGACCGGGCCGACCGCCGCGATGTCTGGACGCCGTTCGTCGAGCGCGTGATCGAAACCTGCGACGCGTTCGGCGGCGAACTCCTCTTCTCGTCGTTCTGCGAGGGCGCGCTCGCGGCCGTCCGCGAGATCGCTCCACGGTACGCCGCCGCGGCGCTCGTCTGGGACGACCTCGAGGCGGGCCTCGAGATCGCCCGCCGCTACGACTGCGAGGCGATCCACCCGCCGAGAAACGCAATCGCCGGGACGCCGCTCACGGACACCGAGTGCGCCGGGTTCGGCGCCGGCGAGCCAGAGATCGATATCCTCGAGGACGCCCACGCCGAGGGCCGGACGGTCAACGTCTGGACGGCCGAGAACTGGCGCCAGTTCGAGGCGCTGGCCGCCGCCGGCGTCGACGGGATCGTCGCCGACTACCCGGGGCTCGGAACGTACGCGAGCGATCAGTAGCCGGTGGAGGGCCCGAAAACCCTACGACTCGAGCAGGTCCGGTAACGCGTTGATCGACTCGAGGACGGCCGAGGCGTCCTCGGCCTCGTACTTCCGACGCCCCTCCTCGCCGGTGAGCCCGCCCGTGAGGACGCCGATCCCGTGGTACTCGCGGTCCGGATCGGCCTCACGGGCGTTGTTCGCCGTCCGAACGTCGTCTAACGTGTCGCCGACGAAGACCACGCTGTCGGCGTCGAACCGCTCGGCGAGCGTCGTCAGTGCCCGCGGGTGGGGCTTGCCTTCCTCCCAGTCGTCCATCGTGAACCGGTGTTCGAGCGGAATCGCCGCCTCGAGGCCGACGCGCTCGAGGGCGATCTCGGCTTCGGCTTCCGGCCGGCCGGTCAGCACGCCGACGGAGAGCGCGTCGTCCTCGACGAGCGCGTCGCGGGTCGACTCCTCGAGCAGGACCGGTTCGTCGTGGATGAACCCGCGCGTCTCGATGTCGGGCTCGCCGCCCTCGAGACCCCGATAGAGGTCGGCGCCGAGGTACAGTTGCTGGAAGACGTCCCGAAGCCGCTCGCGGTCCCAGCGCTCGAGGACGCGCTGGGTCGCTCGGGCGCCCAGTTCCTCGCGGACGGCGTCCTCGGCGGCCTCGAGGCCGCCGCCGCGGGCGGCGATCTCGTCGGTGAAGTCGTCGATCGATTTCCCGTATCCCTCGCCGGTCGCGAGGACGTACAGCGCGGCGGCGTAGGTCAGTTCCCAGTCGTTGTTGAACCCGCCGGCGTCCTTGAACTGCTGGATGTCGGCCTTGCGGATCGTCCGGTCGTGGACGCGCTCGACGGAGTCGACGATCGCGCGTCGGTAGGAGTCGGCGACGTCGACGAGCACTCCGTCGACGTCTAACACGACGGCGTCTGCGTTCATACCCGTCCAGACGGGCCGCCGAAGGTAAAGGCGGTCGGATTCCGCTCGTGCGGTCTCGCAACGGTGCGCGATCTGGCTCTCTCAGTGCAGCGACCGGGAGCGACGCGGTCCCTCAGAACCCGATCCCGCCGACCGCGTAGAACGCCAGCAGACAGAGCCCCAGCGCGTACAGGACGTCGGCCCACAGCCACGAGAGCAGGTTCACGACGTAGATCACGACGACGACGGGGACGCCGAGCAGAACGACCGGTCGTCGCCGCCACTCCGAGCGGGAGTGCGTCCAGAGCGTGTTCGCGTCGCCGGTGCTCGGGAACGCCTGCACGCCGACCGCGAGGCCGAGCCATCCCAGCGCGAGCGCGAGCGCGAGTTCGCCGCTCGAGGCCGCCACGAGACTGTCGCGCAGTGCGGTCACCGACGCGATCGGATCCGCGGTCGCGGTGGCGAGAGCGTCCGCGATCCCCAGCGACGACGCGAGCGCGGCGAACCCGAGGAAGGCCGCGACCGAGACGACGGTGTTGACCAGAAACGGGGCGACGCTGATCGCGAACGACTCGCGGTACCGTCCGGGCTGGGCGTGGCGGACGTAGCCCGGCGGGTCGCCGAACCGGAAGTAGACGACCTCCTTGACGGGCACCCCGACGAGGTGACAGACTTGCTTGTGGGCGAGTTCGTGGACGACGACGCCGGGGGCGGCGAGGAGGCGCATCACGACTCGGGTGATCGAGCCGACGACGGCGACGATCACCGTCACCGCGACGAGAACGACGAGGGTCGCGACGAGGGGCGAAGCGGCATCAGGGATCATCGGTAACTGAACCGTTCCGAACGGTGGTAATTCCTTCGACCACGAACGATGGGGCGCGGGCGACGATCACCGTCGGCGTCCGGCCGCCGCTCGAGCGACGTACAGCGTCCCCGTCTCGATCGTCCGACGTTCGACCGGGATCGCGGGCTGGTCCCCGCCGAGGGTCGTAAACAGGAGGTCGGCGTCGGCCTCGCGGGCGACCGCGAGCGCCGGTCGGTGGAGTTCCGGCGGGAGATGTAGCGCGTAGATCGCGTCGGCGGTGGCGTAGACCGCCGGATCGGGGTCGACGATGTCGTCGCGGACGAACCGCACGCCGTCGGGGACCGATCGGTCGTGGACGTCCGTCGCGGTGACGGCGACGCCGCGATCGGCCAGCGCGGCCGCCACGTCGGTCCGACGACCGATTCCGACCTCGACGAGCCGATCGTACTCGGTCAGGGTCTCGAGCAGCGTCTCCGCGTTCCGGCGAGAGTGGGCCACGGCGGGACGTTTATGCCACCCGCGGCCATAGCCCTTGCCATGCTCGTCGATATCGTGCCGGTCGGCAACGTCCCCGCGAACGTCAAGCGGGCGGCCTCCGCTGCGTTGCGATCGGTTTACGACTGCGACGTCACGGTCAACGACTCGCAGTCGGTCCCGAACGGTGCTTACGACGCCGACCGGAACCAGTACGCCGCCGAAACGTTCATCCAGCTCGCCGAACGGGTCGGCCGCGGGACGAAAAACATCGCGATCACGCCGCACGACCTCTTCTACCGCCGGCGCAACTACGTCTTCGGGCTGGCCTACCTCGACGGCAGCGGGAGCGTCGTCTCGACCTACCGCCTCCAGACCTCGAGCGACGGCGGCTTCTCGAACCAGAGCGCCGAGGACATCTTCGAGGACCGGGTCCGCAAGGAGATCGTCCACGAAATCGGCCACACCTACGGGTTAGAACACTGCGACAACAACCGCTGTGTCATGAACTTCTCGCCGACGGTCCGCGAGGTCGACATCAAGGAAGAGAACCTCTGCGGGAGCTGTCAGCGGCTGATCAGCTGAGTAGAGTCGATCCCTTTTCGACGGAATCGTACTGACTGGTTTTGACGCGGAGTCGTACTGGCGGCGTGCCACGCAGCCTCGAGTAGCGTCCGCTCGGTCGGCGATCGCGCGATCGAAAAACGAGTCGCGGCCGAAATCAGGGCGCGTAGTAGTACTCGCCGTTCTGCTTCTGCTGTTTGTCGAGTTGCGACTCGGGCTTGTTGATCCGCGGTCGCGAGGTGCGCTCGTCGCGGCGGAACGTGACCTCGAGGTTCGCGAGGAACTCGTTCATCCCGTCGCGCATCGGCTGGGGCTGGCCAGCGCGGCCGTGGACGGCGGGTTCGCCGTCGAAGACCATCAGCCGATCGGCGAGCAGGTCCATCATGTAGATGTCGTGATCGATGACCATCACGGTGGCGTCCTGCTGTTCGGCGTAGCGTCGGATCGCCTTCGTCGCCTGGACTCGCTGCTCGACGTCGAGGTGAGCCGAGGGTTCGTCGAGCAGGTAGAGGTCGGCCGAGTCAGAGAGACAGGCCGCGATGGCCACCCGCTGGCGCTCCCCGCCCGAGAGGTCCGAGAGGTTCTGCTCCATGATCCGCTCTAACTGGAGCGGCTGGGCGATCTCGGTGTTCCAGTAGGAGGAGCCGAACTGATCCGTAATCGACGAGAGGAACGCGTCGACCCGCATGTGCTGGTCGATGGTGACGTACTGGGGCTTGTAGGAAATATCGAGGTCGAGATCCGCATCGCCCTCGTCGGACTCGAGATTGCCCGTCAGCAGCTTCGCGAACGTCGACTTCCCGATTCCGTTGGGACCCACGACGCCCAGCACCTCGTTTTCTCGGATCGTCCCGCCCTCGACCTCGAGAGTGAACTCGCCGTCGCCGTAGCTCTTGGTGAGGTCGGGGTATTCGATCAACGCGTCGGCGTGACTCGCGGTTCGGGGCGCGTGCTCCTCGAACTCGATGGGATCCGGTCGGATCCGCATGTTCTCGTTGTCGAGGTAGCCCGAGAGGTACTCGTTGATCCCGTTGCGGACGGACTTGGGCGCCGTGATGACGCCGTAGGCGCCGGGCTCACCGTAGGCGACGTGGAGCGTATCGGCGAGCAGGTCCAGGATCGCGAGGTCGTGTTCGATGACGAGCATCGATCGGTTCTCCTCCTCCGCGAGCTCCCGGATCAGCCGCGCCGCGGTGACGCGCTGCCCGATGTCGAGGTAGGGCGTAATTTCGTCGAGGAAGTAGAAGTCCGTATCTCGAGCCAGCGTGGCCGCGATGGCGACCCGCTGGAGTTCGCCGCCCGAGAGGTCGTCGATCGACTGCTCCATGACGGGGCCGATCGAGAGCCGCTCGACCAGTTCGTCTAAGACGCCGCGCTCGTCGGTCTGCTCGAGCAACTCGCGGGTGTTGCCGTCGAAGCTGTTCGGAATCTGGTCGACGTACTGGGGCTTGCGCGCGATCGTGACGTCCCCGTCGCGCACGTCGGCGATGTAATCCTGCAGTTCCGTTCCGCGGTAGGCCTCGAGGACCTCGTCCCAGCCCGGGGACTCCTCGTGGCGGCCGAGGTTCGGCTCGAGTTCGCCGGCGAGGATGCGGACGGCGGTGGTCTTCCCGATCCCGTTGGGACCCAGAATCCCCGTTACCTGCCCTTCCTGGGGCGCAGGGAGTCCGTACAGCGAGAAGGCGTTTTCGCCGTAGCGGTGGGCGGGGTCGTCCTGCAGTTCCTCCGGTAGGTTGATGATCTCGATGGCGTCGAACGGACACTTCTCGACGCAGATCCCGCAGGTCTCGCCGAGACAGATCTCCTCGGAGATGTGGACCTGGTCGGGCTGGCCCTCGTCGGCCTCTTCCCCGCGGAGGGTGATACACTCCTTGCCGGTTCGGTTGGGCGGACAGTAGTTCTTACACTCGTAGCTACAGCGGTCGGGTTGGCACCGATCGAGGTCTACGACGGCGATGCTGTCGTCGGCCATGGTTACGCGGCGGCCCCCGTCGTGAGCAAGATTCCCCACGTCACGAACCACAGGGCGAACGTCATGAACACGATGAACAGGTAGTGTTTCGGTCCGAACTCGTCGTCATCGTAGATGCTCGTGAAATCGTAGAGCACGAACTGGGCGAGAATCGCACCGGCGACGAGCATGAGCGTTCGCGTGTCGTTCGCGGCCGCGTCGGCCGATGACACGTCACCCACCAGTGCCATCGAGCCGAACGCCGCGGCGACACCCAACAGCGCGGCCAGGGCGGTCACGCTGATCGAGCGGATGTGCTCGCGTCGGTCACTGATCGATTCGGTCGACATGGATCGAATTCAGTGGCCGGTGGTGAAAAGGAGTTCGGGTTGGTCTCGAAATGAATCCCGTGTGCACGCATCGAACCTCTGTCGTTCTGGCAGCCGCTCGATAGAAACGATGGCCTCGAAAGAGATCGGTTCGGTACCACGCCTCCGATACGGCCCGAAAGGAACAGTTCAGACCGAAAAATGCCGCCGCGAGAGCGGGCGATACGCAGCCGAGATCAGGAGTTCTCGTCAGTGAGTATCGTTATGATTACATCCTTACCCTTGACGTTCCGGTCGAACCCTTCCAGTCGGTAGGTTACTTCTTCGTCCGTACTGATCGTGTATGGGTCGTGGAACTCCTCCGCTCCGACAGCATAGTCTCCCTCGTTTCTGACCTCGGTATCGGTAGTATTCGAGGAATCGAGCTCCATGACCTGATAGGACTGGGGCGGCTTATTACTGGTATCATCTATTTTGAGACCAGTCACCGTTACCGATTCGTTGTGCGTATTCCGTATCGAAAACGCGACTGATTGGCCGTTCCCGGTGTATTCGTCAGTGAATTCGTACCAATCGGCACTGAAGTCCCCGTCTCCACAACTGACGGTAATATCGTTGATCGTTCTCGTAGCTCCGTGGACGGATACGCCGTCGCCGAAAGCGTCGACGACCGTTATTGTAACGTCCGTCTTTCCAGCTGCCTTATTCGATGTACAGGAACCGGAGACGCTCCAACTGTTGTCCTGTTGGCTAACGGTCAGATCTAGTAGTTCGTCGCTCTGGGTAACGTCGATATCGGTACTGTCGAGGCTGGTTATATCGATGGCGTTCGTATTACTCCCGACAGTTGCAATTTCGGTCTGTTTATTATGTTTATCAACCGTCGAGCTCTGTGCCGTAATACCGATGAGTGCGTCCGGGTGGCCGGCAGTACTAACGCTGACGCCTCGATCAGCCGCCAGTGAACTGAAACCGAACGCCGGACTGATTATCGTAGCCGCTCCGAGGACGATCAGACACATACCGATGACGGAGATCGTTCGGATCATAGTTACGGTGGCCGCTCCATCTCACCGAGACGCATCCGCCGGCTCTGTGCCACGTGGACGACTGCAGAAATCGCAAACAGCGCGAACACCAACGTCGACCAGCCGAGTGCGGACACCGCCCCCGTCGGTACGACCTCGAGCCAGAGCCCCGCCATCACGATCGAGCCGACGGCGGCCAGCCCCAGGTAGTACAGTCCCCAGGGGATCGAGTCCGCCGGAACGACGTCCAGATAGACGTCTAACTCCGAGGCCTCGTCCGTGAGTTCGATCGTTCGGTTATCGAACTCGATCATCTCGGCTCGCTCGAGCGTCGGCAGATGCGTCTGCTGTAACGACGTGTACACCCGTTTCCGTTCGGCGGAGGTGATCTCCTCGACCTCCTTGTCGAGTTCCCAGGCGGCGACGTGCTCGGCGAGGTCCCCCAACGTGACCGGCTCGCCCTCGCGCTTGCAGTAGTGAATCGCGTATCGCCGCCGGTGATTGCTCAGCAGATCGAAGATCTCCCCCCGATCCGAATCGCTCCCCATCTGCGTTGCCATTGGATCGTTCGTACTGTGGAGAAAATACTGATTGCTTATATATAACGCTTATTGCCGCGAAATGCGTCTATTTCCCATCGTACGGGCCCGACCACTCGGTCAGCACCGTACGGCGGCCCGGGTTGTGCCTACCCGGCTGCCGGGCGAAAACGGACGGCGATCAACGGTCGATCGCTACGGTCCGTTCGGAAACGTGTACCGCATAGTTAGCGGTACCTCCTGTCTCGTAGTTCACGGCGAGTTGCATCTGCGTATCCATCTCGAGGTCGATCTCTTCGTCGACGATTTCCTCGAAGAGATCGAGTAGCTCGTCTGGGTCGGCGGTCTGATAGTAGTTCCCGCCGGTCTCGGCCGCCCACCCTTCGAGCTTGTCCTCGGGTATCGAGTCGTGCTCGAGGCCATCGAGACCGACAGTGTGAAGGGTGTAATCGAGATCGTCCGACCGGTCGACCAGTTCGTCCATCCGCTCGTCGTTGGCAGCGTTAGAGTTTTTCCCGTCGCTCAGGAGAATAACGACTCGCTCGCGGTCATCGGCACCGCGAGTGGCGTAATCGTCGAGTGCCGCTTCCAGCCCGGCGGCCATGTTCGTCCCGCCGTAAGCGGTGCCGGCGACGCTCTCTTTCGCCGCCTCGAGATCACCGCTAAGGGGATGGAGGGTCCGACCACTGCCGGCGAAATCGTAGACTCCGACCCGATCGGCGCTGGGGTCGAGTTCGTCGATAACGTTTCTGGTCGCCTCGACACGCTGGCCCGTCGGATCGTTCCCCGGGTGAGCGTAGACGCCGATCGAGGCCGGTCTCAGTCCGAACTGATAGTACGGATGGACCCGAATCTCCGTCCAGTCATCAGGATGGGCAAATTCCAAGGACTCAAGCGTTCTGGTCGTCCCGTTTTCGTCTCGAACTTGGAGAACCTTCCAGCCATGCGTATTTCTGAACGGTTCGTCCGTCGGGATCGGCTCCCATTCGTCACCGATTTGAATCTCGTACTCGGGCTCATACGCGTGCCCGTACGGATTGTGCGGCCCCATCGATCCCGACCGGTCGAGAACGAAGGTTACGTCGACCGGAGGCCGCGTGTCGCTGTACTCGAATAACAGATCGGTGTCCTCCTCAGATAACGGTGTTGCACTCCGGAGCGAGCGATCGAAGTTAATCTGAACGTCGTCGCCGATCTCGAGCGTGCCGCCACGCCCGGCCGCATCGCCGGCGATGACGGCCCCGTCGATAGTCACACCGTCCTCGATCTCGAGGTCGGCACCGGGAGCGTAGACGACCCCCTGAAAGTCGTCCTCGATGGTAATCGTCGAATCGCTGGTGGCGTACACCCACAGGGCGTCCGCCCGGTCGTCGGGTCCGATACTGACGTCCGAGAGTTCGGCGCGACCGTCGACGTAGAAGTTCGTCTGATTGTCGCCGTTAATTTCGACGTTCGAGAGCTCGAGATCGCCGTCGACACCGACGTTGACGTTTCCATCGGAGGAATCCGTCGACTCGATCCCGTCTTCTCCGCTGTACATGCCCGCAGAAACGTCACCATCGGCCGGCGGGTTGCCGGCGAGATACGACGTCAGGAGCCGATTGATCTCGTCGTCGATCGGAGCAATGTCGGCGTACGGCTGCGAAAGTTCGGTGGCGAGCGCCGTTCCTTCGACGCCGTTCCCCTTCCCTTCGTTCTCCGAATCTAACCGATACAGGTTCCTGCCGCTCTCCGATTCGCCCTGCTCGGTCCCGTTGACGGTTACTCCGTAGCCGATCGGTGAGATCGACGGATTCCCTTTCGAACCCAGTTCTCCGTTTACGACCGGGATACCTTCGATATCGGCGTGATTGTGAAGGTAGAATTCATCGTAATTCGCGAGCAAGAAGCCGGGGGAGCCGGCGCCATTCGCGTTATGATTTTCGTACGCGCTCATCGAAAGCGACGACCGTAGCGTCCCCGTTTCACCGTCGATGTAGAGTCCGCTGCGAACCGTCGGCTCGATATCGGCGAGTTCGCGGAGCGGTTTCTCGCCATCGACGTTTGCGACGACCGTAACCGTCTCTTCGGATTCGTCGTGGCAGATGATGTTCTCGTCGACCGAACCGGAGATCTCACAGTCGTTGGCATCGGTCGCGTTGAACTCGTCTTTCAGAAAGTCGTACCACCCGTGGTGATAAGACGATTCGGAGACCTCGACCGTAGTGTAACTGACGACCTCGATATCCTCCCCGAGCGATTCGAACGAGTCGGTATCGGGATTCGGGATTTCTCGAACCGTATGCTCGCCCGTGCCGACGCTTCCCTCGAGCGTGACCGGTTCGATATCGACTCGTCCGACTTCCCCGTCTTCGGTCGACTCGTAGTAATACCGGAGGTTCGGATCCGAAACGGCAGTCGCTCGATCGCCGGAAACGTCCCAGGCTCCGCCGGCTTGATACGCGAACTCGTTGCCACCCTTATCGGTTGCAACCAGCGTCTCGAGCGCTATCGAACGACTATCGTTCACGTATCCGTCCGAGACGGTGACCTCGAGCTCTCCGTCGGTAACCAGTTCTCCGTCTAAATTATCGATTCGAACAGGTTTCGGGGTATCGTCCTGCTTTCCGAGCGACGATATCGTCGAATCGAACTGCCGGAGTTCCTGCTGACTCTGTTCGTGATACGCCTGCGACTCGGCGGCGTCGAACGCACCCATCCCGACGACGTAAACGCTCGTTGCGCCGAGGAATACCAGTACGAATAGCAATACAATCCCTAACTGAGGGCTCGCCCCCCGATCGGCCCGTTCGGAAAGAGAGTGCGCAGCGTTTCTACCAATCCGTCCCATTACGAATCCGTATTAATTACTGTATTATAAAATGTAATGAGTGTTGATCTCATCTTCAATAGAACAATTCTGGTCGCTAACGAACAATGCGTCCGGAGAGAATTCGACGAGCCGCTTCCAGTGCTACTGGCGAGGAATCGCACCAGCTAGCCGTTATCGGAGTTGTCGCGACCGGAGACGCCAATCTATAGTCTTCAAGACTGTCTTGAACGGGTGTATTACCGAGCTTTCGGGATTTCTGGCGACCTAATACAAAGTGGGTTGCACTCCACGGTGAGCGTAAGAACCGCGCGCTGGACTCCCGCCTCGAGGCGGGGAGACCCGACGCGGTCAGACGGAACCATAACCATGAGAATGAATCGACGCAATGTGTTAGTCGGACTGGGAACGATCGTCGCGGGCGGCGGAGCAGCGCTTGGGACGGGGGCGTTTAGTAGCGTGGAGGCAGACCGAACCGTGTCGGTCGGGACAACGGGAGACGGTCAGGCGTATCTGGGTGTCAGCGTTACTAATAGTGCGTATGCGGTGGACGGCAGCAGTGAGAGCGAGGCTGCTGTCACGATCGATCTGGGAGACACGGGCAATGAGAGCGTCGGCTTCAACGACGATGCGACGACGTACGTAAATGGTATTTTAGAACTCACCAACAACGCTGCCGACGGCAACAGTATCGAGGTCAGCCTCGGAAGTGCCGCAAACGGTCACTCGAAAAGCCAGACCGTTTCGATCGCCGGTGCAGACGTCACCTTCACGCTGAGCGACCCGGACACAGGTACAGACGGTGATCTGGCGTACGCTACCGTTTCAGACGGAGGAACGACAACCGTTGACGCTGAAATCAATACCGCTGTCGATAATAGCGGCGACGATGAAATGCTGACGCTCTACGCCGACGACGGCAGTAGCTAGTAGAGATCCGTCTACCCGACCCGAGCTCGGTAGATCGGAATAACGGTGTCCGCCCCTCGAGGACGGAGGACACTGGCTACAGAACGCCCGAACGTGTCGCCAGTAAACGACGGCCCGCGAGTCGTGCCAGCAAACCGCACAGATGCTATCCACTGACGTCCGACTTACCGCCGCGGCTGCTTGCGTTCTCCTCGCGTTCGTAGTTCCGACGGTCGCGATCACGGTGGGTGAGAATTCGGCGGCTGACGACGTCCTCCTCGAACCGACGTCCCGATACGCCACGATTCAAGACAACCAACTCGAACTCGACCTCGAGGAACTAAACAAAGACGCAATAACAACCGCTGATGTCTTCACGATCGCGATCGCCGATACCGACGTCCAGCGGGTCTGGATCGAGAACGACGTCGAGGGTCTCGAGTTCTACTCCGGAAACGATCCGACGGCCGAAATCGCCAGAGCGAGCCCGATCGAGCCGTCAGCGGGCGAGACGATCCACGTCGGCGTCGCGGTCGATACACACGTCGCTCACACGGGGACGGAGACGTTCACGGTGCACGTCCGCTACGACGATGACGGCGATGACGACGACGAGGGCGACGAAAACGAGACATCCCAAGGAGTCACCCTCGAGTCCCTCACGGTCTCCCCGACGAGCCTCGAGGCCGGCGAGTCGGTGACGGTCGAGGGGACCTACCGAAACGAGAACGACACGGCAAAGGGACACACCGCGAAACTGACCGTCGACGGCACCGTCGTCGACAGCCGAACAGTCGAGATCGAGAGCGGCGGGACGCGAACGGTCTCCTTCGAACGGGCGATGCAGTGGCCCGGCGGCTACGACGTCGGACTCGACGGCGCGGCGAGCGAACGGGTAACGGTCACGGGACCGGGCGCCGAGATCAGCGAAGCGTCGGTCGCCGACGCCGAACTCACCAGGGGCGATCGGACGACGGTCTCGGCGACCGTCGAGAACCCGACGAACGAACCCGTCGAGCGCACCCTCGAGTTGGCGGTCGACGGGATCGTCGTCGATACCGGAACGGTCGTCGTCCAACCGGGAACGGAGCGAACGGTGACGTTCGAGCGCCGGTTCGACGCTCCCGGAACGTACGACCTGTCGATCAACGGCGTCGACGCCGGTTCCGTCACCGTCTCGGAGCCGGAGCCGTTTCCGATCCGGAATCGGCAGCTGTCGGCGGCGACGACGGCCGCGCTCGCGCCGCCGCTGACGATGGGGATTCTGTTCCTCGGCGCCGCCGCGAACCGGCGCTGGGCGATCGTCTCGAGCGACTACTGATCCGACCATGAGAACCGACGAACACCTGCATCCCGGCTCGTTCGGGACTGTTAAGACGGCCCGATTCGAACGTCGTCTCGATAGACCGGTCAGATATCGATGATATTTCTCGAGGGGAGACGATGACGTGGACGGCGCTCCTGAAGCGAACGCTGGGGGCGGGGATCGCCCTCGTCGTCGTCCTATTGCTGGTCGGGCAACTCCTCGGACAGCCGATCCTGCTCGGGTACGTCGCGACCGGCAGCATGGAGCCGGCGATGGACGCCGGCGACGGGTTCGTCGCGATTCCCGACCTCGCCGATAGCTCGGTCGAACAGGGGGACGTCGTCGTCTTCGAGGCCCGGGAACTCCACGGCGGCGGGCTGACGACCCACCGCGTGGTCGGCGAGACCGAAGCGGGGTACGTCACGAAGGGCGACGCCAACCCGTTCACTGACCAGGACGGCGGCGAACCCCACGTCACGGACGGCCAGATCGTCGCGAAAGCGTGGCGAGTAAACGGTGGGGTCGTGACGATCCCCCATCTCGGAACGGCGACCATGGGCGCCCAGAACGTCGCGGAGTCGGCCTCCGGAACCGTCGCCTCGGTGGTCGGACTGACGGCGACCGGCGACTCGGAGGGACTCGGCGCCGTCCTCGTCGCCGTCGGCGTCGCCCTGCTCGGGTTCGGGACGGTGTTCGAGCGACTCGGCCCGGGGCGACGCGAGACGCACCGATCGCGCTCTCGAGAGAACGTGATCGCGTTCTGGACGGCGCTGGGGCTGGTCCTGCTCGTGTTCGTGACCTTCGCGACCGCGGCGATGGTCGTTCCCTCCGGAACCGCGGAGTACGAACTCGTGAGCACCGACTCGCCGACGGACGATCCGCAGGTGATCGCTCCGGGCGAGACGACCCAACTCACCCGCACGGTCGACAACGCGGGCTATCTCCCGATCGTGGCCGTCCACGAAGCCGAGAGTAACAACGTCGAGATCGAACCCGCCACGCAGACCGTCGGGAGCCGCTCGAGCGGGGAGACGACGGTCTCGCTGACCGCGCCCGACGAGACCGGATCGTACGCGCGACACGTCGGCGAGTACCGCTACCTCGCGGTGCTCCCGCCGGCGGCGGTCGTCTGGCTGCACGGGCTGCACCCGCTCGCCGCGATCGCCGCGGTCAACGGCGTCGTCGTGGGCCTCGCCGTCGCGATCGTGCTCGTCGTCTTCGGGCACGGCGATCTGCGCCTTCGCTCGGCGGGCGATCACGTCCCCGTATCGACCCGCCTCGAGCGGAAACTGCGCGAGTGGCTCCGGGAGTGATCCGTTCGCCGACGGCCAATATCGTTATAATGGTCGGATCGGATGAATGAACGAACGAAACTCCGCAGTCAGCCGGGGGATCGGTGCGGACGAGCGGGGGAAGAAACGCCGTACGGGACGGCTTCGACAGGGGTGTCCAACACGTGATCGATAATCCGCGTCTCGACCTGGTGCTCGCCAAATACGGGCGGTCGATCGTCGTCGTTCTCGTCGGGATCGGCATCCTCGCGTTTCTCGCCTCCGGGTGGGTCGTCGCGACGCCGTCGACGTCGACGAGCCACCAGTACGCCGACGAACGCGTCTCGAGCGACGTCGACACGAGCGCCGTCGTCGTGCGGAACGGAACGCTCTGGAACGAGGGCGACCGACTCGAGAACAGCGGCGTCTACATCCTGAACGCGTCGCCGGAACTGACGCTTCGCCCGGAGACCAGGCTGACGAACGCGACCGCGGAGGCGCCCGTCGACGACGGGACCGTGAGCCACGAACTGACGCTTCGGTTCGAAGCGACGCGTGAGGGCACGGCGTTCTGGAACGAGACCAAGACGCTCGTCGACGAGTCGCCGGCGGTCGAGAACGGCGTCGCGAGATCGGAGACGACTATCGACGTCGAATCCGTCCGGGACCGACAGCGCGAGATCGAGCGCGAACTGTCCGGCGTCGGGGCCGTCGACGTCCGCCTCGAGTTCCGCGCCGCCTACGAGACGGGCGCGGGACGGGGGGTACAGGAGGCGTCGACGACGCTCGAGATCACCGACGACGCCTACTGGATGGCGGACTCGCTGTCCGCGTCGGACGAACGGCGCTACCGGACGGGAACGACGGTGACGACCGAGTCGCGGAACCTGGGACTGATCGCCGGCCTCTCGCTGCTCGGAACGCTCTCGCTGGCCGCCGCCGTCTCCCTCGCCCGTCGCTCGCCGGTCGACGAGGCGGCCGCTCGACGAGCCGTCCACGAGCGGCGCTACGCCGAGTGGATCTCCCGGGGATCGATCCCGATGTGGATCGGCGACTACCACGTCTCGCTCGACACCCTGGAGGACGTCGTCGACGTCGCGATCGACACGAACGAGCGCGTCGTCCACGACACCCAACGCGGGCTGTTCGCCGTCGTCAACGACGGCGTGGTCTACTACTACAGCGACCGCGGGCTCTGGGAGGAAACCGCCTGGCCCGAGATGGATCTCGACGACGGGTCCGCGGTCGTCGACGCCGACGCGCCGCTGAACCCGGAGGAACTCGAACTCGAGGGGAGCGACGAGTTCTCGGATCCGGACGACGGGTTCGACGACGACGCGGACGTCTGGCGAAAGCTCTGAGCGTGCGGGAGACGGGGTGCGGTTGCCTGCTTCTATATCATGCCATACATCGACAGGGAGAGGTGTGTTACCAATCAGCAGTGAGGGCGTCAGACACCGGCGCGGTGAGTCGTCGACCGACCGTCGCAGCGCTCTCGGTAGTCCCAAATTTCACCGACCCCTGACCAGCCAGTCAACTCTCGATATCTCGGTAAAGAGGCTTTCACTCGCCACTTTACCGTTCAAAATCTGTTGGAAACTTTTGTGATGGGCACCGTTCGTAAGGCTCAACTTTTATGCTGCTGGGAGCTTTCGATTCGTAATATGGCAGAGACCGACGGGGAGGACATCGAAGATTTGCCACCGAGCGCCAAACTGGTCTTCAAGGTTCTCGAGTACGACGGGCCGCTGACCCAGAAACAGATCGTCGAAGAGTCGATGCTGTCAGCCCGAACCGTCCGCTACGCGCTCGAGCGGTTAGAGGAGATCGGGATCGTCGACGAGGACATCTACTTCGCCGACGCGCGCCAGAGCCTCTATCGACTCGAGGAGCCGGTGGCAGCCGACGGAAACGGCGTCGAGGAGTCCCCGAAGAAGGACGCCTGCTGCGCCGAATAACGGCGCGGAAACCGGGAGGATTATTTTCAGTCGGTGACCGTCCACTAGTATGGACAAGGAGACGCTGCCGCGATGGGGATGGCTCTTGCTGGGGCTGTTCGCGATGGCGGTCGTCGCGAACACGTTCAATCTCTTCGTTCTCGGTCCGGCGGGCGTTCCCGAGCGGTACCACGTCGTCACCGTCATCACGTCGATGGCGCCGGTGTTGATCTACGTCGGCGTCTGGTACGACGACGACCGCCAGCAGTACTGGGACCACTCGCGGGAACACATCGTCGGCGATATCGTGTTCGTCATCACGGGCGCGGCGATCGGGGCGGGCATGGGGGTCGTCGCGACCGAGGGGATCGGGCTCCCGCCGTTCGTCGAAGACGTCATCGCCATGGCTATCGGATTCATGCTCTCGTGGGGACTGTTTTGGTGGCGGAACACGGAGCTGTACCGCGATCTCGATGGCCGCTGATCACGAGCGTCGCTCCGGTCGCTCCGACGGGTGTGACCGCGTTCGCCGCCGCTCACTGTCCCGTCAGCGGTCGCTCGGCGCCGCGGTCGGCGATTCCGGGCGTCGGCGGCATCGATCGCTTGTGCTCGGTTTCGTCACAGAGCCACGCGATCGACCGCGCCGTCTCGCGGTCGATCTCGAGCGTCGTCGCGGCGTCCTCGATCGACTCGTCCTCGTCGACGAGCCGTCGTAACAGCGGGTCGATGACGTCGTAGGTGGCGCCGAGTTCGTCGGCGTCGGTCTGGCCCGCCCAGAACCCCGCCGACGGCTCCTTGCTGACGATCCGGCGCGGAACGCCGATCCGCTTCGCGAGCGCCCGCACTTCGGTCTTGTAGAGGTCACCGAGGGGATACGCGTCGGCCGCCCCGTCGCCGTGCTTGGTGAAATAGCCCAGCAGCAGCTCGGAGCGATTGGCGGTGCCGAGCACGAGTCGGCGCTGGCGGTTCGCCGCGTAGTACGCACAGCACATCCGCAACCGTGCGGTCACGTTGCCGATCGCGTGGGTGCGCTCGTCGGGACGTGCGTCGTCGCCGTCGTCTCCCGGCTCGAGTTCGATCGCGGCCGCCTCCTCGAACGCCTCGAGGACCGGCCGCAACTGGATCTCTCTGAACTCGATGCCCAGCCCTTCGGCGATCGTTCTGGCCTCGCTCACGCCGGCTCGTTCGCTCTTGTGGCAGGGGAGCCCGAGCCCGAGAACCCGATCGCTGCCGAGGGCCTCAACGGCCAGTTCGGCGGTCGCCGTCGAATCGATCCCGCCGCTCATCGCGACGACGACGCCCGCGGCGCCCGCGTCCTCGACCGTCGTCCGAATGTCGTCGACGATCCGCGAGCGGACGCGCTCGAGTCCCGGTCGATCCGTGATGAACGTCCCGGTCGTGCGCCCGATTCCAGCATCGACGATCGTCTTCCTCTCAGCGCCCATAGCGATCAAACACCATTTGTTTCACACTTCCCCCAGACATTTGTCTCGTATAAGTGCTTTATCCTTAAATAATATATTCTCCTATGCGCAATCGGAGGTCAAACAGTTGCAGATATAGAGTAATCGACTGTAAACGTCCATTCCCGTTCACCCCCGTTCGTTCCTCGTAGAATTCAGTTAGTATACAACAGGTCCGGGGGCGAACTACGATGCAGCTGGGTTCAGCCGTCTCCTCTCCGTTTGCGGAAGTGGACGCCATCCATGCTCGAGGACCTGGGCTGTGCAGGAAGCTACTTCCTCGTCGACGACCGGATCGCCGTCACCGCGAGGGGATGTACGGCTTCCGGAAATCGCCGGGCCGACGGCTGAGCGTCCTCTGAAACGAATAAAAACCGCTCACTCCGTTCGCGATACGATCCCTACGACGGCACGACCGTCACCGGCTCCTTCCGATCGATCGCTTGCTCTAACTCCTCGGCGATCGCGCTGCCACGCGAAACCTGAATCTCGCCGCCGCGGCTCACCGTCGCGGTGAAGAGGTACTCGCCGCCGGCCTGGACCTCGACGGTCTCGCCGTGGTTGCCGTCGACGGGGATGACGATGTGTCGCGAGGTGATCTCGGGGGTGACCATCTGTCCGGCCTGGGTACCGCCTCCGCCTCTGCCGTCCGCGCTGGCACTGCCGCCGCCGCTACCGGCCCCGTAGTTGGGGTTCTCGTCGTGAGTCCGGACGTCGATGTCGATCCCGAGGCGGTTCTCGACGTCGGTGATGCGACCGCCGCCCTTGCCGATGACGCTCGAGATGTCGTCCTCCTCGACGTAGACGACGGCCTTGTCCTGGCTCTTGAGTTCGACGTCGACGTAGCCGCGGGCGATCGAGCGGATCTCGCGTTCGATCTCCTGTTTGGCGATGCGGTCGACGCCGGACTCGTTGCCGGGGCCGCCCTCGTCGTCCGTGAGCGGGACGGTGACGACCTGGCGGTTGAAGGTGTAGATCTCGTACTCGGGTTCGCCGGTCTCGAAGTTCGTGACCTGAATGACCGGCCGCGCGAGGTCCTCCTCGGTGAGTCCGGCGGGGACCTTGACCTCCGTCCGGACGTCGTAGACGGTGTTGACCTCGCCGGCCTCGATGTAGACGACGGTGTCGACGACCTGCGGGATCATCCCGAGTTCGACGCGACCCACGAGCCGCTGGAGGGCGTCGATCGGCCGCGTCGCGTGGACGACGCCGATCATGCCGACGCCCGCCAGCCGCATGTCCGCGAAGACCTCGAAGTCGTCGGTCTTCCGGACCTCGTCGTAGATGGTGTAGTCCGGGCGGACCATCAGCAGGGCGTCGGCCGTCTTGGCCATCTCGCCGCCGAGTTCGGTGTACTGGGTGATGTCGGGGCCGACCTGTAGGTCCCGCGGTTTCTCCATCGTCTTGACCGCGTAGTCGTGATCGGAGATGAAGCGGGCGACCGCCTGCGCGAACGTCGACTTCCCGGCACCGGGGGCGCCCGAGATCAGGACGCCGCGCTGGCGCTCGAGCAGTCGCTCTTTCAGCTCGTCGGCGTTCTCGTAGTCCTCGATGTCGGTCTGGGCGATCGGCCGGACGGCGGTGATTTCGATGCCGTCGGCGAAGGGGGGCCGGCCGATCGCGATCCGGTAGTCCCGGAACTGGACGATCTTCATCCCCGGCTCGGAGAGCTCGAGGAAGCCGTCGGGGGACTCCTTGGCGGCGTCGACGATCTCGCGGGCGTACTCGTCCATCGTCGCCTCGTCTAACGGCTCGTCGGCGATCGCCTCGTAGCGCATCTCGCCGAGTTCGCCGCGCTTTGCCTTCGGCACCGCGCCCGTCTTGAGGTGGACGCTCATCGTCTGATCGTCGAAGTAGGTCTCGACGGTGAGCGTGCCGACCTCGCGGGTCTCGGGGGAGACGTGTTCGACGTCGAGCCCCTTCGCCCGGGCGACCTCCGCCTGGACGACGTCGCTGGTCAGGAAGGTGGCGCCGAGATCCTCGGCGAGATCCCGAATGAGGGCGTCGATCTCGCCCTCCGAGGCGTGGCCCCGCTCGATGGCGTTGGGCCGCTCGCCGACGTACTCGAGTTCGATGACGCCCTCGTCGGCGAGGTCGGCGAGACGCTGGAGCTCCTCCAGCCCGTCCCAGCCGGTATCGATCCCGTCGTTGGCCTGCGCTTCGAGTTCCGCGACGACGGCTTCCGGCACCGAAATCGTCGCTCCCTCGAACTGCCCGTCGTCGACTGTCGCCGAGACGCGGCCGTCGATGACCACGCTCGTATCCGGCACGACGTTCATACGCTAACTGGTCGACGGACGCCTATAAGGGTGTTCCACCTGCGAAAGTCGTATCGGCGGGATCTACGACGCTCGTAGGTCCCGTATTCGACGTGCTCGAGGCCGCGACCGTCTTCGCGTTCGACAGGAATCGAGCGGCCGCTCCGCCGACTGCGACCGGTGGTCTCAACTCGCCGCCCGTCGACGACTCGCCCATGGAGGTCGTCGACCTGACCCGCGAACTCGTCTCGATCCCCAGCCACGAGGACGAGACGGCCGCGGGGGACTACATCGAAGCGTGGCTCCGCCGCGAAACCGACGCCGACGTGGCGCGAGACGAGGTCGGGAACGTAATCGCCCGCCGGAGCGGAGGCGTGGGCGCTGGCGCAGGTGCAGACTCGCGGACGGACTCGAGCCCGGGAGGCGAGACGACGCCGGCGGAACGGTCGCTGGCGCTGGTCGGCCACCACGACGTCGTCGAGCCGGCCGACGCGCAGCTCGAGGACGGCGAGTACGTCCTCGAGGAGCGGGACGGTCGCCTCTACGGCCGCGGTGCGGCCGACATGAAGGGCGCCGTCGCAGCCGCGATGCTCGCGTTTCGCGACGCTACAAGTGGGAGCAACGAGGGGGAGGAAGACGGCGACAGAGGTGGAGACGGGGCGGCGGAACTCGTCTTCGCGAGCTTCGTCGGCGAGGAGGTCGGCGGCGTCGGCGCGCGCCACGCCATCGACCGGGGGTTCGCGCCCGACTACGCCGTCGTCGGCGAGGGCTCGACGGGCTACTCGGGGCCGGACGTCACGGACGTCGCGGTCGCCCACAAGGGCCGTCGCGGATCGACGATCACCGCCCGCGGGACGGCCGCCCACGCCAGCGAGGTCGGCGCCGGCGAGAACGCCATCTACCGCGCGACCGACGCCGTCGACCGCGTCCGCGACCTCGAGCCGCCGTCGGTCGAGGTGGCCGGCGAGGCCATCGAGGGGAGCCTCGCCGTCACCGAAATCGAGGGCGGCTCGGCGATGAACGTCGTCCCGGACCGCTGCGAACTGACCGTCGACGAGCGGACCGTCCCGGGCGAGCGGGCCGCCCTCGAGCGCGTCGAGGACCTCGCTGGCGTCGAGTGGACCGTCGACCAGGACCTGCCGCCGATGCGCTGCGACGACGAGGCGTTCGCGACGGCAGTCCTCGAGGCGGCCGACGACGCTCAACCGGGGTCGCCGGAACTGATCGCGAAGCCCCACGCGACCGATGCGGGGTGGCTCGCCGCGGCCGGCACGGAGTGCGTGATCTGTGGCGCCGCCGAACCCGGCGAGGCCCACACCGAAGACGAGAGCGTCTCCCTCGAAGTCCTCGAGCGGTGCCGGGAGACCTACCGGACGGTGGCGGCGTCGTGGCTCAGTTAGGCGCGCAACGAGAACCAGTTACTTCGGCGAACTGTGCGAGTCGTCGGAGAACCAGTCGTCGGTGACGTCCGTCGGAGACGCGGTTCCCGAGGATCGGACGGTCCGATAGAGGTGCTCGAGGTGCTCGAGCGTTTGCCGGACGTCGTAGCGTTCGATGGCCGCCCGCGTGTCCCGATCCGACCGGAGACAGCGTTCGACGGCGTCGGCCATCGCCTCGAGGTCGCCGTAGGCGAACCGCTCGCCGTTGTCGGGCCCGATCGTCCGGTCGAACGGCGGGACGTCGGACGCGACGACGGGCGTGCCGCAGGCGTTGGCCTCGAGCGTCGAGAGCCCGAGCGTGTCGGCGGTCGAGGCGGTGACGAACGCGTCGATCGAGGAGTAGAAGATCGGCAGCTCCTCGCGGGGGAGGAAGCCGCGGATCTCGACGTTGTCGGGCGCCTCGCGCTCGAGGCAGTCGCGGTAGGGGCCGTCGCCGACGATGACGAAGTCATACTCCGGGAGCGTCTCGGCGACGCGGAGGATCTCACTGACGTTTTTCTCCATGCTGAGCCGACCGCTGTAGCCGATGACGGTCCGGTCGGGATACCAGTCCTCGTCGGTCGGCTGGAAGAACTCCATGTCGATGCCGACGGGGAGCTGAACGTGTTCCACGTCGCGTTCGATTCGGCTCGTGGAGGCGGTGACGATATCGAAGCTCCGGAGGAGCGCGTTCTCCAGCGGGACGTACAGCCTCGAGAGCGCGTCGGCGATCGACTCGAACTTGACGTTCTGGTGGAAGTACTCCTCGATCGGCGTGTGGTGGGTGTACACCGCGGGCAGATCGTGTTTCCGGGCGTAGTACCGCCCGAGTACGCCGACCGTCGCCGGCCCGTGACAGTGGACGACGTCCAGCTCCGGCAGCGTCGACGGGCGTTTGAACACGGGAATCCGATAGCCGGGGTAGAACGGATTGGACACCGATTTGACCGGGATCTCGCGGTCGCCGGGCTCGTAGTCGCCGTCCGGGTAGACGACGTACACCTCGTGTCCGTCCTGTTCTAACTCCTCGCGCCAGAGTTTGATCGTATACGTGACGCCGTCGATCTCGGGGAAGTAACTGTCCGTAAAGAAACCGATTTTCATTCAGGTCACCTCGTCGTAAAGTGTCTGGTACCGGTTCGCGACCGACTCGAGCGTAAACGCCTCGCTCCGTTCGGCTGCGTTCGATCCGAGTCGCTCCCGGAGGTCTGGGTCCTCGAGTCGCTCGATGGCGTCTGCGAACGCGTCGACGCCGGCGTCCGACGCCGCCACCTTCAGACAGTCCTCGCCGTCCTCGAGCCAGGAGAACGTCTCGATGTCGCGGACGAGGATCGGTTTGCCGGCCGTCATCGCTTCCAGCAGCGCGATGCCCTCGTTTTCCTCGTGGGTGGGGAAACAGAAGATGTCTCCCGCTGCGAACGCGCCGCGGATGTCGTCGACGTAGCCGGTGAACGTGCAGTTGTCCGGCGACTCCTCGATGAGCCGCGTCGTTTCTCGACCCTTGAGCGAGAGGTCCAGCGGGCCGAACCACGCGAAATCGAGGTGGGGCAGCCGGCGGGCCAGTTCGACGAACGTCTCGAGACCCTTGCGCTTGATCACGTGGCCGACGAGGAAGACCGTCGGCGACTCGAGGTCGTAGCGCTCGCGGTACTCCGCCTCGAGGGACTCGAACCCGTCGAGTTTCTCGCCGTCGACGCCGTTCGAGACGACGGTCGTCCTCGCGTCGGTGTACGTCTCGATCAGCCGTCGGTTGTACTCGGAGGGACAGACCAGCGCGTCGGCCAGCCCGTAGGCCCACTCGAGGTACGGTTTCAGAGGCCTCGCGAGCGCGTTGGTAAACCGAAAGCTGTCCCCGAAGTCCTCGGCGGTGACGTGGGTGTGGGCGACGACGGGGATCCCCCGCGATCGCGCCCGCCGCGCGTACCAGACCGAGCGCGGTCCCATGAGGTTACAGTGGAGGACGTCGGCGTCCAGCGTCGGCTCGGTCGTGTACTCGACGTCCAGCCGATCCAGCATCTTCCGCTGGTGGACGACCGACTCGCGGATGCCGCCGGTGACGTGCTCCTCGAGTTCGAAGTAGTGGCTGATCTTCATCCGGAGTCTCTCGTGGCTGTGGTGGGTTCGGTCGCGTTCGAGGGATCGACGGGGCGGTGCGGTAGCGGTGACCGTGAGGTGACGTTACTCGACTTCGAGCCACGGCACCTCCATGAGCGGCGGGATGTACGTCTCGATGTGGTGTTCCCAGACGCCCTCCTCGCCGAAGGCCTCGCCGTGGTCGGCGGTCACGACGACCCGCCCGTCCAGTTCCGGGATCAGTTCGGCGACGGACTCGAGGGCGATCCGAAGGTTCTCCTCGTAGAGCTCCAGCGCCGCCTCCCGCGTGCCGTTCTTGACGAGGTCGGTCGGATCGAGTTCGAGCCAGAGGCCCGCTTTCTGCGCGAATTCGCTGTCCTCGAGTCGGCTCTCGACTTTCGGTCGGATGGTGTCGCTGAGCGACGACAGCGTCCCATCGCCGCCGTCGGTCGCCTTCTCGGCTTCCTCCTGGCGGCGGATCCCCTTCTGAATCTGCTTGAGCTTCTGTCCCTTTCCGCGGGAGAGGTACGGAGCGTGGGGCTGCATGTAGTGGAGGACCGTCCGGTCAGCCCGCTCGACGGCGTCCTGGTTGTTTCGGAACGCCTCGGCCAGCCCCTCCGGCGGGACCGTCCCGAGGTCGTCGTCCCAGCCGGACTTCCAGACGTCGAAGACGTCGCTGATGTGTTCCGACGCCGTCCACTCGTAGTCGCAGCTGGCCCCCCACTTGAGTTCGTTCAGCGGGATTCCGAGGTCGTTGATAAACGGGTTTCCGGAGAAGTAGGCGATATCGTGTTCGTCGGTGAACGTCCGGTACGCCCACTCCGGCGTGGACGAGCCGGTGCTCCACCGCTTTTCGAGCGTTCCGTCGAGATACTCGTCGTAGACGTCGCGGAACACGTCGTACCGGCACGCGTCCAGCACCAGACAGTAGTCCCACTCTGACTCGAGGAAATGCTGGTCCTCCATCGGTTAGGTTGGGGTTTCGAGTCGACAAACGTATGCTTACTGGTGTCCGGACAGTCACTGTAACTTTCCCGTTTCGATCAGTATCGGTCCGAAAACGGACCTCAGAGCGTCGAGATCGGACGGTACTACTCGAGATAGCCGAGTTCGCGCAGGCGGTCGCGGGTCTCCTCGTCGGCCTCGGCCAGCGCGTCGGCGTCCTCGGCGTCCGTCTCGCTGGGATCGACCCACGCGCCGCCGGCGGCCCGCTCGAAGCGGGCGAGCGCGCGTTCGGCGGCGGCGACGACCTCGTCGTCGGCCGGATCGACGGGCGTCGATTCCGCGGGGTCCTCGTCGAGTCGGTACCCCTCGTCGGGGATGCGGTCGGCCCGGACGTACTTCGCGTCGGTGCTGCGGGCCGCGCGCAGGCGGGAGTAGGCACGGTGGTCGTCGGGCAGTTCGAGCCCGGCCTCGCTGGCCTTCTCCTCTAAGTGGTGGAGTTCGATCACCGGCTGGGCGTACTCGACGAACGCGTAGTCGTCAGCCCCGTCGCTGCTCGAGGTATCGTCGGACGCCTCGTCGCTCGCGGCGTCGAGCACCGCCCGCTGTCCGGGATCCGGTTCCGGCGCCGCCTCGAAGGCCCGATACTCGCTCGAGAGCAGGGATCGCGTCGGATCGCGGCCGGCGACGGAGCCGTCGTCCGCCGGCGCGAGCGCGTCGGCGGGATCGACGTCCAGCGCCTCGAGGACCGTGTGATAGCAGTCGAGCAACTCGACGAGGTCGTCGCGTCGGTCGGCCTCGAGTGCGGGGTGTTTGACCAGCAGCGGGACGTTGATCAACTGGTCGTAGAGGGCGAACTCGTGGCCGTAGAGGTCGTGTTCGCCGTGGAGTTCGCCGTGGTCGGCGCAGACGACGACGGTCGTCTCCTCCCACTGGCCGGTCTCGCGCAGCCAGTCGAACAGGCGGCCGAGTTCGGCGTCCATGTGGGCGATTTCGGCGTCGTAGAGCCCGCGGATGGCCTCCCACTCCTCGCCGTCGATGTCGCGGGCGCCCGAGTTGTACTCCTTCGAGTTCTGGCAGACCGACCCCGGATCGACGCCGGGAGCGAACTCCTCGCGGTACTCCTCGGGCGGATAGTAGGGCAGGTGAGCGTCCATCAGGTTGACGAAGGCGAACCACCCCTCGTCGCTCTCGCTGTCGTCGACGAAGGACTTCGTCCGGTCGATGACCGACGGCGTCTTCGTATCGGCGCCCTCGCCGCTGGCGAGCTTCTCGTGGGCCATGGCGCCGAGTCTGACGAGTTTCGACGCCAGATCGCGGAGGTAGTCGTTGTCGTTGACCGTCTGCCAGGCGCTGGCCAGCGGCCCCGAGAGGACGTCGCCGGGGAGGACCTCGAAGAACGAGTCCTGCGCGTCGAACCCGTCGGTGAGTCCGGTGTAGGGGGTGATCCAGGCGTTCGAGGAGTAACACGCCGTGTCGTAGCCGGCCGCCGAGAGGATCGACGCGAGGGTCGTCTCGTCCTCGAGGTACGGACTCCCCTGATCGGCCCCGTGCTGGCTCGGGTACCGGCCGGTAAACAGCGAGGCGTGGACCGGTAGCGTCCACGGCGCGGGCGCGACGGCCGACTCGAAGACGGTCGCCTCCTCTGCGAACGCGGAGAGTTCGGGCGTCGTCTCCCGCTCGTAGCCGTACGGACCCAGTCGGTCCTTGCGGACCGTATCCAGCACGACGAAAAGGACGTTGGATTGCTGAGCGTCGTCCATTACGGGAGACAACTGAGTCCATCTAAATAAAACGCGTCAACTGTCTCGAGTCACCGCGAAAGTCGTCAGCGGTAGTGAATTTCTGACGGCTGACTCGTCTCTCCCGTATCGGACCGCCTCGACGATAATCAGACGTTTCAAGTCCGCTGACGATCCACGTCCGCTATGAACGAGCGAAATCGGCGGCGGCTCCTCATCGGCGCGTTCGGCGCGCTCGCCGTCTTCGCCGTGCTGTTCTTCGCGGTCGGTGCGCGCGACGTCATCGACACGCTGTTCTCGGCCGCGCCCTCGCTGGTCGTCGCGACCTTCGCCCTCGCGCTGTGCTGGCTGGCCGCGTGGAGCCTGATGCTCCGGACCGTACTGGTCGCCCTCGACGTCGAGCTGTCGGTCGTCAAGGCGTTTTTCGTCTACGCCGGCGCCGTCTTCGCCAACAACGTCACGCCGTTCGGCCAGGCCGGTGGGGAGCCGGTCGCGGCGCTGCTCATCTCGAAGACCGCCGACGCGCGCTACGAGACGGGGCTGGCCGGGATCGCCAGCGTCGACGTGCTCAACGTCGTCCCCTCGATCTCGCTGATCCTCGTCGGGGTCGGCTACTACGGGACCACCGCCGCCGTCGGCGACCGCCTCGAGACGGCCGTCGGCTCGGCGGTCGTGCTGATCGCGGCGATCGTCCTCGCCATGGCGTTCGTCTGGCGACACCGGCACGCGCTCACCGAGCGGCTGCCGGCCGTCATCGCCCCCCGTCTCGGTCGCCTCGGGCTCGCCCGCTTCCAGAGCGACACGCTCGAGGCGGACCTGACCGATCGGATGGGCCGCTTCTTCGAAAACATCGAGCGCGTCTCGACCGATCGCTGGCGACTCTCCGCCGTCGTCGGTCTCTCGCTGGCCGGCTGGCTCTTCCAGACGGTCGCGCTCATGGCCGCCTTCGCCGCGCTGGGCGAACCCGTCGCGCCGTACATCCTGCTGTTCGCGATCCCGCTCGCGAACCTCGCGGGCGCCGCTCCGCTCCCCGGCGGGCTCGGCGGTATCGAAGCCGCCTTCGTCACGCTGCTCGTGCCGACCACCGGCATCCCGGCGTCGACGGTCACCGCGGCCGTACTCATCTTCCGCGGGGCGATCTACTGGATGCCCATCCTGATCGGCGGCCTCTCGGTGTCCGCCTTCGGCGTCAAGGCCCTCGAGTGACGGCCGGACGCGAGCGACCGAGCGGTTGATCCCCGTCGGGCACGGACGATCGGTCGTCGAAACGCATGTACCGAGGCGGTCACATCGGCTTCAACGCCCTCCTGTACGCTCCGTTCGTCCCGCTGGTGAGCCGCGGCTGGTCGCTCGAGATGGCGCTCGCGGGAGCGGTCCTCGCCGTCGGGCTGGCGAACCTCCCGGACGTCGACCAGCCGCTGCCGCGGGTCCCTCACCGCGGGCCGACGCACACGATCTGGTTCGCCCTGCTCGTCGGGCTGTTGGCCAGCGTCGCAACGGCGCTGGCCGTCCCCTCGACGTCGGCCTTCCGGTTCGGATTCGTCGTCGGGACCGGCAGCATCGTCGCCCACCTCGCGGGGGATATCGTGACGCCGATGGGGATCAGCCCCTTCGCGCCGGTCTCGCGGTACCACGTCACCCTCAACTGGTTCAAGTCCAAGAACGGGCGGATCAACCGGGCGTTCCTGCTGGTCGGATCGACCGCGCTACTCGCGTCGCTGGGCCTGACGATCGGACGCGTCGGAGCGGTCGCTCCGGTGGGTTGATCGGTCGCTCGGAACCGACGCGACGAGAGGGTCCTCCGTCCGCCACGCGAGGACGCCGAGCGACGTCGCCCAGAGCAGCGCCGTCGCCGCGGGACCGTGAATCGGAACGCCGGGTCCCGCGGTGTCCGCGAGCGGGAACAGCCAGTCGATCCCCTTCGCCGACAGGGAGTCGATAGCGAGGTGCGAGCCGAGTCCCAGTCCGACGGCGATCGCGACCGTCCGATCCCGCCGGAGCGCGTACGCGCCGGCGACGGCGGCGGCCGCGAACACCGGCGTGTGCGTGAGTCCGCGGTGAACCAGCGGCCACCCCCACGCCTCGGGGAACAGGAAGTCCGCGTCCGGGAGGAGACCGAGAACGACGCCGAGCCGCGGATCGACGTCGGTAGCTCCACGGACGAGGGCGTAACCGACGACCGCGTGGGTGGCGAAGGCAGCGGCGAGAAACGCGATCCGCGTCGTGTCCATCGTCTCGATATTCCGCCTCCATCACGACATGCTTTGGGCCCGGTAACGCGTTCGAACGAATCGCCGCGCCGATCGCGGACCTCCGGGAACCAACAACGCTTACATTCGGGACGGAATAGGACCGAGGTATGGTACCGCTGCAACTCGAGGGGATGCCGGGCTGGCTCGAGTCGCTGTTCACGTCGGAGTTCGCGTTCGCGGTCCTGCTCGGGATCTGCATCCTCGAGGGCGCGATGATGCTGCGGTTCATGCCGAGCGAACTGGTCGTGCCGTCCGCGTTGGCGCTAATCGGATCGTCGATCCCGGAAACGGTCGCGATCGTCGCCGTCGCCGTCGTCGGGACGACGATCGGTCAGTTCCTGCTGTTCTGTCTCGTCCGCCGCGCCGGGCGGGAGTACGTCATCCAGAAGCGGTGGTTCCCCCTCACGGAGTCGCGACTCGAGCGCTTCGACGGCTGGTTCGACCGCTGGGGCGGGATCGCCGTCGCCGCGAGTAACACGATGCTGGTCGTCAGGGGGCTGCTCACGATTCCCGCAGGGCTCTCGGAGATGGACGGCCGGACGTTCGTCGCGCTGTCGGCGCTCGGCTCGCTTTCCTTCCAGTCGATCCTCGCCGCCCTCTACCTGTTCGGCGGTTATCTGCTGGCCCTGTGACGGAGCCGGTGACCGGTGAACGGGCGCATCGTCGACTCTGCCATACGCCAGCGGCGCAGCGCACTGATCGCTCGGTTGATGCGCCCGCTCGAAACCACCGCCAGCCAGCAGTTCGCTACGTCGCGGGTTTCTGGCCAGACGAGTCGACTCTGGTGACGTTCTCGTCGCGGATCTGCTATCTGCCCCGGCCGACCAAGGTTCATACCGTAAGTCGTTGCAATCGGAACCATGTCGCCGTCCCTGCCGATCGAGACGGACGGTGAGGGTAGCCGGGATCGATCACTGGCGGACGTCCCGGTCGAACTGTATCCGATCGTCCTCGTCGCGGCCGCGCTGCGGCTGTTCCGGCTGGAGTCCGAGAGCTACTGGGTCGACGAAGTCGTCTCGGTGACCATCGTCACGTCGAACACGCCGTTCGAACTCCTGGTCAGCGTACCGGGGAACGACCCCCATCCGCCGCTCTACTACCTCCTCCTGTCCGGCTGGACGACGGTCTTCGGAACGGGCGAACTGGCGACGCGACTACTGTCGGCTCTCGTCGGCGTTGCCACCGTCGTCGTCCTCTACGGGGTCGGTCGACGACTCTTCGACAGGCAAGTCGGAGCGATCGCCGCGGTGCTCGTCGCCGTCTCACCGTTCCACGTCTGGTACTCGCAGGAAGTGCGAATGTACAATCTGCTCGGGCTGCTGACCGTCCTTTCGTTCTACTGGTTCGTGCGACTGCAGACGGCGGAATCGACCGACGAGACCGGCATTCGGGACGATATCTGGTACGTTGTCTCCACGGTCCTCCTCGGCTATACCCACGTCTTCGGGCTGTTCGCGATACTCGCCCAGAACGCGTACGTCTTCTCCCGGTATCTGGTCCGGACCGTCCCTCGTTCGCGGCTGACGCTCCGCCGCTGGATCGCCCTCGAAGGAGTCACCGCCCTGCTCCTCCTCCCGTGGCTAGTGAGGCTGCTCCGCCGAACGGTGGCGGCCAGCGCCGGCGATACGGGCAACGTCTCGTGGATTCCGCTACCGACGGGCGAGACGGTCAGAGGGACGTTCGCCGCGTATCTCGGCGGACAGCTGTTCGAGGAGTCGTTCCCGGTTCTCGTCTCGCTCGTCGTCGTCGGCTGTCTGGTGCTCGCGCTCTCGAGCGGCCGGGACGCGGTGACGGCGACCGACCGCGATGCGTCGGGTGCGACGACGGCGACCGACCGCGAGGACACGCCGGTAAACGCCGTGTACGTGGTTCTCCTCTGGTTCGTCGTGCCGATACTCGTCCCGATCGCCCTCTCGCACGTCGTCACGCCGATTTTCGTGGATCGCTACTCGATCGGGGCGTCGCTGGCGTTTTTCCTCCTGATCGCGATCGGCGTGCGGACGATCTCTCGCCCGTCGCTTCGGTACGTCGTCGTCGGGGTGCTCCTCGTCGGTCTCGCGGCGCCCCTCCCGGCGTACTATCAGGACGACCAGAAAGAGCAGTGGCGGGCGGCCGCCGCCGACGTCGAGTCGAGCGTCGACGGCGACGACGTCGTCCTCGTGAGCAGGCCGTTCACGGAGCGGACGTTCGGCTACTACTTCGACCGATCGGTCGCGCCCACGGTTCGGATCCCGCCCGACGCGTCGGCCGACGAGATACGGGCGTCCGTCGACGGACACGACGACGTCTGGATCGTGCTCTCGTACACCGATTCGTCGACCAACCAGCGGATTCTCGAGGCGGTGGAGAGCCGCGCCGAGTACCGGGGGCCGGTACAGGTGAACCGGTACAACGGAATCGTAGTCGTCGAGTTCGAGCGGACGTCGGGTGGCTGATAGAGCCACCCTCGGCGTCTCCGTCGGTCGAATCCGCGCGACCGTGCCGAACGCCGACCCGCTAGCCGCGGTCGATTCGACTCGGCCACGCGTCACACTGCCGCCTGTTCAGTCGGTCGTCGGTTATCGCGATCCACCGCACCTCGTTCCAACTCAGTCGGTAGTGACAGGTCTCCGGTTTCGCCTGCTCCCAGTAGATCGTCTGCATCGACGGGACGTCCGCGTCGCCCGGCGAAATCGGGAGGTCCTCGTCCGTCTCGGCCTCCGCTTGCATCGTCCGGAGCGTCGACTGCGGAGCCGGCGAGCCGAAGTGCCAGACCAGTCCCGAGAGGACGAGCAGGCCGACGACGGCGACGACGGCCACGGCCGCCCACGGAGTTCGGTTCGTCCGCGTCGCGTCGCGATCGCGGCGGTCCGTCGTCGCCGGTCGCCGTCCGAAACCGCGATCGACGGCGACGGCGACGCCGAGCGCGACGAACGCGAGCCAGAGAAGCGCGTCCGTCGAGCCGTCTAAGTCGACGAACAGCACCTGAACGGTGAGTAACACGCCGCCCGCCGGAACCCACCACTGCGCTCGGAAATCGCGGACGACGGCGCGCGCCCAGCCGTAGAGCGCGACCGGGAGGAGCACCGTTCCGTAGCCGAACACCAGCAGTATCGTGTAGACGCGCTCGGCCAGGGTGTACGACGATCCGGCGGTCAGCGGGGCGACCACCGTCTGGACGACCATGGGAACGAGCCCCCCCGTGGCCGCGAACGCGAGGACGACGGCACCGGTGACGACGGCGCCGCCGGCGACCGCCGAGAGCGCGTCCTTCCCGCCGGTTCGCTGGTACGCCATCCCGACGACCAGCAGCGCAAAAACCGCCCCCGACTGCCACGACCCTGCGCTCAGCGCCGCGAGAGCCCCGGCGAGGAACGGCCTATCGCGGAGGGCCAGCGCGAGCGCGAGGACGCCGAAAAACAGCGCATAGAACTGCGCTCGAACGCCTTCCGGGGAGAGGAGAAAGAGCTCCGGCACGACGAGCATCGTGAGGCCGGCGGCGATCGCCGCCGCGTCGTCCCCGGTCACGCGGCGGGCGATCCACCCGACGAGCGGGACGCTCGCGGCTGCGACGAGCGTCGTGAGCGTCGCTCCGAGACCGTGCAAAACGAGCATGTTCCCGCCGGAGAGGGCGGCGAGCGCGGCCGCGATTCCGAACGGAACGGGCGGGTTCACGTCCCAGACGTCGACGTACGGTACGCCGCCCTCGAGGACGTACCAACCCGTGTGCTGGAAGAACGCCGGGTCGGTCGCGATCGTCGGCCAGTCGACGAGCAGGTGCCTGCCGAACCCGACGACGAACAGGACGGCGACGATCGGACCGAGGACGGCGAACCACGGACTGCGAGACGGGAGACGCGAGCGGACGGTCATCTCAGATCCGCTGCGAGATCTTCTTCGCGACGGCGAGGGCGCCCTGGTCCCACGCGACGCGGTGGTCCAAGCCGCTCTCGTCGGCCACCTCGTCGGCCTCGTAGTTCTCGAGGTACCACTCGTAGGTCTCCACGAGCGCCTCTTGGTTGGAGTACTCTGGCTCCCAGCCGAGATCCTTCAGCTTCTCGACGGAGACGTAGGAGTCCTCGTGGGCCGTCTCGTAGACCCACGGATACAGCGGCGAGAGGTTCAGTTCGTCCAGTACGCGGAGGACCGCGACCGTGAGGAAGGCGGGCGTTCCGATGGTTCGTTTGCCCGTCCCCGCGTAGTCGATCGGGGCCTGGAAGTCCTCCTTCATCGTACCGAATTCGTCGGTACCGACGTTGAACGTGTCGTTCACCGATTCCTCGTCCTCGGTGAGCAGCAGTTCGATGGCGGTGACGAGGTCGCGAACGTGTAGCAGCTGGTAGCGGTTGTTCCCCCGGCCGACGAGCGGAACGTTCGCGCCGTCCTCGATCCAGTCGAACAGCACCTGAAACACGCCGAGTCGCTGCGGGCCGATGAACGTCTTCGGGCGAACGATCGGGACGCACATCCCCATGCGGCGGAAGTCCTGACAGACCTTCTCGGCCTCGATCTTGGCCTCGCCGTAGGGGCCGACCCCGTCCAGGGGCGACTCCTCGGTGATGGGGTGCGTGTCGTGGGTTCCGTACACCGCCGTCGAGGAGACGTAACAGACCCGCTCGACGTCGCGGTCGTTCGCCGCCCAGAGCACGTTTCGCGTCCCGTCGACGGTCGTCTCTCGGATGCGGTCGGCGTCCCACAGCGGGAGCGCGGCCGCCGTGTGCACCACCGCGGTGGCGTCGCTCTCCTCGAGCGCGTCGGCGACGGACGCCTCGCTTCGAACGTCCCCTTCGACGAACTCGATTCCGTCCGTATCGTCGTCCGGCTCGAACGGCTTGAGATCGAACGCGGTGACGTCCCATCCCCGGTCGCGGAAGTACTGGCACGCGTGCAGGCCGAGGAATCCGGTCCCCCCGGTGACGAGAAGCGAGCCGCTCGAGTCGTCGGCGCGCTCACTATCGCTCATCGTGAATCAAACTGGACGTCAACACGGCGCCTCAATAGTGTATCGGCGTTTTGCGGGCCGTACGTGGCTCGATCCCCTCGCGGACCGCGAACCGGCGGATCGGGGCGCGATAGCGCGGGCGGCGCGCTCGTGACGAGCGACCGTTCGCCCCGTGAAACCGAGTCAGTCGGCCGCTAACCGAGCGGTGATTCGGCGTACGGCGATCCGGTGAGTTACCCGCGTTGCGCCACGGTCGGTCGCTGCTCGAGCGAGCGGCACGCGCGCGTTTCCGGGCGCCTGACGTCGGGAAGCGGTAGCGTAGCGCCGCAGATCCGTTACAGGCAAGCCCGATCTTTTTGCCGACCTGTGTGGGAGGACAGACGGATGAACCGCGCCTACGCCGACCGGAGTCGGGTCGCGGTGACCGTCTCCGGTCTGGTAAGGGAGATACGCCCCTGGCAGTGGTACAAGCAGGGAATACTGCTCGTGGGGCTCGTCTTCTCCAGGAGCCTGTTCGATCCGGTCGCCGTCACGAACGTCGCCCTCGGGATCGTCGCCTTCTGTGCCGTCGCGGGCACGACGTACATCGGCAACGACATCCTCGATATCGAGGAGGATCGCAACCACCCGCGAAAGAAACACCGCCCCATCGCCAGCGGACGGGTCCCGGTCTCCGTGGCGGTGGCGTTCGCGATCCTGCTCTTCGCCGGCGGTCTCACCCTCTCCTGGTACCTCGGCCCGCTGTTCCTGCTCGTCGTCTGCGCGTACCTCGTACAGAACGCGCTCTACTCCGCGTTTCTGAAGGAGGTCGTCATCGTCGACGTGATGGTCATCGCCATCGGGTTCGTGCTGCGGGCCGTCGCCGGCGTCGTCGCCATCGACGTCTCCCTGAGCCCCTGGCTCGTCGTCTGTACGTTCCTCGGGGCGCTCATGCTCGCGCTCGGCAAGCGCCGCCACGAGATGGTCGTCAGCGACGATCCGGCCGCGTCGCGCGCGACCCTCGCCGAGTACACCGAGGAGACGCTCGACCAGTGGCTCGTCGTCGTTCTGGCGGCGCTGCTCGTCTCCTATTCGCTCTACACGTTCTTCCGCGGCGGTCCGTGGATGATGACCACGCTCCCCTTCGCCTTCTTCGCGACCTTCCGCTACCACCTCCTCGTCTACACGCGAACGCTGGGCGGCGACCCGAAGTTCCTCTTCGCCGATCCCCCGTTTCTCATCAATCTCGTCGTCTGGGGGCTTCTCGTCGTCGCGGTCCTGTACCGGGTCCCGCCCCGACTCCTCGAGGTGATCGCGTGACCGTCTCACCCCGCTCCAAATCGAGCCCGCCATGACACGACGATACGATCTCCAGGTGCACACGGACGCCTCGCCCTGCTCGAGCACGCCGCCCGAGCGCGTGGCCGCGGCGGCGGTCGAGGCCGGACTCGACGGCATCGCCGTCACCGACCACGACACGCTGGCCAACGTCGCCGCCGTCCGGGACGCCGCGCCGGCCGATCTCGACGTTGTCGCCGGCGTCGAAGTGACGACGACCGAGGGCCACCTGCTGGCCCTCGACGTGACGGAGGCGCCGCCTCGAGCCGATCCGCTGACGGTGGTCGACCGGGTCCACGAGCAGGGCGGCGTCGCCGTCCTCTCGCATCCGTTCGACGCGCTGCGACAGCGCTACGAGACGGACCTCGAGGCCCTCGCCGACGCCGTCGACGGGGTCGAAGCGGTGAACTCCCGCTGCGTTCGCCGCCGGTTCAACGAGCGCGCGGCCTCGTTCGCGGCCGCTCGCGACCTGCCGGCGACCGGCGGCAGCGACGCTCACTTCCCGATGGAAGTCGGCCGCGCGTACACCCGAGTCGAGGGCGCCGGATCGCTCGCGGACGCGGTACGCGACGGGCGCGTGCGTCCGGGCGGTCGCGGACGATACCTCTCCGGGCACGTCGCGACGAAACTCCACCAGTTCCGCACCGCCTCCGGTCGCGTCGTCGCGGCGCTCACCTCGAGGCGATCACCGTGACGACGAGCGGTGAGGCCGGCGGGGTCGGTCGGAGCGTCGTCGACCGCTGCCGGCGGGTCGTCCGCGATCACGGCGTCTGGCTGACGGCGCTGCTCTCGGTCGCCGTCTTCCTCGGCCTCGCCGCCTACGCGAACGTCGGCGACGTGACGAACGCCCTCGCCACCCTGCGCTGGCGGACGTTCGCGACCGTCATCGGCCTGACGACGATCGGCTACGGCTTCCGCTTCGCCAAGTGGCACTACTACCTCCGGCGCCTCGAGGTAGACGTTCCGCTCGAGGCGAGCGCCATCGCCTTCTTCAGCGGCCTGATGATGGTCGTCACGCCGGGGAAGGCCGGCGAGGTCTGGAAGGCGTGGTTCCTCCGCGATACGCGCGGGGTCCCCGCGAGCAAGACCACCTCCGTCGTCGGCGCCGAGCGCATCACGGATCTCATCGCGCTCAGCGCGATGGCCGCGCTCGGCCTGCTGGTCTACAGCCGTTCGTCGCTCCCCATCGTCGCCGTTCTCGGCGCCATCGGAGCCGGGATCGGCCTGCTCCAGTGGCGACGGGCCTGTCTGGCGATCCTCGCGCGACTCGAGTCGCTCCCGGTCGTCGGCGAGTACGCGACCGAACTCGAGCGGTTCTACGAGAGCGCGTACCAGTTGTTTCGGTTCCGCCCGCTGGTCGTCGCGACGCTGGTCAGTCTCGCGGCGTGGGGTCTGGAGGGCGTCGCGCTCTGGCTGGTGCTCGACGGGTTCGGCGTCGAAACCAGCGTCGTGATCGGGCTGTTCGTCTTCGGCCTCGGATCGGTCGTCGGAGCGGTGTCGATGCTGCCCGGCGGACTCGCGGCGGCGGAGGCGTCGATGGTCGGCGTGTTGCTCACGTTCGGCTACCCCGAAGCCGTCGCGGCCGCCGCGACGGTCGTGATCCGCGTGGGGACGCTGTGGTACGCCGCGGCGCTCGGCACGGCGGTGTTTCTCGCGTACACGGCGACCCGCTGAACGGTCGACAGCCGGCCGCTCGCTCCGCAGCGAGTCGCTCACAGGGATCGATACCGATAGCGGCGGTAAAATCGAGGGTCGGCCGGAATCAGTCGCCCCGCCGGTAGACGGGCAGGCGGAACCGAACGCCGGCGTCGCGGAGTTTCCATCGGGTCTCCATCCCGAGCCATGCCAGCCCGGTCAGGATCGCGATGCCGACGGCCGCGAACTCGGAGGCGCCCATCCAGACCGGCGACGCGAACAGCAGTCCGTTGTGGATCCGGTGTGGCAGGAGATCCTCGAGGAGGTCGCCGGCCCAGCCGAGCGGATCGAAGCCGAAGAGGCCACTGCTCCCGCCTCCGCCGCCGCTGTCGTCGACCGTGCGCGACTCGAGGCCGAGTTCGGCCGCGCTCTGCCCGCCCTCGCTTTCGGGGCCGGTCTCGAGGCGTTCCGCCTCGTAGGGGAGGGTCGATCCGACTTCCCAGACGATGTCGCCGGACTCGTTGACCTCGATCACGCGGTTGCCGTGACTGTCGGCGATGAGCGTGTTCCCGTTGGGGAGGCGGTCGGCGTCGCGGGGCCACTGAATCCGGTCGTCCTCCCACTGCCAGGTGCGGTTCCACTCGCCGTCCTCGCGATGGAACTCCTGAACGCGGCCGTTCTCGGAGTCAGCGACGACGATCGCCGGCCCGCCCTGTGATTCGGGGATGTAATCGGGGTTGTGCTGTTCGTACTGGACGTCGTAGTCGTTCTCGCTGCCCAGCGTCCAGTTCTCGACCAGTCCCTCCTCCCGGTCGAGGAAGACGACCTGGTCCTGGTTCCGGAGGCTGGCCACGATCCGCCCCTCGTGTTGGCCCTCGTCGATGTACTCGACGTCGTTGATGTGAGCCCAGTCGCCGGGGTACGGGCCGCCGCCCTCGACGGGGAAGTCGCTCTGGGCGTCCCAGAGCCACTCGACGACCTCCGTCTCCGTGTTGACGATGAAGACCTGATCGGCGACGATGTCGGCGACGACCACGTGCGTCTCGTTGATGCGGTCGGAGTCGTGCCACTCGCCGGCGGTCTCCTTGTAGTCGTAGCGCTCGTAGATGACCTCGGGCTCGGGATTCTCGTCCTCGAGGTCGACGCGCTCGATGACGTTCAGCGCGCACGGCGGGTCGCTACAGGTCGGTCCCTCGCTGTGGATCGTGTCCGTCGCCGTGTACTCGATGGTCATCGGGTCGCCCTCGACGGGGTCGGCGTCGAAGTACTTCGTCCGCGTGTTATTGTAGTACGCCACCTCGCCGTCGGGCTCGTAGACGGTGATCGTCCCCGCCCGTCCGGACTCGGTTACGACCGTGTGGTTCTCGGTCGCCGGCGCGTCCGGAACGTCCTCCTCGGAGGCGGTCGAGAGGTCGTCGCTCATCGCCGCGCTCGCCACGGCGGCGGCCGAGAGGAGGATGACGGCCAGAAAAACGACGCGGAGGCGGTTCCGCGAGAGCGCCGATCGACCCCGGGACGCACCCGACCGGACGGCTGCGAGCGGCGATTGCGAACGATCAGCCACGGTCTACCACCCTCGAGTCTCGAAACGCCAGCTGGGAACCCATTGGCTTTCGTTTCCGGAGCGAAGTATTAGTGTTTTTTCTAGCTGACTCGGTAGCGATGACGGCGAGCGAAACGCCGCGGTTGCAGGGCCGCCGGTCGGAGTCGGTTCCGACCGCACCCCGACGACGCCTCCCCCTGCCGGCGCGTGCTCGCGACCGAAAAGCGTATGCGACCGCTCCCGAACCTCCGCAGCAACGGTGAGCGAAACGGAATCTCTCCACTCCGGGACGGACCGCGCCGACGTCGACCCGGTAGACGACGATCGCCCGGTCCTCGAGTCCCGGCGTCGCCGATTGCGTGCGTACCTCCGGCACAACGCCGAACGGATCTGTCGCGACGCGGTCGTGTTGGCCGGCTGGGCGCTGGTGATGGTGCTCTGGATTCAGGACTTCGGGGTCCCGCGCTGGCTGTGTTACCTCGCCACGTTCGTGGGCGTCGTCGGCTACACGCAGGTGACCTCCCCGTGGGTGCGCCCGTACACGAGCCCCGACGACCTCGAGTCGATGCCCGCGGAGGGTCGAGGGCGGCTACAGGAATCGAAGCAGCGGCACGAGTAGCGTCACGACCCAGAGGAGCGCGCCGAGGCGCACGTAGTCGTGGTCCTCCGGATCGACCCGGACGGTGTGGGACGCCCCCACGGCGATGAATCCGAGGGCGACCGCGGTCGAGAACCGGTGGACGAGCACGTTCAGCGGGAGTCGAGTCACGCCGAGCAGCGTGTAATCGAGGAGGATCGCGGTCGCGAAGCCGACCGCGCCGGCCGCGAAGGCCGTCGGCCGGTCGAGCGACCGCGCGAAGTAGTACGTACAGACCGGCAGGCCGACGGCGAGCAGCGGATAGAACGCCGCCGCGATGAACCGTGGATCGATCCCCTCGAGGCGCGCCTCGACGGCGATGGCGCCGAACCGGACGAAGAGGTAGAGCCCGAGCAGCGACCCCGCCAAACACAGCGCGCGCGGGACGCGAGCGGCGACCGGATTCGGGAACGAGGTCCGGGTCGACACCCGGCTCGCGAGCAGGAGTCCGGGAAGGAGGCCGACGATCGCGACGTGGGACGGCGGGTCGCCGCTCTCGAGGTCGACGACCGTCACCCAGCCGTCGGAATCGAAGCCGCGACCGTTACCCAGGTGAACGCGCGAGACGTTCGACACGTACCGCCGATCCATGAACTCGCGTTCGACGTAGCGCTGGGAGTCCTCGGCGCTGTCGACCGTGTGGCTGAGCCGGAACCAGTCCCAGTGTTCGCTGTGGGCCTGGATCGCGGTCCACTCGTCGTCGGGGTCAGGCGACTCGTAGGCGCGGATGTGCTCGCGCGAGCCGAGGTAGTCGCCGTCGTGGAGCTGGTAGCTCTCGTCGAGCCACACGCCCTCGGCCGTCTCGTTGCCCGTGGAGACGTAGACGTACCGCGTCGAGCCGTCGGCGCTGCGCCAGGCCGTTTCGGTCCCGACGACGTCCTCGGGGTTCGTCTCGCTCACGTCCTCCTCTTCGGGCGCGGTCTCGTTCCAGTCGCCTCGACTCCGCTCTTCTAGGTGCCGGCGCGTCTCCGCCGGATCGCCGTTGATCAACACGTTGATCGCGAGCGTCCGTTCCTCGACGGTCGTCGCGCTGCTCGTGTACGGCCACAGCGAGGTCTCGTCACCGGTGCTCACCAACTGCTGGTGTCGGTCGGCTTCGTGGCCGTCCGCCGACGTGGCGGCGGTCGCTCCGAGAGCCAGCGCGAAGCACGCGACGGCGACCGCTCCGAGAGCGATCAGCGTCTGTCGCTCGATGGGCGGTCACCCCCGTCAGCGATCGTTCGAGTGTTCATCGGTAGAACGACGGGCCGAGCCCGTCAGGTGGCTACGTAGGACCCGTCTCGGTCCGCTTATAGGCTTTCTCGTCTCCGCTGTCGGGCGTTCTACCGGTGACTGTCAGGGTTTCGAACGAGTCGCGGCGACGTCCGGCGTCGGGCGAACGAGGTCAGTCCATCTCCTCGGCGCGGCGCGTCGTGAGAACGGGAACCGGGGACGTGCGAATGACGCGCTCCGTGAAACTGCCGAGCAAGTGGCGGTCGATACCGGTCCGGCCGTGGGTGCCCATCACGACGAGGTCGATCGCCTCCGCCTCGGCGTAGGCGAGGACCTCTCGCGGCACCGAGCCGGTCTCGATGGCGGTCTCGACGTCGTCGGCGCCCGCCCGCGCGGCGGTCGCCGCGTCCTCCTCGAGCGCCTCCCGCAAGTTCTCCTCGAGTTGGGCGGGGAGCGGGGCCGTTTCCGCGTCGGCGACCTCCGGCAGTTCGTCCATGACCGACAGCAGGTGCAACGTCCCGCCACAGCGGTTGGCGAACTGCGCGCCGAGTTCGACCGCCGCCCTCGCGTGAACGCTCCCGTCGGTCGGCACGAGGACGTCCCCGTAGGGGTAGGTCGCCCTCGCGTCGTCGGCCGCGCGAACCGTCAGCACCGGCACCTCGCTCCGGTTGACGACGTAGTCCGTGACGCTGCCGAGGATGTACTCGCCCAGGCCGCGTCGGCCGTGGGCTCCCATCACGACGAAATCGAACGCGACGCCGTCCGCGTCGTCCGACTCCGACTCCGACTCCGCGCCGGCGGTGACGAACTCGACGATCGTCTCGCGCGGTTCGCCCTGGACGACGTGCGTGCTGACGGCCACGTCGCGCTCCGCGGCCAGTTCGGCGGCCGCCGACACGATCTCCTCGCCTTCCTCCTCTAAGGCGTCGACGACCTGCGTGCCGAGGCGCGTGAGACTCGGCTGGTTCGTGTCCGCGACGTTGAGGACGTGCACGACCGCGTCCCGGTCGGCGGCGATATCCAGCGCGTGCTCGAGGGCCGCCCTCGCGGAGTCGCTCCCGTCGGTCGGAACGAGAATGCGAGTATCCATATCCATGGACCGTGATTCGGGACGAATCCGCTTACGTCTATGGGACGACACTCGCAACGTGGGGCCGGAGAAGGGACGCGGCGCCGCTCAGGCGCCGGGGATACCGACGGCGTCGAAGGCGGTGACCCCGAGCGCGGCGAGGGCGTAGAGGACGACCAGCACCGTCACCCAGGCGACGAGGCCGATCATCGCCGCGGCGGTCCAGTCGCCGGGGTACTGGAAGTTGATCACGCCGATGTACGCCAGCAGCGCCAGCAGCGGCCCGAGTAGGGGGATCCACCCGACGAAGAAGCCGACGAGCCCCCAGACGATCGCCCCGATCAACGCGGTGACGATCGCGTGGTCGTAGTCGTCGGCCCCGACGATGATCCGGGCGCCGACGTAGATTCCCAGTGCACCGATCAGCAGGCTCACCACGAACACGATGGCTGACCCGATTGGTGACGCAGCGACCATTGTACAGGAACACACGTCAGATAGCCCGAACAGTCCACTGCTTGCAAGTTCTATACAGCGATCATCGGCCGCGTATAATGCCGGTATGGCGCCGAAACAGGGCGCTGATACGGGAGCGAGACTGTCGGTGATCGCGATAGCTTTCGGTCGACTGGCTCGAGCCGACCGGGCCGGCCGACGCTCGACTCACAGCGGCTCGAAGGCCGGCGAACGCGCGAGCCCCGAACCGCCGCGGCGACCGACGACCGGAAACCGCCGGAACCACGACGTTGATACGGCCGCCGCGTGTATCGGTCGCCTATGGCGACCGATCAGGCCCGAAGCGAGGCGGCCGACGACAGCTACGCGGCGTTCGAAGAACGCGTTCGGCGGATCGCGAACGTCTCGAACGCGTCCGGCATCCTCCAGTGGGACCAGGAAGTCGTGATGCCCGACGAGGGGACGCCCGCCCGCGCACAGCAGCTCTCGGCGCTGTCCGCGATCAGCCACGAACTGCTGACGGCCGACGAGACCGGCGCGTTGCTCGAGGAGTTAGAAGACGGCGACCTCGAGGAGGAACAGGCCGCGGTCGTCCGGGAAGTCCGGCGCAAGTACGACCGCGAGACCAGCGTCCCGCAGGAACTCGTCGAGGAGATCTCCGAGACGACGACCAACGCTCATCCCGCCTGGAAGCAGGCCAAGGAGAACGACGACTTCGAGGAGTTCGCGCCCGTCCTCGAGAAGCTCGTGGAACTGAAGCGGGAGTACGCCGAACACATCGATCCCGACGCCGACCCCTACGAGGTGCTGTTCTCGGACTACGAGCCCTACATCGACCTCGAGACGGCCGAGCGGGTCCTCGAGCGGCTCCGCGAGGAACTCGTGCCGCTGATCGACGCGGTCGAAGACAGCGACGCCGACCTCGAGACCGAGGCCTTCGCGGGGGAGTTCGACGACGACGATCAGGAGGCGCTGGCGCGGGACGTCCTCGACTCGCTGGGGTACGACTGGGATCGCGGTCGGCTGGACACCGCACCCCACCCGTTCTCCTCGGGGACGCAGTTCGACGCCCGCGTGACGACCCGCTTCGAGGAGGACGATCTGCTGGGCTCCATCACCTCGACGATCCACGAGTTCGGCCACGCCAACTACACGCTCGGCCTGCCCGACGAGGGCTACGGTACGCCGCTGGGCGAGGCGCGGGACCTCTCGGTCCACGAGTCCCAGTCCCGGCTCTGGGAGAACCACGTCGGCCGTTCCCGGCCCTTCTGGGAGCAGTTCCTGCCGATCGCCCGCGAGCGGTTTCCCGAACTCGAGGACGTCACGCCCGAGGCGGCCTACGAGTCGGCCAACCAGGTCCACGACGACAATCTCATCCGGGTCGAGGCGGACGAACTCACCTACCACCTCCACATCGTGATCCGCTTCGAGATCGAGCGCGATCTGATCCGCGGGGACCTCGCGGTCGAAGACGTCCCGGAGGTCTGGAACGACAAGTACGAGGAGTACCTCGGCGTCCGACCCGAGACCGACGCGGAGGGCTGCCTACAGGACATCCACTGGTCTCACGGCTCCTTCGGCTACTTCCCGACGTACTCGCTCGGTTCCGTGCTCGCGGCGCAGCTGTACGCCGCCGCCGAGGACGAACTCGGGAGCGAGGCGCGTAGCGCCTCGGAAAAGCCGAGCGGCGATGAGCCCCGAGGCGATCTCGACGACGACATCCGCGAGGGCGACTTCGAGGCCCTCAACGGCTGGCTCCGCGAGAACGTCCACCGGCACGGCAAGCGCTACACCACGCCCGAACTGATCGAGCGCGCGACCGGCCAGGAGCTGACGGCCGACCCCTTCCTCGAGTACGTCACGTCGAAGTACGGCGAGCTGTACGCCCTCGAGGACTACTGACGCCGGACCACTGTTTCGAGCCCGAACTAACGGGCGGCGGCTATTTTCTCACCGAGGGCGTTCGCCGCGTCCGTACCGGACCGTAACGGAATCTGAGTCGGGACATGAAAGGTGCTCCTTGATACCGGTAGGCGAGATAGCGCTCCCCGCATGCCACACATCACGGCCGAGGACGGCGTCGACGTATTCGCGCGTGACCTGGGCGAGGGCGACCCCGTCGTCTTCCTGCACGGCTGGCCGCTCAACCACCGGATGTTCGAGTACCAGTACACCTACCTCCTCGACGAGGGCTTTCGCTGTATCGGCATCGATCTCCGCGGTTACGGAGAGTCGGAGAAACCGTACGGAGACTACAGCTACGACCGCTTCGCCGACGACGTGCGCGCGGTCCTCGACGAACTGGACGTCGACGACGCGACGTTAGCGGGGTTCTCGATGGGCGGCGGCACTGCGACTCGGTACATGAGTCGACACGACGAGGCCCGCGTCGACAAGCTCGCGTTGCTGGCCCCCGCGAGTCCGGTTATCACCGAGAAGCCGGACTTCCCCGAGGGGCTCGACGAGTCGGACGTGAACCCGCTCATCGAGGGCGCGCGGACCGACCGCGCGAAGATGAACGCCGACTTCGCCGAGATGCTGTTTCACACCGACCAGAGCGACGAGATGACGGACTGGATCTGGAGCCTCGGGATGGAAGCGTCCGGGCAGGCGACGATCGCCTCCGCCGAGACCTGGCGCGACGCCGATCTCCGGCCGGACGTGGACGACATCACCGTGCCGACGAAAATTTATCACGGCGTCCACGACGAGGTCACCCCGATCGAGATCACCGGTGAGGTGCTCGAAGAGGGTATCGAGAACGCCGAACTGATCCGGTTCGAGAACAGCGGTCACGGCCTCGTCGCCGACGAGACGGAGACGATCAACGAGCAACTGGCCGATTTCGCCGGCTGACTGGCGGAACCCGGGCCGCAGTGCGGCTGCCGCGGTTTCGATACCGGAATCCCCCGCCGGTCGTTCGACGCCGTCGCGTTCGGGCCGCCGAGTGAACGACCGGTCCGTCGGACCGATCGGGGGCCGTGCCAGGTTGCTACGGCTCAGGGACGACTCGAGGGGGCTCGAGGGAATCGTCGGTCGGCCTCGGAGAGCGCGACGCAACCCGGGCGTTTTAGAGGGCGTTCGTCGTGAGTGCCGACCATGACCGACGGATCACTCGCCGGGGAGACGGCGATCGTCACGGGAGCCAGTTCGGGAATCGGCGCCGCGACCTGTCGCGAACTCGCGGCCAGAGGTTCGAACGTCGTCCTCGCGGCCCGCAGCGAGGATCAGTTGGCCGACCTCGCGGACGAACTCGAGGCCGACCACGGCGCCGAGACGCTGGTCGTTCCGACGAACGTCCGCGAGGAGTCCGCGGTCGACGCGCTGATCGAGGAGACCGTCGAGACCTTCGGCGGGATCGACGTGCTGGTGAACAACGCGGGGCTCTCCCGGGGCGGCGAGGTCGAGGAGTTGACGACCGAGGAGTACGAGACGATGCAGGAGACCAACGTCGACGGCGTCTTCTACGCGACGCGGGCGGCGATCCCCCACGTTCGCGAGCGCGACGGCCACCTGATCTTCGTCGCCAGTTTCGCCGGCCGCCACCCGCGGCCGGCCAACCCCGTCTACGCGGCTACGAAATGGTGGACCCGCGGCTTCGCCAAGAGCGTCGCCGCCCAGATCGGCGACGACGGGGTCGGCATCACCGTCGTCAACCCCGCCGAAGTCCGCTCGCAGTTCGAGACGGGCGACGGGCAGGCGTTCGCCGACGCGTTCGACGAAGACGAGGCGAGCGAACCCGAGGAGGTCGCCGAGGTCATCGCCTTCGCCGCCGGTCAGGACCGCTCGAGCATCAGCGAGATCGATATCAATCCGCGGGACAAGTTCGCCGACACCTTCTTTTGAGCCCCGGCGGGCCGCGACCGCGCGGGAAAACTGGGGTGGCAGGTGCCGGGTGCAGACTCACCCGCGGTGGCTCCCATAGCTCGCGTATGCGCGTCTCAATTCCGGGCCTTCCCGGCGTCTACTACGATACCGACTCGGGATCGACGGCGATCGGCGTCGCCTCGACGGCCATCGGTCGCAAAGCGCCGAAACCGCAGGGGTACGCCATCCAGTTGCTCCCCTACGTCTGGTCGTTCGACGTCGACCTGCGGGAGGTCCCGAACGACCACCCGATCCAGTACCTCCACCCGGAGGGAGCCCGTAGCTTCGGCGAACTCTCCCCCCAGCGCGGCGTCCGCGAAGCCGGCAACGAACTCGAGTCGGTGCTGCGGTTCGTCTGGTCGGTCAACCAGGAGGTCGAGTCGACCGCGAACCAGTTGATCGGCCGCGGCGCGGCCGAGGACGGCGTCGTCATCGAGATCGAGGAGGGTCGGGTCAGCGTCGGCGGCGACGAACTCGCGACCGACGAGTTCGACCTCGAGGAGCCGGCGGCCGGCGAGACGGTCGGGGACGCCGTCACTACCGTCGAAATCGCCGACGGGACGGACGTCATCAACGGAAGCGACGCCGCCGAGGTGGACACTGACGACGAACGAGTCGTCGACGAGACGGAGGAATCGGACGAGACGGACCGCAGCGACGAGGCGGACTCGGAAGACGTGTTCGGCGCCACCGAAGAGCCGCCGGCCGACGAGACGATCGATCGCGAGGAGACGTTCGGCTCCGACGAGTCCGCGTCCGACGAGGAGTCGGCCACCGGCGGGGAGACCGGCGCCGACGACATCGATCCGGACGAACCGTAGGCGACGCCAGCGCCGTCGCTGATCGAGACGTAGCGGTCGCGAAAAACGGCGGCTCGAGGGGGCCCGTCGCTTACGCGCCGGCCGACTCGAGGGCGTCTTCGATGTCGTCGCGCTGGGTGACGCCGACGAAGCGCTCGACGATGCCGTCGTCGTTCTCGATGATCAGGGTCGGCAGCGAGCGAACCTGGTACTCGTTGGCGACGTCCTGCTGTTCGTCGACGTTGATCTTCTCGACCTCAAATCGGCCCTCCCAGTCCTCCTCGAGGTCCTCGAGGATCGGATCCTGGGTCTTACAGGGGCCACACCAGTCAGCGTAGAAGTCCTTGAGTGTGACAGTCATCGGTTCATCGCTAGTTCCGACGCGTCGCGCATAAGGGTTTCCCACCGGTCTGCGATTGCCGCAAGCGGTGACGTCAGTGATACCGGCGGACGAAAGATTTAGTTCCGCCCGTCCGTAGTAGCGGGTATGGACCGAGGACAGAACAGCGGTGGGCTGATGTCCAGTGCCGGGCTCGTCCGGTACTTCGACTCCGAGGACTCGAACGCGATCAAGATCGACCCCAAGACGGTCATCGCGACCGGCGTGATGATCGGGGTGCTGGTACAGCTGCTGACCTTCGTCGCGTAGACCGACGCCCACTTCTCGACGCCGACCACCCGCTCGAGAGCGGTAGCGCTCCGCTCGCCTCGGTTCACGGCGCGATCTCGGGGACCGCGGAGCGACCGACGAGGACCCGCGCGCTCGACGCGACGCGATGTCGGTCGGTCTGACCGTGCGGTCAGGTAGCATATATACGCGCGTCGCATATCTCCCGTATGAGCGACTCTCGGGACCGATTGCCGGCGGCGACTCTCTTCGGACGAAGCGTACTGACGGTCAGCGACGAATCGGCCGTCGCGGAGTTCTACCGGGACGTGATCGGCCTCTCGGTGCTCTCGCGAGACGGATCGACGACGGTGCTCGGCGCCGGCGACGCGCCGCTGCTCGAGCTCCGGCACGCGCCGGACGCCCGGCCGCGGCCGACCGACGCCGCGGGACTCTTTCACAACGCCTTCCTGGTCCCCAGTCGCGAGGCGCTGGGGGACGGGCTGGCCCGAATCCGCGACCGCTGGTCGCTCACCGGCGCGTCCGACCACGGCGTCAGCGAGGCCCTCTACCTCGACGATCCCGAGGGTAACGGCGTCGAACTCTACCGGGATCGGCCGCGCTCGGAGTGGCCCCGCGACGGCGAGGGCGGCATCCAGATCGGCTCGTGGCCCCTCGACCTCGAGTCGGTCGCGGCCGCCGCGGATGATACGGCCGGTGATACCGTCCCGGACGGTACGACTCTCGGCCACGTTCACCTCGAGGTGTCGTCGCTCGAGACCGCCCGGGAGTTCTACGTCGACGCGCTCGGCTTCGACGTGAAGACGGCTTCCCCGAAGGCGCTGTTCGTCGCCGCCGGCGACTACCACCATCACCTCGGCTGCAACACCTGGAACGGCCGCTCGAGTCCCGCGCCGCCCGACGCTCGCGGCCTCTCGCGGTTCGATCTCGTCGTCCCCTCGAGCGAAGATTTGAATCGGATTCGAGATCGACTCGAGGACGCGGGCGCGGCCGTCGACGAGCGCGCCGGCGGCCTCGAGTGCACCGATCCCGACGGGATTCGAATTCGGTTTCGAGCGCAATCGGGCTCGGGCTCGAGCTCGAGCGACGGCGAGTAGTCACGTCGCTCCTCGAACGGGGTCCACTACCGGCGCGCGGAAGCGAGGTTTTGCACTGCGAAAACGAAGTTAGCTGTGTTCGAACGGCCTGTTCAGAGGGGAATCGCTCCCAGCAGCAGGCCGACGACGAGGATCACGCTGGACGGGATGACCATGAGCGGGAGCGTGAACTTGATGTGTTCGCCGAGTTCGACCCCCGCCAGCCCGATGAGGAGGTAGGTCGCGCCCGTGAACGGCGACACGGGGAAGCCGACGGTCTGACCGACGAGGGAGGCGCGGACCACCGCGACCGGATCGTGTCCGTACGCCGCGCTCGTCTCGGCCAGCACCGGCAGCACGCCGAAGTAGAAGGCGTCGGGGCTGAACAGGAGCCGGGCGGGCAGCGAGACGATCGCGACGACGACCGGGAGGTGCGCGCCGAGCGCGTCGGGGATGAGCAGGACCAGAATGTTCGCCATCTCGGTGATCATCCCGCTCTCCTCGAGCACGCCGATGAGCACGCCGGCGGCGAAGAGGATGCCGACGTAGGTCATCACGTCGGGCGCGTAGGACTCGAGGACCTCCTTCTGTCGCTCGTAGTCAGGTACGTTGACGGCGAGGGCGACGACGACGCCGATCATGAAGGAAACCTCCGGAGAGGTGACGCCAGCGATCAACACGCCGAGGACGGCGATCGTCAGCAGGAGGTTGAAGACCCACTTCCAGTCGGTTTCGATCTCGCGGCCGTCGATCGCTCGTCGCCTCGTCGACGACGAAGCGACGAGATCGATCCGCCGGCCCTGATACCGAAGACGGAGAGCATCCCGGCGGCCTGGGCGGGGATCATCGGGTTGAAAATATTCGAGACCGTCGCCGGTTCGATCGCCGCCACGCCGCGGACGACCTGTCCGCCCCACGGGAGCATGTTCATCGTCCCGGCGGTGAGGGCGACGAGCGCGGCGAGGATCCTCCGGTCGACGTCGAGCGCGTCGTACAGCGGGAGCAAGGCCGGAATCGTGATGAGCATCGTCGTCGCGCCGGCGCCGTCCAAGTGCGTCATCATCGCGAGGCCGACGGTCCCGACCGTCAGCAGCGCCGGTCTCCCGATGATATTGTCGACGATCCGCGCGACGAAGGGATCGAACAGACCGTTGTCCCGCATGATACTGAAGTACCAGACGGCGAACGCGAACATCGCTGTGATACCGACGATTCCCTGGAGTCCTTCCTCCGCGAAGGATCCGATCTCCTCGAACGAGAAGCCGGCGACCAGCGCGGCGAGCACCGGTACCACGATCAACGTGGGGATCACGTACATTCGCTTCCGTATTACCAGCAACAATATGAGGAGTATAGCGCCGTAGCCGATGATACCAAGTGATACGCCAGTTCCTATCATGGGCGTGTATCAATGATACATATATAAAAACAATTTTGTTTGTGTTCGGGCACGGAAGGTTGCTGCGCGTACGGCCGTCCGGAGTCGCGCGCTATCGACGGCAGCCGCCGTGAGAACCGCCCGCCAGGTCGAGCGATCCGTTCGGTATTCACCAGTGAACCATCCCTCGAGTAGTACGGCCGACAGGTTCCCCGGCCCGGGTGCGGTCGGCCGAAGAGGCGATTTGGTTCGACGCGTGACGAAGAACGAACCGGCGACGCGACCTTTTTGCCGTCCCCCTCCCTAGCCGCGGGCATGTCACTGACCGCTGGCGTCGTCGCCGTCCAGGGCGACGTCGAGGAACACGCCGCTGCCATCGAACGCGCCGCCGCGGCCCGCGACCGCGAGGTCACCGTCCGCGAGATCCGCGAGTCGGGGCTCGTCCCCGACTGCGACCTGCTGGCGATGCCCGGCGGCGAGTCGACGACCATCTCTCGGCTCGTCCACAGCGAGGGAATCGCCCCCGAAATTCGGGCCCACGTCGAGGCCGGCAAGCCCCTGCTCGCGACCTGCGCCGGCCTGATCGTCGCCTCGAGCGAGCCGAACGACGACCGCGTCGAGGAGCTCGGACTGCTCGACGTCGGCGTCGAGCGCAACGCCTTCGGCCGGCAGAAGGACAGCTTCGAGGCGCCGCTGGCGGTCGACGGACTGGCCGACGACGACCCCTATCCGGCGGTGTTCATCCGCGCGCCGGCCATCGACGACGTCGCCGGCGGGGACGCGGCGGTGCTCGCCTCGTGGGACGGCCGCCCGGTCGCCGTGAAACAGGGGCCGGTCGTCGGCACCGCGTTCCACCCGGAACTCACCCCCGATAGCCGCATCCACGGGCTCGCGTTCTTCGAGAACGAGGCGGCGGCCGTGCCGGCTCTCGAGGACGCGCGGTAGGTCGATCGACGGGCCACACGGACAGCACGGGGAACCCATCGGCTGTCAGCCAGCGGGAGTAGTAGTCGGAGAGAACGATAGTCTTCGGTCGAACGCTACGCAGCGGTCGCCCGGCAGTCAGCGATCGGTCGCGTCCGCCGTCGTTCGAAACGTGCGGATGGTGTCCCGCTTGCCCGTCTGGACGTCGACTTCGTCGAACCCCAGGTCGGTGAAGATCGCGCTCCAGTCGCGGTAGTAGAGCGGGAAGTCGTCGTTGACATAGCTCACTTCGGGATCGGTCGACCCGGTGTGTTCGGGTTCGTCGCGCTCGGTCTCGCGCTCCTCGAGTTCGCTCTCGTTTTCCACGGTGATGAGGAGGTCGTCCGTGATTCGGGCCAGCTCCTCGAAGACCCACTCCGCGTCGGGGTGGAGGTGCTGGAGGGTCTCGACCGAGTAGACCGCGCCGAACTGGTCGTCGTCGAACTCGCGGACGACGTCTTCGATCGCGTCGAGATAGAACTCGCCGTCGGCGGCGAGGTCGGGGTAGTGGTCCTCCATGACGTCGAACGCGTCGGCGTTGAGTTCGATCCCTACCGGGGAGTCGAACCCGTGTTCGTAGAGATGCGAGAGATGGCGGCCCGAACTGCAGCCGAGTTCCAGAACCGGCGCGGTCGGATCGACGAATCGCTCGAGCGTCCGGAGAATAGCGTCGCTCGTCTCGTTCGGGCCGTAGTAGGCGTAGTACTCCGGTGAGTACTCGCCGGATCGCTCCGCCCACTGACGCCGAACATCGTTAGAATCCACAGGAGCTAGCACTTGGAGGAGACGTAAAGCCTCGTCGGGAGGCGCGTCTCGGCGCCGAGGCCGACGCCGAACGGCACGGCGCCTCGCTCGAACTGGGGATTCCACAGAAGCCTCGCGGCAGTCCGACGGATCGGACGCGATTCTCCGGATAACCGATGGTGCGTGGACAAATTGACATCCAGATCCGAGTTGGAATGATATTCCAACAACTGATAGAATATTTTCCGGACGAATGCGGAACACTTAACCGTGTATTCCCACTTCGTTTAGTCGCAATGGCAAACGGTAAGGTTGACTTCTTCAACGACACAGGCGGCTACGGTTTCATCGAGACTGACGACTCCGACGACGACGTGTTCTTCCACATGGAAGACGTTGGCGGCGAGGACCTCACGGAAGGAACCGAGATCGAATTCGACATCGAACAGGCTCCCAAGGGCCCCCGCGCGACGAACGTCGTCCGCAACTAACTACGGACTCACAGTGTCGTTGAGAAGCGGCAGCACGTGACTTCGTTTCTTCTACCCACAACGCACCGAGAGCGATCGCTCGAGTGCTTGGTCGATACGACGCCGACGTTCGAGAGCGAGTGCGACGGCGACCTGAGATCGCTACCCGCATCAGCTACATCGAGTCGAGCGACCGCCGAACGGCCTCGAGCGGAGCGCGCCACTCGCCCGGCGGTCGGGACGCGCTCGCGTGCATGCATTCGCGACCGGACATGTTTTCTCCCTCGCACGCGAGGGTCAGGATATGCAGGCTTCTATCGACGCGGTTCGCGTCGCGGGAACTCCGGAGGGACCGGTTCCGGTAGTGGTCCTCGCCGTCGAGGGCGAGGACGACGTGGTTCCGATCTTCATCGGCTTCAACGAGGCGACGAGCATCGCCCGCGGCCTCGAGGCCGACGATATCGGTCGTCCGCTGACCCACGACCTCCTCCTGGACGTGATGGAGGAACTGGGCAGCCGAATCGATCGCGTCGTCATCAACGAGATCGAGCAACGCGAGGACGGCCAGGGCGGGACCTACATCGCCGACCTCCACGTCCAGACGCCCCGCGGCGAGACCGTCATCGACGCCAGACCGAGCGATTCGCTGGCGCTTGCAGCCCGAACCAACGCGTCCATCGAGGTCACCGAGGACGTCTTCGCCGACGGCCGCGACGAGAGCGAAAAGTTCGAGCAACTCGAGGATATTCGCAACGTATCTACACCGCCTCGCTGTTCACCCACGAGAAGGGCGAGAACGCGGTGCTGGAGAAACTCGGCGAGGAGTCGACCGAACTCGTGCTCGCGGCGAAAGACGACGACCGCGAGGAGGTCGCCTACGAGGCCGCCGACATCGTCTACCACTTGCTCGTCTTGCTCTCGATGAAGGAGATGAGCCTCGAGGACCTCGAGGCCGAACTCGAGGCCCGACGGTAAGGACTCGAACGTCGATCCGACGTTCATAGACCGTTTCGATCGTCTCTTTCATCGCGGTCATCTCACCGGCGCCGTTCGGCCCGAGAACGTTCGACGAGATACTTCGGTGGAAAATCGAGCGCGATCGGGCGCGGTGGATACCTTAATGAACCGGCAGGTTCCACCGTTCCGTTGTGAACGCGACCGGTCGGTCCGCCCCTCCGCGGGCCGGCCGCTTCGACGCCGAATCGATCCCGCCCTGAACCGACCGCCGCCGGCGATCCAGCAACTCGAGGTGTTACGACGTGCCAGATCCCCCCGACGAACCGACGGACGACGGCCCCGACTATCGACAGCTCTCGGTCGTCGCGCTCGCGGCGCTGGCGATCGTGCTCGCGGCGTTTCTCGCCCCGGCCGGCAGCGGGATCACGAGTCCCGACGCCAACGTCGATCCCGATGCCGACCCGGACACGAACCCGAACGTCGATCCGGGATCGGCCCCGGCCGAGCCGGAGGGCGACGGCCCCGACAGCATCCCGAATCTCGACATCAACTGGGACGGACTGCTCGAGTGGACCGAGTTCGACTGGCTCGAGAACGGCGACCGCGACGCCGAACCCGACGACAGCGTCGACCGCGGGATCGAGCGGGGCGACGGGCCCTCCACATCGGCGTGTGCGATCTGGCTGGACCGCGAACCGACGCCCGGCAGCGAGGTGACGGCGCGGGTCCAGTACGAGGGAGAGCCCGTCGCCGGCGCCGACGTCTGGTACGACGACGACTACGTCGGGAAAACGGACGAGCAGGGGCGCGTGACGGGAACGGTCCCCTACGTCGAGAACCTGAACGTCCGCATCGAGTCGGACGAGTATCCGGCGTGTTCGGGGACCGCGGAGACGGCGAGCGCGACGGCGTCCGCGACCGCGCTACTCGGCGCCGGCCCGGGAACGAGTCCGAGCCCGTTGCCGACCGACTCGACGGCGAACGCGCCGGCGCTCGCGAGCGCTCAGGAAGTCGACGAGGTCGACAACGGCAGCGTCGAGTACGAGGTCGAAGGAGAGGTCGAAATCGCCGTTCGCGGACAGCCGGACCCGGGCGAGTCAGTGACCGTCGAGGCGTCCATCGAGGGCGTCCCGATGGCCGACGCGAGCGTGACGATCGACGGCGAGGAGGTCGGCGAGACGAACGCGGACGGACTCGCGGTCATCGACGTCCCCGACGACGGCACCGAATCGTTCGAACTCGGCGTCGCCCGCGGCGATTTCGCCGGAACGACGACCGTCGACGTCCGACTGCTCGAGGTGGCGCTCTCCCCCGAGGGGCTGGCGCCGATCCCCGGAAGCCCCGGCGTCCTCGAGGCGACCGTCGACGACGAGCCGGTCGCGGACGCCGAGGTGCGGGTCGGCGGCGAGAGAATCGGCACGACGGACGACGACGGCCGTCTCGCCCTCGCGTTACCCGTCGACCCGACGACGGCGATCACGGTCAGCACGGCCGATCGGACAGAGACCGTGAGTCTCGCCGGCCAGTACGGCAGCGTCGCGGTCGTTCTCGGCGTCGCCGTCGTCGGACTGACCGTCGTCGCCGCCCGGACTCACGGCAGGCGCGGCGCGGCCGGCGTCCTCGGCGCGACGGGGGCGACCCTGGTCGTCCTCGCCGTCGAGGCGTTCTACGGACGGGCCGCCGGCACCCTCGCCCTCTTGACTCTCGGTGCGCTGGCGCTCGGCGTCACCTCCGTCCGGAGCGGTCGAACGATCCTCGACGCGCGGCCGTCCCCCGGCGACGCCGCGGACGACGCCCTCGAGTGGATCGTCAACCGACTCCTCGGGCTGGTCGCCCGCCTCGAGCGCGTCGTCGACTGGCTCCGCGCGCGGCTCGCGGCCGCTCGAGCGTGGGCCTCGTCGCTGCCCGATCCGGCAGGGCGCTGGCCGCGGCGTTCGGCGGCTGGCTGGCCGCGCTCCCGGCGCGGGGCTCGCGATCGGCCGTCGCCGGCTCGAGACGCTTCGACGGGTTCCGTCGACGGCGGTCATCGGCGTCCTCGCCGCCGGTCCCGCCGTCGCCGCCGGCTACGTCGTCGACGGGCCGCGGGGAGCCGCCGTCGTCGCGGCCGCGCTCGGAGTCGCGGCGCTGCTCTATCGGGGTCGCGGCGAAGACGAGCCTGAGAAGTTCGAGGACGACGGCGACGGGGACGAATTCGTCGAACGGACGGGCGCCGCGCCCGACACCGCGCCGGAGACCGACGAACGCCTCACGTTCCGCGAGCTGTGGCGGGCCTTCGCCCGACGGGTCGCCCCCCGCCGGTGGCGCCACTACACGCCCGGCGAGGTCCAGCGCGCCGCCCGCCAGCAGGGGTACCCCGACCGGCCGGTCGACGAACTGACGACGCTGTTTCGGGAGGTCGAGTACGGCCGCCGCCCGCTCTCGAGCGGCGTCCGGGATCGGGCCGATACAGCCTACGCGGCGCTCCTCGAGACGGAGTCTGACGACGGTGGTGACGACGCGGACACCGAGGGCGGCGCAGCCGAGACGGACAACGCAGGCACCACGACCAGCGCAGCCGACGGAGGCGGCACGGATGAAACGAATAACGCGGATGATTTGAACGGATCGACGGTCGACGACGCGACCGATCGCGATCCAGGGGGTGAACGGCCGTGACGCGCCGCGAGTGGCTGCTCGTGGTCCTCGGGATCGCGTTCGTCGCGGCCGGCCTCCTGTTCGGCCTCGAGGCGCAGCCGGTGTGGGCGTGGACGGCGAGCGTCGCGTTCGGGGTCTTCGTGCTCGCGCTCGTCGCGATCGCGGTCGGCGGCGCGAAGATCCGCGGCGCGCTCGATACGACGGCCGACGTACCGCCCGTCTCGTGGGCGCCCGGCGACTCGTTCGCCGCGCCGACCCCCGAGCGGAGCGATCGGACCCCCGAACTCTCGAGCGACGAGCTCGCGTCGGTGATCGAGCGAGCCGGCGAGCGAGCGCGCCACCGCGAGACCGTCGAAGACGGCCTCGAGGTGGTTCGCCCGCCGCTCCGGGAGGCGTTGGGCGAGGCCCTCGTTGCGGGCGGCCAGTCGCGGGAGGCGGCGAAAGCGACGCTCGCGGACGGCTCGTGGACCGACGACCGACTGGCCGCGAGCGTCCTCGAGCCGTCGATCGACCCCCCTGATCGACCGCTGCGCGAGCGGTTCCGAGCGTGGCTCTTCCCCGAGCGAGTCGCCCGCGAGCGCAGTCGGCGGGCGATGAGTGCCGTCGCCGGGGCCGCCGACGAGGTCCTCCCGTCGGTCCCCGGCCAGTCGGCCCCCCGGACGAAGCCCGTCTTGCAACCGCGACTCGAGGAACTCCGGCGCGGTGCCGACGGCCGACTCCAGCGGGCCGTCGATCCGGCGGCGACCGTCCGCGGGCCGCGACCGCCGCGGCCGCGGTTCGCGTCCGAGGACGCCGACAGTAGTAACGAGAGCGGCGCGGATCCTCCCGAAACGGACGGGCCAGACGGGCAACGCGAGGTGGCGGACCGATGAGCAGACGGCTGCGCTGGCGCGGTGCGATCGCGGCGACGGTGGTACTCGTCCTCGCCGGCCTGCTCGACGCCAGCCCCGTCCTGTTGCTCGCGGCGATCGTCCCGCTCGTTTACGTGGCCTACGGCTCGCTGTCGACCGTCTCGGTGCCCGAGGGACTCGCGGCGGTCCGCGAGGTCTCGCCGACGCCGGCGGCGCCCGGCCGCCCCGTCACCGTGACGCTGACGGTTCGAAACGAGTCGGATCGGACGGTCACCGACTGTCGACTCGTCGACGGGGTCCCCGAGGAACTCGCCGTCCTCGAGGGATCGCCGCGGGCCGGCGCGACCCTCGAGCCCGGCGAGGAACGCCGCCTCGAGTACATAGTCGTCGCCCGGCGCGGCGAGTACGAGTTCGACGCGCCGGAGTGTCGCGTTCGCGGGCTCGGCGCGAGCGCGGTCGCGACGACGCGGCTGTCGACCGCGGGCGCGGACCGGCTGGTGTGTCGGCTCGACGCCGACGCGCCGCCGATCGAGGAGGTCGGGCGCGGCCGGATCGGACAGCTGACGACCGACCGACCCGGCGAGGGGCTCTCCTTCCACTCCGTTCGCGAGCACCGGCCGGACGATCCGGCCGACCGGATCGACTGGCGTCACTACGCGAAACGCGGGACGCTCGCGACGATCGACTACGAGCGTCAGGTCGCGGCGACCGTCGTGCTGGTCGTCGACGCCCGCCCGTCCAACGCGGTCGTCGCAGGGCCCGGCCGCCCGACCGCCGTCGAGTTCGCGGCCTACGCGGCGATCCGGACGCTGACCGATCTGCTCGGCCACGGCCACGACGTCGGCGTCGCCGTCATCGGTCGCGACGGCGACGGGCCCGCGGGCCTCCACTGGATCGAACCCGCGAGCGGCCGCGAGCAGCGCACGCGCGCACTCGAGGTCGTCCGCTCGGCGACGGCGGACGAGTCCTCGAGCGGGCGGTTCTCGCGAACGTCCTCGGGGAGACAGGACCGCGGGCAACTGCCCCGCCAGGTCCGCAAGGTGCTCGAACTCGCGCCGGCGGGAGCGCAGGTGGCGCTGTTCTCGCCGGTGCTCGACGACCGGTCGGTCACGGCGGTCGAGCGCTGGCGCGGGGGCGGTCTCCCGGTCGTCGTGCTCTCGCCCGACGTCGTCCCGGCCAACACCGTCAGCGGCCAGTACGAACAGCTCCGGCGGCGGACCCGGCTGGCCCGCTGCCAGGCGCTGGGCGCCCGGACCTTCGACTGGCGCCGCGGGACGCCGCTGCCCGTCCTCATCGAACACGCCTTCACGGCCGACGCGCGGCTCTCGAGCGCTCGCCTCTCGGGCGGATCCGGCGGCGGTGGCCGGAACGGCGGCGAAGCCGGCAGCGAGGGCGAGTTCGGGGCAGATAGCGAGACCGCACCCGAGCCCGAGAGCGTAGATTCGACGGGGTCCGCAACGGGCGAGTCGGAATCGGCGACGGCCGAGTACGCGTGGCGGTCGCCGGCCGACGACTCCGCGGGAGCCGAACGCGAGGGAGCGGTCTCGGCCGACGGCGACGGCGCCTCGCCGCGACGGGGAGGTGATCGGTAGATGGCCATCGCCGGCCCGCGCCTCGACAGTCCGTCGGCGATCGGCGACGAGGGCAGACCGCGAGCGGCGAGCCTCTGGGTGGCCACGCTCGTCGTCGTCGCCGTCGTCGGCGGGATCGGTATCCGGACCGGCGAGCCGTCGCTGTTGCCGACGCTGGCCCTCGTCGCCGGCGGCGCCGTCGCCGGCGTCGCCCTGCTCGAGCGCGACTCCTTCGCCCGGCTGTTCGTCGGCCACCTCCTGCTGGTGACCGCCGGCTCGGCGCTCGCGGTGCTCGTCGTCGTCGGACCGTTCCTCGACCGGGCGCTGTTCGTCGTGGCCGCCTGCGCGCTCTCGCTGGTCGGCGTCGCGGCGGCCTGGGCCGACGTCGGGAGCGACGACGTCGCGCGGGCGGTCAAGAGCGCGGCCGCGACCTACGTCTCGATGCTCGTCAGCGCGATCGTCGTCGCGGTGCTGCTCGCCGTCGCCCTGGTCGGCCGAGTCGCCCTGCAGTGGGTCACCGGGCCGGCGGCGCCGCTGATGTCCGTTCTCGGCTTCCTGGCGGTCGTGTGGGCGACCGCCGCCGCGATCCTGGTCGGCTACCGACGGCTTCCGCTCCGACAGTTGACGCCCCGGTCCCGACGCGAGCGCCTCGGGGCGCGACTGGAGCTCGTCCACCGGGGCCTCCGGTGGACGCTCTTCGGGCTCCCCGTGCTGGGGATCGTCCTGACGGCGCTCTGGACCTGGGGCGGGCTCGGCGGCGTCGTCCGAGAGCTCGGCCTCGGGGCGCTGTTCCGGCGGCTGTCGTCGCCGTTCGTCGTCTGGCCGCTCGTCGCCGTCGGGTTCGGAACCGCACTCGCCGGAACGCTGGCCGGCGCCGCGCGGCGCCTGACCCGTCAGATCAGCGTCGAGTCGACCCGGAGCGCCGTCGCGATGACCGTCGGCGTCGCCATCACGGTCGTCGGCGTCGTCTGGGCCGTCCTCCTGTTCTTCGGGCTGGTCCGGGGCGTCCCGCGGCTGGCCTGGGGACTGACGACCTCCGGTGCGCCGGTCGCCGCGCTGTTGCTGGCCGGACCGCTGGCGCTGTTCGTCGTCGGCGGTGCCGCCGTCCTCGCCGACGGGCTGGAGTTGCTCCCGACTCGAGCGACCGGCCCGGCCGTCGCCGCGACGGGGCTGCTGTTCGTCGCGATCGGGCTGGGCGGGGGCGAACCCGTCCTGACGTTCGCGACCGTCGCCGGCGCCTTGCTCGTCTGGGACGTCTCGACGTTCGGTCTCGGGCTGACCGCCGAGCTCGGCCACCTCCCCGACACCCGCCGCCTCGAGCTGTTCCACGCCGCGGTCGCCGTCGGCGTGGCGCTGGGCGCCGTCCTGCTTGCGGCCGGCCTCGAGGCGCTGCGGTCGGGCGCGTTCGCGGGGATCGGCACCGCCGGGGGCGCCGTCGTGATCGCGTTCGGCGCGGTGCTGTTGCTGGTGCCGTTGCGCGGGTAGCGGTTGGGCTCCGACGGGACCGATCAGGGGATTGATGTTCACCGAGTATCACGTTCGCGTATGGACGAGTCGAACGTGACGCCCGCCGACGCCGAAGCCACCGTCCGCGACGTCGTCGGGCGCATCGAGGAAGCCGCCGTGGTCGATCACGGCGTGCTCTACGCCGTGCTCTCGGCCGTGTTCGCCCGCGGCCACGTCCTGCTCGAGGACGTGCCGGGGACGGGCAAGTCGGTCATCGCCCGGACGATCGCCGAGTCGATGGGCCTGGAGTTTACGCGCATCCAGTTTACCCCCGACCTGCTGCCCTCCGACGTGAGCGGGTCGACGGTCTACGACGAACACAGCGGCGAGTTCGAGTTCTCGGAGGGACCGGTGTTCGCCAACGTCGTGCTGGCCGACGAGATCAACCGCGCGCCCCCCAAAACGCAGGCCGCGCTGCTCGAGGCCATGGAGGAACGCCAGGTCAGCGTCGACGGGACGACCTACGACCTGCCCGAGCCCTTCGTCGTGATCGCGACCCAGAACCCGATCGAACAGGGGGGAACCTTCCGCCTCCCGGAGGCCCAGCGCGACCGCTTCAGCGTCAAGACCTCGCTCGGCTACCCCGACGTCGACGGGGAGATGGGACTGCTCGAGCGGCGGGCGAACCGCCGGACGCTGTCGCCGAGCGTCGAGCCGGTTATCGATCCGGACGCGGTCCTGGCGATCCAGGACCTGACCGAAGACGTGACCGTCGACGAGAAGCTCCGGCGCTACATCATCGACCTCGCGCGGGCGAAAAACGCAGGCCGCGCTGCTCGAGGCCATGGAGGAACGCCAGGTCAGCGTCGACAGGACGACCTACGACCTGCCCGAGCCCTTCGTCGTGTCGCGACCCAGAACCCGATCGAACAGGGGGAACCTTCCGCCTCCGGAGCCCAGCGCGACCGCTTCAGCGTCAAGACCTCGCTCAGCTACCCCGACGTCGACGGGGGATGGGACTGCTCGAGCGGCGGGCGAACCGCCGGACGCTGTCGCCGAGCGTCGAGCCGGTTATCGATCCGGACGCGGTCCTGGCGATCCAGGACCTGACCGAAGACGTGACCGTCGACGAGAAGCTCCGGCGCTACATCATCGACCTCGCGCGGGCGACCCGCCGGGACGGCCACGCCGAGATCGGCGTCTCGCCGCGGGGCGTCCAGCGAGTCTTCGAGGCGGCCCGCGCCGCGGCGGTCATCGACGGCCGATCCTACGTCACGCCCGACGACGTGAAACGGCTCGCCGAGCCGACGATGGCCCACCGGATCGTGCTCACGACCGAGGCCAGCGTCGAGGGCGTCGCGGGCGGCGATATCGTGCGGCGCGCCCTGCGGTCGGTCGACGTGCCGGCGGTGTCGCCGGACGCGAGCGAGCCCGACGCTGCCGACGGCGACGACCTCGAGTCCACAGCCGAACCCGACGCTGTCGCCGACCCCCGGTCGACCGCTGACGGCGCGTCCCCTACTACCCCGTCGTCCGACGACTCGAGCGACGAATCGGACGCTTCGTGGACCGACTCGGGCCAGAACCGCGATTCCGACGGTGCGACCGACGAGGCGACTCAAGGGGACGACGACTCGCCGTGGCCGTGAGAGCGATCGGGCCGGACGGGTACCGCTCTCGATAGCGAACTTTTCCGCCGTATACGAGCGTTCGCGGCCGTGCTGCGGAATTCACCCTTGCAAACGCCCGTCATAGCTTGATGGCTATCCTCGGCATCGGTTCGCGTGATGGCGCTTCAACAGATCGACCACGCGGACGACCACATGCAGGAGTGTATCGACAACTGTCTCGAGGCCGCGCAGGTCTGCGAGTGGTGTGCCGACGCCTGCGCGGACGAGGACGGGATGGCCCGCTGTATCCGGCTCTGCCGGGACGTGGCGGACGTCGCGTCGCTGCACGCGCGCTTTATGGCCCGCAACTCGGGCTACCACGAGGAACTGGGCGAGATCTGCGCCGACCTCTGCGAGGAGTGCGCCGAGGAGTGCGAACAGCACGACCACGACCACTGTCAGGCCTGCGCGGAGATCCTGCCGGAGTGTGCCGAGAGCTGTCGGGAGATGGCGTCGGCCTGATCCGGAACCGGGAGGCGGCAACCGACGCTCTCGTGACAGGCTCGGGTCAGGAGCACTGCGCTTACGTTTCAGCGGGTTGTCGATACTGTGCCGCGTTCTTTTGTACGTCGAGGATCTTCCTCTGATACGATTCCGGTGAGACCGATTGCCCTCCACTCTCGATTGACGGTCCGACCACGCGACAGTACTCGGACCGGTCCGGATTCCAACCCGATCTACCAGATTCTATGAGTGAAACAACGCGGAACCCCGGCGACGACGAAGAACCGGCGCTCGATTGCGAGCTCGAGCGGCCGAGCGACCGAACTGACTTCCCCGACTTCCGCGGTCCGGTCGCGCCCCTCGAGGGCCACGAGACGGTCGACCACTTCGGACTGATCTACGAGACGCACGCCGAACGGTTCGCGGCGGTCGGTCCCTACGTCGCACAGGGACTCGAGCGCGGCGAACGCTGCATGTACATCCGCGCGGACAGTTCGCGCGAGGAGGTACTCGACGCGCTGCGAAACGGTGGAATCGACGTCGACGCCGCACTCGAGTCGGGACAGCTCACCGTCCACACCGTCGAGGAGACGTATCTCGACGGCGGCGCGTTCGACGTCGACGAGGGGTACGACCTCCTCGAGCGCGCCATGGAAGAGGCGCACGCGGAGTACGAGGGGTTCCGCGTGACCGCCGAGGAGACGTGGCTCGCCGACGACGAGCGCGCACAGGAAGCGTTCATGAGCTGCGAGGCGCACGTAAACGACCTCGTCGACGGCGAGGAGAGCACGGCCCTGTGTCAGTACGACCGCACCGAGTTGCCTCCGGAAATCATCGAGGACGTCATCCAGACGCACCCCTATCTCATCTACGACGGCACGGTCTGCCAGAACGTCTTCTACACCCCGCCCGAGGAGTACTTCGGTCCCGACCGTCCCGCCCGGGAGAACGAACGCAAACTGCAGACGCTGGTCGATCGCACCGACGCGGAGGCGACTCTCGAGACCGAGGAGTGGGCCCAGCGGCAGCTGTACGCGATCGCCGCGGATCCCCACCAGTCGTTCGAGGAGAAGATCGACGACCTCCTCGCGTTCGGCCGCGAAGTGTTCGACCTCGAGATCGGCGGCATGGCCCGCGTCGATCCGGCGACCGACTACTATCGGATCGAAGCGATCAGCGGCGACCACGACGGGCTGGAGGTCGATACGGAGATCCCGCTGTCGGAAACGTACTGCCACGAGGTCGTCGAGAACGGGCCGGCCGACACCGTCCCCATGCCGACCGAACTGTCGACGGTCACCGGCGAACTGCCGGAACAGAAGTCCCGCGCGTCCGACGACGTGCGGGCGTATCTCGGCACCTGCATCCCGATCGAGGGCGATCTCGATCGGACGTTCTTCTTCACCTCCTCGGATCCGTCGGACGGCGCGTTCTCCGATCGGGAGCGGACCTTCCTGCGGTTGATGGGCCAGTGGGTCAAGTACGAACTCGAGCAGCGCCGCCACGAGCGGCTCCTGCGGGACCTCAGGTCGGCTGGACCGACGACCCCGCCTACGAGCGGTTCGGCCTCGACGCCTACTTCGCGACGACCGTCCACGCTGGCGGCGAGGAGTACGGGACGCTGTGTTTCGGCTCCGAATCGCCGCGGGACCGATCCTACAGCGACGGCGAGCGCACGTTCCTCGACCTGATGGGACAGTGGTTGAGTTACGAACTGGAACAGCAGCGACGCGTTCGCTACCTGCAGGAGAGCTACGAGATCACGTCCGATCCCGCGCGCACCTTCGAGGAGAAGTTACAGGCGTTGTTCGACCTCGGGAGCGAGCAGTTCGGCCTCGACGTCGGCGGCATGGCCAAGGTCTTCCCCGACGACGACCGGCTCGAAGTCGAATACACGAGCGAGGAGTGCGGTCCGTTTCGGCCCGGGCTCGAACCGCCGCTATCGGGAACGTATTGCGGGGCGGCGTACGGCGCGGACGGCCCCGTGACCATCACCGATCCCGTCGCGGAAGGCTACGACGGATACGCGTACGAGGAGCTCGGGTTCGAAGCGTATCTCGGCACGCACATCGAGGTCGATAACGGGCACGACCGCTTGTTCTTCTTCACGACCACCGAGCCGCGCACCCGCCCGTTCACGGACGCCGAGCGCACCTTCCTCGACCTGATGGGACAGTGGGTGAACTACGAGCTCGAGCGACGGAAACACAGGCGATCGCAGGAGAAGCTGTACGAGATCACCGCCGACAGCGATCTCTCGTTCGACGAGAAGACCGAGCGCCTGCTCGATCTGGGTCGCGAGCGGTTCGACCTCGAGATGGGATTCCTCCTCGAGAAACGGGGCGACGAGTTCCGCGTCGTCAAGACCCAGGGGACGGCCCTCGAGGAGGGCACCGCGCGGGTCTCGGCGAACCCGGGTAACTACTGTAAGCGAACGATCACGATGGAGACGCCGCTGGGCGTCGAGGACGTCACGGCGGTCGGCTGGGACGACGATCCGCTCTACCGCGAGTACGATCTGGGCTGCTATCTCGGCACGAAGGTGACCGACGGCGACGGCGTCTACGGATCGGTGTGCTTCTCCGATACCGACGGTCGAGACCGGGAGTTCACCGACGCCGACTACGCCTTTCTCGACCTGATCGGCCAGTGGGTCAGCTACGAACTCGAGCGCGACGAGCGCGAACGCCGACTCGAGCGGTCCAACGACCGTCTCGAGGAGTCGAACAAGCGACTGGAACAGTTCGCCTACGCCGCCTCCCACGACCTGCAGGAACCGCTCCGGATGGTCTCGAGCTATCTCCAGTTGCTCGAGCACCGATACGAGGACGCCCTCGACGCGGAGGGCGAGGAGTTCCTCGCGTTCGCCGTCGACGGCGCCGATCGGATGCGCGAGATGATCGACGCCCTGCTGGCGTACTCCCGCGTCGAGACGCAGGGCGATCCGCTGGAACCGGTCGCCCTCGAGGACGTCTTCGAGAGCGTCCGCGAGGACCTCCGCATGCGGATCGAGGGGTCCGACGCGACGATCACCGCCGATTCGCTGCCCCGCGTCCAGGGCGACGCCAGTCAGTTGCGACAGGTGTTCCAGAACCTGCTGTCGAACGCGATCACGTACAGCGGCGACGAACCGCCCCGCGTCCACGTCGACGCCGAACGACGCGACCGGGAGTGGGTGATCACGGTCGAAGACGACGGAATCGGCATCCCGGCCGACGAACAGAACCGCATCTTCGACATCTTCGATCGTCTCCACAGTCGCGAGGAGTACGACGGGACGGGAATCGGCCTCGCGCTGTGCGAGCGCATCGTCGAGCGCCACGGCGGCGAAATTTGGGTCGAGTCCGAGCCCGGCGAGGGGTCGGCGTTCTCATTTTCGCTGCAGCCCACGGCCGCCGGAAGCTCGTAGGCCATCGCTTCGAGTCCATTCTCGGTCCGCGACTGACGATCATCGCGACGAACGGAACGATCCCGCTCAGCCTCTGACGCCGTCGAACACTGCGACAGTGGAGAACTCGACGTTCTGCACCGGATTCCGTTGGTATGCGCGTTAAGGAGGACCGTTTTGAACGTCCGGACGATCTCGAAACGTCGGTATCAGTCGCCTCCACAGTCGGCGAGAGTGCCGCCGTCCGGCGACCGATTCAGGAGGACAGGGTCGTCACCCACTCGTCGTCGAACGGGGCGAGTCGGTACGTGTACTCGCCGCTCGAACTGCTCTCGTTCGTGACACGGATCTCGCGACTCTCGCCGGCGGCGATACCGACGTCGAGTCGCGATTTCGTCGCCGACGTCAGTTCCCACCACTCGTCGTCGTTTTCGTACTGGAAGACGCCTCGGAATCGGCCGTCGACGTCGCTCGTGTTCCGAATCGTCGCGGTGATATCGTAGGCACCCGACGCCTCGGCCGGCGCGTCGACGGACTCGAGTTCGAACGTGGGGAAGGCCGGCCCGTCCTCGCCCTCGAGCGGTAGTTCCCACTGGAGATCCGCTGCCGACTCCGACGTGCGGTGGTAGTCGAGGGTCGCCGTCCCGGCGGCGGCCGTCGACTCGAGCTGACCCAGCAGCCAGAAGTCGACGGTGACGCCCGTTCCGAGCAGCGTTTCGCCGCTCCCGACCAGTGGGTCGTCATCGATGACCGCGCTCTCGAGGGACTGATCCGCCAGCGACGTGTAGAACTCGCTCTCGCTGAACGCGAACTCCGCCGGCGAGAGCGATACGGAGCTCGTACCGACGTTCTCGAGTTCGAGTTCGAAGACGACGAGCGTTGCATCGTCGGGCGAGGTGAAGACGCGTCCCGCGTTCTGGGTCGCGAACAGCTCGGAGACGTACTCCTCGTAGAAGAGGCTCGATTGGTAGCGGACGTCCGTCAGCGTCGCTCGAAGCCCGTCGCCGAGCGAGAGCGTCTCACCGACCGCGGCGGTCAGCGGTTCGATCGACAGTTCGTGGTCGACGTCGGCCTCGGAGAGTTCGAACGCGCACTCGGTGACGTGGTCGACGGAGAACGGACCGAAATCCGCCGTCGCCGTCTCGTCGGGGGCGACATCGGTGAGTTCGACCGACTCCTCGAGGTCGATCGGCCCCTCGGTAGCGACCAGTTCGTCCTCGTAGTCGCCGGCCGCACCGCCCTCGTTGGTCGCGGATACCGTCACCGTGAACTCGCCGTCGACGGTCGTCGACCCCGCCGTCGAGATTCCGATATCGGTGAACGACGGCTCTCCCGACTCCTCGCCGTTGCCTCCGTCCTCGGTATCGTCAGGATCGTCCGCGCTGGTTTCGCTACAGCCGGCGAGCGTGCCGCTCACCACGATACCTCCCATCGCGAGATACTCGCGTCGATTCATACACCTTCCTGTCTATTGTCGAGATATAACTGTTATCATTAAACTCACTTATTCTGACTATAGGGCGTTCGAGGAGAGATGAACGTTCGACCTCGAGACTCCGACTGAACTGCCGGCGAGCAGAAAACAGAAGCTATCGGATACGGTAATAGCGGAAATATTGTCAGTTATCTACCTCATTTCGGTACCGTGACTGCTGCCCGTATCGATGACCGTCCCGATGACGGTCACGGGTTGAGAACGCCGCCGACGGCCCCCGCGAGCGCGCTCTCGAGGGCCATCACCAGCGAGATCGCGACGGCGAGCGCGAAGATACCGAGGCCGGCGGCGCCGGAGATCGCGCCCCCGATTGGGCCGAGCGCGAGTCCGGCGAGGCCGACGGCGACGCCGATCAGGAGGCCGCCGATGATGCCGCCGAGCGAGCCCGCGAGCAGTCCGTGCCAGAGGCCGCTGCCGAGGCCGCCGCCGGCCACGTAGCCGGCGACGAAGCCGCCGATCAGCCCCGCGGCGAGTTGGCCGATGCCGGGGACGACGAGGCCGACGATTCCGAGGACGGTCGCGAGCAGGAAGCCGATAAACACGGCGCGCCAGTTGGTCATACAGAGAGAGAGGGGCCGAGCGACGATAAGGAGACGGCGCGTATACTGCGACCGTTCATCAGTGGCCCGGGTTCGCAGGACGACCGCGGCGAATCCGCCGACCGGAACCGGTCGCGCGATAACGAACGACCTTTTAAGAGCGCGCGTCGTACGTATCGCTATGATTTTCGAAGACCTTCCGACGACGCCCACGTCGGAAGAGCTGATCGACAAGGCATTTTCGCGGGCGGCGCGGGCCGGCAAGGCCAAACGCGGCCTCGAAGCCCAGCAGTCGATGCTCCAGACGGCGGCCAACATCATCTCGGACAACTTAGAGAACGTCGTGACGGCGTGGCCGGACTTCGAGTACGACGCCCACCCGTTCTACTACGAACTCGCGGACGCGATCGTCGACGTCGACAAACTCCGCCAGAGCCTCTCCGAAGTGATGTGGGCCAGCCGTAAGGCCCGCGAAATCCACGAGGAGTACCAGCCCCGCCTGCGCAAGACCGACGTGGACACCGCGCGCAAGCACCGCAAGCAGGCCTTCGCTCGGCTCGCGGACATCGTCGAGCAGATCGACGACCACCTCCTGTACATCAACGAGTCGCGAAACGACCTGCGGGATCTGCCGGAGATCGACCCCGACGAGCCGACCATCGTCGTCGCCGGCTACCCCAACGTCGGCAAGTCCTCGTTCGTCAACGACGTCACCAGCGCCCGCGGCGAGACCGCCTCCTACCCCTTCACCACGAAGGGGATCGGCCTCGGACACTTCGAGCACGAGCACCTCCGGTACCAGCTCGTCGACACGCCGGGGCTGCTCGACCGTCCGCCGGCCGAGCGCAACGAGATCGAGTCCCAGGCGGTCAGCGCCATCGAGCACCTCGCGGACTGCATGCTCGTGATGATCGATCCCAGCGGCGAGTGCGGCTATCCCCTCGAGTCCCAGCTCGAGCTTCGGGACTCGATCGTCGACCAGTTCGAGTCCGTTCCGGTCCTCACCGTCGCGAACAAGATCGACCGCCGGGAGGTCTGGGACGAGGACCTGCTCGAGGAACTGGACGCCGACTACACCATGAGCGTCGAGACCGGGGAGGACGTCGAGACGGTGCTCGAGGCGGCCATCGAGGCGGTCGACTACGAGCCCGAACTCCCCTTCGAGGAGTGACCCGACGGCTCCCGCACCGATGAGAGGCCCCGGACTCCTCTGGATGCTCCAGACCGCCGCCGGCTTCTCGATGGCCGGCCCGATGTTCTTTCTGGGCCTCGAGTCGGTCCGAACGGGGCAGTACGAGTGGGCCGCGTTCTACCTGACGCTGGGCGCGCTGGTCTGCTACTTCCCGACGTACCTCGTGAACCGGATCGGCGGGCCGCGAGCCTGGATTCGACGCCGGCTCGAGCGGCGCGGACGGAAAACGGAGACGGACGGCGGCGACGACGACCGGTCGGACTCGAACGCGGACGACGCCGCGGAAAGCTCGCCGTTGAGCCGCCTCGAGCGCCTCCGCGATCGGTGAGCGGAGTCTCCGATAGCATCCCGTCGCCGCGATTCGGTTCGGCTACTCCTCGACGCGGATCAGGATCTCGTCGGTGTCCCACCCGACGTCGAGCGTGACGGTGGTCTCACCGGTTTCGTGCAAGTAGAGCGTCGTCGAGTCGGTTCCAGCCGCGTCGGTCGTCCCGTTCTCGGGGTCGACCGTCGCGACGGTCTCGTTGGAACTCGCGTACGCGACCGATTCGTTCGGCTGGTCGAGTTCCGTCGCCATCTCGAGCGTCAGTTCGCCGCCGCTCTCGCTCAGGGAGACGGTACAGTTCTCCGCGGTACAGTCGTCGGCGGTCCCGTTCTGTCCGTCCGGGCTGGTCCAGTAAGCGATTCGGTGCTCGAACTCGAGGCGATCCCGGGCGCCGTCGGCGTCGACGACCGCGCGGTGGATCCCCGGATCGAGCGACGCCGGTGCGGTCAGCTCGAGGACCGCCCCCTCGCGCCAGAGGGAGTCCCCTCGCTCGAGAACGCTGGTCTCGACGGACCGCACGTACTCGCCGTCGATCAGGAGGTCGGCGGCGTCGGCCTCGAGCGAGCCGCCGCCGACGTTCTTGGCGTATATCGTCACGTTGTCGGCGGTCTCGTTGTACGTCGTCCCGGCCTCGGGATGGTTGATGAGCGAAATTTCGCCGTCGATCGTCGCGACGTCCCGTGCGCCCTCGTCCTCGACGGATTGGGCGTACAGCCCGGCCTCCGTGGCGATGCTGCCCGCGAACAGCGTCGCGGCGCTGATCGCGGCGGTGAACAACAGTAACTGGACGACGGAGGCTCGGACCATCGGCGGAGGGTTCGACGAAACGACGGGCCGGGAACGGGATAATCCTACCGGCCGTCGACCTCCGGGTCGCCGGCGACCGGAGTCGGAGCGAGCGCGAGAGCGAAATCGATCAGAATGGGCGGCTCAGCGCTCGAGGAGCCCGACGTACCTGACCTGGACGTCGACCTCCTCGTCCGTGTGCTGGTTGATCCGCTCGTGTAACCGATCGGCCAGCTCGGGCGGCGCTTCGCCTGGCGGGCCGCCGACGGTGACGACGACGCGTTGCGGCCCGATGAAGGGATAACTCTCGTCCATAACCACGTCGAACTCGAGGAGCTGGTACTCGGCGAACTCCTCCTCGGAGAGGACGCGTTGGGCCTCGTCGTTGGCGTTTTCCTCGAACGTCGAGACGGTGTACGACGAGTAGGTGATGGCCCCGAGGAAGACGGCGAAGACGAGGACGATCACGGCCAGTCCGAGCACTCGCCTGCGAACGCGTTGTTCCGTCTCGCCGAGCGAGAACAGGTTTTCCGGGCGATAACCGGCCCACCACAGCGTCAGGAGCCCGGCGAGATTCACCGAGAGCACGTTTACCAGTACGAGCACGGTCGCGCCGATGGCGGCGGCGGGTTCGCCCCACGCGATCGCGATGCCGGCTGCCGCGGCCGGCGGGATCAACGCCGCCGCGATCATGACGCCGACCAGGGCGACGGCGGTTCCCGTCGCGATGCTGATGATCCCCGCGACGCCGGCGCCCAGCGCGATCGCCAGCGAGAGCAGGTCCGGCGCGAGCCGCTCGGAGATCTCGCCGACCGTGCTGATGTTGAGCCCCGGCGGCACGATGTTGGTTACCCTGACTAGCAGGGCGAAGATCGCCGCCGCGCCGATCGCGAGGACGATCCCGAGGATCTGGTAGACGAGGCTCTCCTTGAACAGTTCCTCGTCGTCGATCACCGAGCCGACGCTCAGCCCGAGCGCCGGCCCGATCAGCGGCGCGATCACCATCGACCCGACGACGACGGCCGGCGAGTCGAGGAACAGTCCCGCGGTGGCGACGACGGCGCTGATGACCGTCATAATCACGTAGACCGCGAACGTCGGCGTCAGCGAATCGGCCTCGGACTGCAGCTCTTGTCTCGAGATGCGGTCGGTCTCGACGTCGCCGTTCTCGTACTCCTCGCGGAGAGCCTCGAAGCGCCGCGAGACGACCGTCTCCGCGTCGACGACGACCGTGTAGGCGTCCTCGTCGACGCCCACGTCCTGGAGCTCGTCGAGCACCGGTTCGACGGCCGGATCCGGCAGCGGGAAGTAGACGACCGCGGTGTACCCCCGATTGCTCTCCTCGTCGGTCAGGACGTAGTCGATCCCCCGGTCGTCGAGCTCCTCGAGGATCGTCTCCCGCTTCCCCGTCGGTACCGTCAACTGAACGAGCCGCACGTAGGTGGGTGAGTACCCCCGGGCTCATAACTTGGGGCGCTTTCGCCGCGCAGGCGTCGGGTTTCACCACGACGGATCGATCGCAAACCGGCGCCGACCGATCGAACCGATAGCTACTTCCGCCGATCAATTCAACCCACAGACATGATTCGGCGCTTCGCTCCGTGGTTTGGCACGGGGCTGCTGGTCGTGACCGGCGGATATCTGGCCGCGTTCGGACGCGACGCGGTCGCGGACCCGATGACGGCCGTGCTGCTGGCCGGACTCGTCGTCGCCGCAGTCCTATCGATCGTCGGCGGCGTCCGCGAGGCGGTCGCGCTCGGTCCGGTAACACTCCCGTGGAACGTCCTCGTCGGCACCGCGGACGTCCTCGCAGCGCTCGTCGTCGCCGTCTCGACCGTTCGAAGCCTTTGGGACGGCGGCGCGACCACGGCCCAGTTCGCGGACGCGGCGCTGCTCGTCGGCTGTAGTTCGATCGCGTGGTTCGGCGTCCAGACCGCCCGCGACAGCCGTCACGTCGACCTCGAGGCGTCGCCGTCGCGGACCCGACTCGTCGCGACCGCCGCGCTCGCGGTCGCGTCGATGGTCGGCGGCGTCCTCGTCGTGACGGTCGTCTAGTCCGCGGGGCCGATCACGACGTATAAACCCGCGACGCCCCTACGACGGCGTATGTTCGATACGCGTCCCGACCGCGAGGCGGAAGTCGTCCTCGTCGGTCGCTCGAACGTGGGCAAGTCCACGCTCATGCGCGAGATTACGGGGCACAAGTTCGACACCGGCGGCAAACCCGGCGTCACGCGCCAACCAAACCACTACGACTGGGCGGCCGAGGACTTCGTCGTCACCGACCTCCCCGGCTTCGGCTTCATGAGCGGGGTCGACGAGGAGTACCGCGAGGCGATCAAGACCGACATCGTCCAGTACGTCGAGGAGTACGCCGACAACATCCTCGTCGGGGTTCTGGTCGTCGACGGCAAGAGCGCCGTCGATATCATCGACCGTCACTCCGGCCCCGACGAGATCCCCTACGACGTCGAGATGTTCCACTTCCTGCGGGACGTCGACGTCCCGACCGTCGTCGCCGTCAACAAGATGGACAAGGTCGACGAGAAGGACGAGCGCCTGAACGAACTCTGCGACCGGCTCGGACTCTACCCGCCGTGGAAACAGTGGCAGGAGACCATCGCGCCGATCACCGCCAAGAACGGCCAGATCAGCTCCCTCAACGAGGCCGTCCGCACCCATCTGCACGAGCAGAACCGGGACGATCTGTTCAAGTTCTTCTAACGAAATTTCACTCTGCGAGCGCGACTCCGTCGCGCTCTCGGCAAAATTCCGATCAAAAGCACTCCTCCCTCCGTTCCGAGCGCGCCGCGCTCTCCACGTCGGTCGTCGGCCCGCTCGCTCAGCCGTTGGCCTCGCTCGCGCCCGTGAATTGCGCTCACCTCCGCTACTGAACGGGTATCGTCACAACGCCGGCGCGACCTCGGTTCCGAGGCGTTCGACCGACTCGAGCAGTTCGTCCGTTCCGATGCCGGGACAGTACGACCGGAAGATGACGTGGACGTCGTCGCCTAATTCCTCGCGGTAGTCCGCGAGTTCCTCGCGAACCTGCTCGGGCGTCCCGAAGATCGCGTCCTCTTTCAGTTCCGCTTTCCGCTCGTCGGACAGGGCGTCGACCGACTCGTCTTCCATCCAGTCGGCGTACTTCCGTTGCTGGTAGAAGTAGCCGTCTCGCATCGTTTCCCACGCGTCAGCTTTCGAATCCCCGACGAACCCGTATCGAATGAGATACGTCGTGAACTCGCCGTCGATCCCCTCCTCGTCGCGGACCCGTTCGATGTCGTCCATGCGCGTTCGGACGTCCGCGAGCGACAGCATCTCGTTGGCACACCAGCCGTCGGCCAGCCGGGCCGCGCGCCTGACGGCGGGTTTCGCGAGTCCGCCGAGGACGATCGGCGGGGACTCGTCCGGCGTCGGCGTGACTTCCGTCTCGGGATCGATAGCGTGGTACTCGGGGTCGTACTCGAGCGGGCCGGGTTCCCAGGCGTTTCGCAGGACTGCGATGGCGTCTTCGGTCCGCTCTACGCGCTCGGCTTTGGGAATCCCGAAGTTCTCGAACTCGCGGTCCCAGTAGGCGATCGAGAGGCCGAGCGTCAGCCGATCGTCCGAGAGCGCGGCGATCGTCGCGGAATCTTCCGCGAGTCGGACCGAGTCGTAGAAGGGCGCGAGTGCGACGGCCGATCCGACCTCGATATCGTCCGTTCGTCCCGCGAGCGCGCCCAGCGTCGGAATCGTCCCCGACAGGTAGCCGTCGTCGGCGAAGTGATGTTCCGAGGTCCAGACGCTATCGAGTCCCGCGTCGTCGGCCGCCTCGCCGAGACGTAAGAGTTCCTCGTAGATCGCCGCGGTCGAACGGTCGTCGTCCGGTCGCTGCTGGGCGGTGAGGAGACCGAGTCCGATATCCATACGCGATCGTAGGGCCACCACGGTCGAAAAGCACCGGGTAGCATCGTCCTGCAGCGAACGACCCGGCCGAATCGGCGTCCTACACCACTGCCTTTCGCATCTCCAGACACGCCAGCGCCACGCCGTCTTCCATCTCGAGGCGAACCGTCTCGACGCCCGCGTAGCCCTGTCGCTCGTAGAACCCGACGGCGTTTCTCGAGGCGGTCAGCACGAGCGACTCGAGGCCCGCATCGCGGGCGGCCGACTCGAGCGTCTCGAGGATCGCCCGACCGATGCCCCGGCGCGCGTGATCGGGGTGGACGTAGACGGCCCCGATTTCGCCGGTCGACGGATCGCCGCGGCCGGCGGGCTCGCAGTCGAGCAGGCCGAATCCGACGACGCCGTCGGCCTCGTGGTCGGCGACGACGACGCGGAATCCGTCCTGCTCGAGCGGGTACCGCTCGGGATGGACGTTCGAGAGCCACGCCCGGACCTGCTCGTCGTCGTACCCGTCGCTGCCGAGGACGCGAATCGACGCCTCGTGGACGGCGGCGATCGACGCGGCGTCTGCGGACGTCGCCTCGCGGAGCGAGAGCCGAGGGAAAGTCATCGTCGGACGTAGAACGCGGTCGGCGAACAAATCGGGCTCGGACCGAACCCCGAATTCGCCCGTTCTACTGCACTTAACCGTATAATAATAACGGCCCGAGATCTCGAAGACGAGATCATGGACAGTCGCGTACGGACCGATCGATCTACTCCACTGCTTCGGCGGAACGAACGCACTACGGGCGACGATCGAGGTTGCCGACCATGAGCGGTTTCGGCCGACGAGACGTCTGCCGGCTCGGCGCGGCGGGCGCGTTGACGGTGGCCGGACTCGGGACCGCCGGCACCGGAGCGGTCGTCGGTTCCGCCGGATCGGACACGAACGGTCGCGTCGTGTTCGTCTACGACGATAGCTGGCGCGAGGACTGGACGGACACGTTCCCCGTCCATCAGGACGAGGGCGTCCCCGCCTGTAGTGCGGCCGTCGTCGACCACGTCGACACCTCATGGGGGCTGCTCCCGGAACACCTGCGGGAAATGGAGGACGCGGGCTGGGAGATCATGGCCCACACCGCGAGTCACGTCGCGGTCGGCAACCTCTATCTGACCGCGCCGGCCGCGGCCGGCGACGAACGGCTCTATCTCGACGGGAGCTTCCTCGCCGAATACGAGGGCGAGGAGATCGTGATCAGCGACGGCGATCGAACCGTCGAGAACGCCGTCGCCGGCGGCGACCGGGACGACACCGGCATCTACCTCGACCTCGCGGAGCCGATCGGCGAGTCGTTCGACGCGGAGACCGCGTACGTCCGCTTCACCGAGGACCGGATCCGAGACGAGGTCGTCGGCTCGAAGGACGCGCTCGAGGAGTTGGGCGTCGAGGTCGACGGGTTCGTCTCGCCGTTCGGTCGCAGCGACGGGCTGGTCGAGGACCTCGTTCGGGACCACTACGCCGCGTTCGCGAACCGCGGCGGCGACGGAGTGAACGCGCTCGAGGGACTCGATCCGCACGCGCTCGGTCGCTCGAGCATCGACGGGCACGCGGTGAGCGAAGCCGAGATCGAGGCCTTCTTCGACGACGTCGCCGCGAACGACGCCCTCGGCATCGCGGTCGGTCACAGCCAGTTCGACGAGACGACCCCCGAACGGATCCGGTTCGCGATTCGGGCGGCGAAAGAGCGCGACCTCGAGATCGTGACGCTTCGAACGGCGCTGGCCGATCTCGAGGACCGGGCGGGGGACGGCGACGGGACCGCCGCGGATCCGAGTGAGAGCGACGAGACCGACGGAGCCGGTGGAGAATCCGACGAGAGCGACGACGATTCGCTGCCGGGATTCGGGGTCGCCGGCACGCTCGCCGGCCTCGGTACCGCAGGGTATCTCCTCTCGAATCGGCGACGCGACGACGAGCGATCCTGACGAGGTCGAGCGCGGTCGCGACGGTCGGTCTCGTGGGTGCCGCCGTCTCCCGTCGGTCCACCGAGCACTGAGTCGGACGACGATCGGCCGTCACCCGAGCGCTGGTCAGACGACGCGGTTGTGGAATTCTTCGCCGGACTCGAGCCGCGAGACGTTCTCGCGGACGATGTCACCGACCGCCCGGAAGTAGTCCTCGGTGAAGGCGGCGCAGTGGGGCGTGACGATCACCTCGTCCAACTCCCACAGCGGCGACTCCTCGGGGAGCGGTTCGGTCTCGAAGACGTCCAGCGCCGCACCCTCGATGGTCTCCGACTCGAGGGCGTCGATCAGCGCCGCCTCGTCGACGACCGGGCCGCGGCCGACGTTGACGAAGTAGGCGTCCGCGCGCATGGCCTCGAAGACGTCGGCGTCGACGAGGTGGCGCGTCTCGTCGGTCAGCGGCAGCGTCACGATCACGAACTCGGCGTCGGTGACGGCCTCGAGCAGGTCGTCTGTCGCGTAGACCTCCTCGAAGCCGGGGACGGGCTCCGCGGAACGGCGGACGCCGGTGACGCGGACGCCGAGCGAACCGAGCACCTCGGCGACGCCGCTTCCGAGGGTGCCGGTGCCGAGCACGCAGGCCGTGGTCCCGGACAGCGTGAAGCCCTCGTCCCACTCGGGCTGGTCCCAGCGCCGTTCCTGTTGGTTCGCGACGTGGACGTGGAGCCGCCGCGCGAACGAGAGCAGGTAGCCCGCGACCGTCTCGCCGACCCATCGGTCGTGGATGCCCGTGCTGTTCGTCAGGATCACGTCGTCGGCTTCGAACTCGTCGAACGGAAATCGGTCGACGCCAGCCTGAATGGAGTGCACCCAGTCGACCTCGAGGAACGCCTCGCGGTGCTCTAAGGTGACCACGGCGTCGCAGGCCGCGATCTCGTCGTCGCCGATCACGCCGACCGCGATCGGCAGGTCCGAGAGATAGTCCGCGAGTTCCGACGGCGGAAACACCGCTTCGACCGAGTCGTGTACGCCGAGGCGCTCGAGTTCGAACTGCATAGCCGGCGATACGCTCGAGCCGGAGTTGAAGGTTTGGTCGAACGGCAAGATGCGCCAACGGTGCTGCGGAGATCGACTACGGCGAGATTCGAGCGGTCGCTCTCGAAGCGAATCGACACCTATCGCGACACTGCGCACTTGTCGTCGAACGAAGTGGCGGCTCGGGGAAAATCCTCGTCACAAGGGGCTCGGAGGGGGTAACACTTCGTCACGGCCGCCGGGAGTCGCTACTCCCTCGAAAGGTTTCGGTCTGTCGTTTCTCGGCCCGTCAACTCGCTATCGGTTCGCCACGTCTCGAGCCCTCGCAACTCTTCGACCACGTCCCCGACGTCCGCCGCCTCGAGCGCGCCGCGCTCGGTGACGATCTCGTCGACGCAGTCGGCGGGCGTCACGTCGAAGGTCGGGTTCAGCACGTCGACCGCCGCCTCGCCGTCGTAGACCGCCGATCGATCGCCGGACTCGAGGTTCACGCCCTCGCGCGTCGAGACCTTGTCGGTGGCGGCCACGACCGAGACCGGCACGTCCTCGCGGGCGGCGGCGATCGCCAGCCCGCGGGTGCCGGTCTTGTTCACGACGGCACCGTCGGGGAGCACCGTGTCGGCGCCGACGACGACGCGGTCGACGCCCTCGCTCGAGAGGACGTGCGCCGCTGCCGCGTCGGTGTGGACCGCTACGGGGCAGTCGACGTCGTCGCTCGCGGCCAGCGCTTCGGCCACGTCGAGCCCTTCCCGGGCCGGCCGGGACTCGGCGACGAACACGCGGGACGGGTCGCCGTCGCGGAGCGCCTCGAAGACGGTCCCGGACCGCGAGAGCGTCATGACGGAGCCGTCGATCCGCTCGCCGGCGTTCGCCGCGGCGTCTTCGTCGGCCGCCAGCGCGCGGTCGACGTTCGACAGCGCCGACTCGAGGACGCGGGGCGCACCGGCAGCGGCGTCGTCACCCTCTGCGCCGTCGGTCGCCTCGGCCATCACCCGGTTGATCCGGTTCCGAAGAACGGCCATCGAGGGGCGCGCCTCGAGCAACCGACCGGCGAGTTCGGCGAGTTCGTCCCACTCGCCCTCGGGATCGGCGTCGGACTCACGGGTTCCCCGTTCGTCGTCCCGAGGCGACGACGTCGCCTCGCCACGCTCGGCGACGAGCAGTCCCGCCCGATCGCGCAGCACCTCGAGCGCGCGGATCGACAGCGAGGCGGCGCCGTGTTCGTCGTCGGCCGCGATCGAGCGGACGGTCGGCGCGACGCGCTCGTAGGCGGTCCAGAGTTCGGGGACCGTCACGTCGATTTCGTCTCCAGCGGCGGTCTCGTGCGCGTTCTCGGCGTCCAGCCCGGACTCGAGGTCGAGCATCGCCGTCGGGGCAACCCACTCGACGGCGTCGTGTTCCTCGCTCAGTTCGATCTCGCGGGTCTCGCAGTCGAACAGGTACGGGTGGACGACCCACTCGCGTCCGAGGTCGGCGTCTTCGAACTCGACGGGGCGTCCGGACCGGACGAGCGAGACGTCGGCGGCCTCGAGGCCGGTCTCCTCGCGGATTTCGATGAGAACCTGCTCGTCCGGTTGCCCCTCCGCGAACCCCGACACGCCGCCCCATTGGCCCCGATACGTCCCGACGGCGTCGCTGCGTCGCAACAGCAGGACGTCGCCCCGGTTTCGCAGGAAGGCGGTGACGACGTGCGCTACGTCCGATTCGTCGCTGGCGGACTCGTCGCCGTCGCGATCGCGCCCGGAGCCCGGTAACTCGCTCATACGCGAGGCAACGGCCGCCCGGAGGGAATCGCTTTCGGGACCGGACGCCGTACCCTCGTCCATGGCACGGTCACGCGTCGCGATCGTCTCCGATACGCACGTCCCCACTCGAGAGCGATCGATCCCCGACTGGGTCGTCGACGAGATCGAGCGCGCCGACCACGCGATCCACGCGGGGGATTTCGACTCGAACGAGGCCTACGAGCGGCTGGTCGACCTCGCGGGCGGCCCCGCGAACCTGACGGCCGTCCGCGGCAACACCGATCCCGCGACGATCGACGTCCCGACGACGGCGACCCTCGCAGTCGACGGCGTGACGTTCGTCGTCACCCACGGCACCGGGTCGCCGCGCGGCTGGCACGAGCGCGTCGTCGAGACCGCTCGAAGCGAAAGAGACGGAGACCAGGACCCCGTCGCCGTCGCCGGCCACACCCACGAGGTGGTCGATACGACGGTCGACGGCGTTCGGGTACTCAATCCCGGGAGCGCGACCGGCGCCAGCCCCGCCGACCGCGCGACGATGCTCGTCGCGACCGTCGAGGACGGCTCGCTCGCGGTCGAAGAACGGACCGGCTGAGCGCCGCGACGGAGCGCCGAGGTAGCGGAGTGGTCGAGTGACTGTCTTCGCGCCGGCAAATCCCGTGAACTATACCCGTTTCGCGTTCTACCTCGTGGCATGACCGAACGTGTCACGGTATCTCTCGACGAAGACTCGCACGCGGCCCTCGAGACGCTGCTGTCCGAGACCAACCACGGACAGAGCGAACTCGTTCGCCGGGCGCTGACGTTCTACGCGGCGAACTTCGAGGCCGCGAGCGGCCGGCCGAGCGACAACTTAGAGCAGTACTACCGGATGCTGACCTCCGGCGAACACGTGCTGTTGGACGTCGACTTCCTCCACGCCTTCCTCGAGCACTGCTACGACGGCGGCGATCCGGATCCGGAGTTCGTGGCGGCGGCCGACCGCGTCTCCGACTACCACGCCCGCGAGTACGCCCAGCGGTTCGAGAGCGTCGGCGAGGTGCTCGAGTGGCTCTCCTTCTGTGGCTTCCTCGAGGTGCGCCGCGAGGAGGACGACGTCTACCACATCGTCTTCCCGTCGGAAGCGATCCGCTGGTTCATGACCCGGTTCCTCGAGCGCAGCACCGTCGACATGCCCACCGAAATCGAGATCGAACGGGGCGTCTCGAAGGTGATCGTCACCGAAGGCGGAGGCGACTGAGGTTCAGCGGCCTCGGCGAACGAGTTGCAGTCGTGTTCCCTCTTCCCTTCGCGTTCGGGCACCGAACGGCGGATTCGAACATCGATCGAACGGCTTCATACGATTTCATACGATGGTCGAACGGGGTCGAGCGAGTCGTCGGCTCGTGTGTGCGATTCTTAACAACCATTTTGGTCCTCTCGCCGAGGGTCATATGTGTACACGTATCATGGGCATTGTAGACCGACTCAAGGCGATCGGGCCCGGAGCGCTGGTGGCGGCGGCGTTCGTCGGACCGGGAACCGTCACGACCGCGAGCGTCATCGGCGCGGAGTACGCGTATCTGCTCGTGTGGACGATCGCGTTCTCGATCCTGGCGACGATGGTGCTCCAGGAGATGAGCGCGCGGCTCGGCCTGATCACGAAGGAGGGACTGGGGGAAGCGTTTCGAAACGAGTTCTCGAACCCGCTCGCGAGGGGCGTGACGATCGCGCTCGTCGTGAGCGCGATCGGGATCGGGACGGCGGCGTTCCAGACCGGCAATATCGTCGGCGGCGCCGCCGGCCTGGCGACGATCACGGGCATCAGCGAGAACATTTGGGGCCCGATCATGGGGCTGGTCGCCGCCGGCCTCCTGTGGACGGGCAGCTACAAGTTGATCGAGCGGGTCTTCATCGGTCTCGTCATCGTGATGGGCCTGGCGTTCGTGCTCAACGCGATTATCGTCCGTCCGGACCCGACGGCGCTCGCGGGCGGCCTCGTGCCGACGGTCCCCGAGGGCTCGGCGTACCTGATCGCCGGTCTCGTCGGGACCACCGTCGTCGGCTACAATCTGTTCCTGCACGCGAGCACCGTCCAGGAGCGGTGGGACGGCGCCGCGGACCTCGCGGAGTGTCGGACTGACACGATCGCGATGGTCGCCGTCGGCGGCGTCATCACGACGGCGATCGTCGTCACCGCGGCCGCGGTGTTCCCCGAGGGAACCCAGATCAGCGACGTCGGCGAGATGGCCGACCAACTCGAGCCGGTCTTCGGCGGCTACGCGCTGACGTTCTTCGCGATCGGCCTCTTCGCGGCCGGCTTCACGAGTTCGATGAGCGCGCCGCTGGCCGGCGCCTACGCCACCGCCGGCGCGCTCGGCTGGGAGCGCGACCTCAAATCGACCCGCTTTCGCGCGATCTGGCTGACGATCATCGGCATCGGCATCCTCTTCTCGGCGCTGGACTACAACCCCGTCGAGGTCATCGTCTTCGCGCAGGTCGCCAACGGGCTCCTGTTGCCCATCCTCGCGGTCTTCCTCATCTACGCGATGAACAACGACGAACTGCTCGGCGAGTACACGAACAGCACCCTCCAGAACGTGCTGGGCGGACTCGTCGCGGTCGTCGTGATCGGTATCGGCCTCCGAACGCTCTACGACGTCTTGCTCCTTTGAACGAATGACAGAGACGAACTCGAACCCGAAGACGGACAACGCAGACGAAACGCGAACCGCATCGACCGCCGAAACGGACCGCCGTACGCTCCGCACCGACGGCGGCGCGCCCGCCTCGAGCGACGGTGGCGGCGATAGCTCCGAATCCGCCGACGGCGCCACCCGAATCGGCGTCGACGTCGGCGGGACGTTCACCGACGTCGCTCTCTCGGTCGAGGACGACCTCGTCACCGCGAAGGTACCCTCGACCGATCCCCAGCACGTCGGCGTCCTCGAGGGCCTGCGCAAGGCCTGCGACGACGCGGGGATCGACCCCGCCGAGATCGACGAGTTCGCCCACGCGATGACCGTCTCGGTCAACGCCCTGCTCGAGCGCGGCGGCGCGAAGACCGCCCTCGTGACCACCGCGGGCTTCCGCGACGTCCTCGAGATCGGCCGGCAGGACCGCCCCGATCTGTACGACCTCGAGGCCGAGAAACCCGAGCCGCTGGTGCCCCGAGAGCGGCGCTTCGAAGTGAGCGAGCGGACGACGGCCGACGGCGTCGAGGAGGCGGTCGATCCCGACGAGGTCCGAGACCTCGCGGCGACGCTGCGCGAACGGGACGTCGAGGCCGTCGCGATCTCGCTGCTGCACGCCTACGCCGACCCCGAAAACGAGGAGCGCGTCGTCGAGACGCTGCGGGAGGAACTCGACGTCCCCGTCTCCGCGTCCCACGAGGTGCTCGCGGAGTTCCGCGAGTTCGAGCGCACGTCGACGACGGCCGTCGACGCCTACGTGCGGCCCGCGATCGACCGCTACGTCGGTCGGCTGGTCGAGGAATCCGAGGACGCCGGCGTGCCGGCGCCGCGGATCATGCAGGCCAACGGCGGCATCGCCGACCCCGAGACGGTTCGGGACCACGCCGTGACGACGACGCTCTCCGGTCCGGCCGCGGGCGTCGTCGGCGCCGCGGCGACCGTCGACGACGAGGACGTCGAGGGGCTGGTCACCTTCGACATGGGCGGCACCTCGAGCGACGTGAGCCTCGTCCGGGACGGCCGCGCGGAGCGGACGACCGACGCCGAGATCGACGGCCTCCCGATCCGAACGCCGATGGTCGACGTCAACACGGTCGGCGCGGGCGGCGGCTCGATCGCCTGGGTCGACGCCGGCGGCGCGCTCCGCGTCGGGCCCCGCTCCTCGGGCGCCGACCCGGGCCCCGCCTGTTACGGCAAGGGCGGCACCGAACCCACCGTCACCGATGCCAACGTCGTGCTGGGCTACATCGGCCCCGAGACCGCGCTGGGCGGCGAGATGACCCTCGACGTCGAGGCGGCCCGCGAGGCCCTCGAGCGACTGGCCGACGAGGCCGGTCTCGAGAGCGCGCTCGAGGCGGCCCGCGGCGTCTACCGCGTCGCGAACGCGACGATGACGCGGACGATCCGCTCGGTGACCGTCGAGCGCGGTCACGACCCCCGCGAGTTCGCGCTCGTCGCGTTCGGCGGCGCGGGTCCGATGCACGCCGCGACGCTGGCCGACTCGCTCGAGGTCGACCGCGTCGTCGTCCCGCGACCGGGCGGGGTCCTCTCGGCCTTCGGCCTGCTCGCGGCCGACGAGAGCTACGACGCCGTTCGGACGGTGGGCGCGGATCTCGCGACCGCCGATCCCGCGAATATCGAGGCCGTCTACGACGACCTCGTCGCGGACGTCCTCGCCGACGCCTCCGACCCCGACGCGGCGCGGGTCGAACGCGCGGCCGACTGCCGCTACGCGGGCCAGAGCTTCGAACTGACCGTCCCCGCCGACGAGGAGTTCGACGCGGAGACCGTCGCAGAGCGGTTCCACGAGGCCCACGAGCGCGCGTACGGCTACGCGTTAGACGAGGCCGTCGAGGTCGTCAACCTCCGCGCGACGGCGACCGTGCCGGGATCGGAGCCGACCGTCCGCCACGAGGGGCCGGGCGACGCGCGCGTCGGGACGCGGGAGGCCCACTTCCCCGGCGCCGGCACCGAGCCGCGGCAGGCGACGGTGTACGACCGAGACCGCCTCGCGGCCGGGTCGACGGTCTCCGGTCCGGCGATCCTCGAGCAGGCCGAGAGCACGACCGTCGTCCCGCCGACCTGGGCGGGCGAGATCCTCGCGGACGGCACCCTCGTCATGACGCGAGGGGGTGATTCCCAATGACGCCAGATACCAACGAGACCGCGGACGCGACGACCGAACCTGACGAATCGAACGCGACGGACGCCGACGGCATCGATCCGGTGACCCTCGAGGTGCTGCGCAACCAGCTCGAGAGCGTCGCCGAAGAGATGGGCCAGACGCTGATCCGCGGCGCCTACTCGCCGAACATCAAGGAGCGCCGGGACTGCTCGACCGCCCTGTTCGACGCCGAAGGGCGGATGATCGCGCAGGCCGAGCACATTCCCGTCCACCTGGGCGCGATGCCCGCGGCCGTCGACGCCGTCCTCGAGTACGACCCCCAACCCGGCGACGTGTTCATCCTGAACGACCCCTTCCGAGGGGGGACGCACCTGCCGGACGTGACGATGGTGTCGCCGATCGCGCCCGGCGTCGACGGCGCGGACGGTGCGGGCGACGAGAGCGATATCGTCGGCTACGCGGTCTCGCGGGCCCACCACGCCGACGTCGGCGGGATGACCCCCGGCAGCATGCCCGCCGGCGCCCAGGAGATCTACCAGGAGGGGCTTCGCCTGCCGCCGACGCGGATCGTCGAGGGCGGCGAGCCCCGGGAAGAGGTCCGCTCGCTCGTGCTCGCGAACGTCCGCAACCCCGGCGAGCGCCGCGCCGACCTCCGGGCCCAGCAGGCGGCCAACGAGCGCGCCGAGGAACGCCTCGCCGCGCTGTTCGACGAGCACGGCCGCGAGACGGTCCTCGAGGGATTCGACGCCGTCATCGACTACTCGCGCGAGCGGATCGAAGACGAAATCCGGAAGCTTCCGGACGGCACCTACGAGGCGACCGATGTCCTCGAGGGCGACGGCGTCACCGACGAGGACGTCGAGATCACGGTCGCGGTCACGATCGACGGCGCGACGATCGACGTCGACTTCGCGGGCACCGACGGCCAACTCGACGGGAACCTGAACGCGCCGCTGGCCGTCGCGAAGAGCGCGGTCTACTTCGTCGTCCGCTGTATCACCGATCCCGAGATCCCGCCGAACCACGGCTGTTACGAGCCGGTCGACGTCCGCGCGCCCGCAGGGACGCTCTTGAACCCCGAGTCGCCCGCCGCCGTCGTCGGCGGCAACGTCGAGACCAGCCAGCGCGTGACCGACGTGGTCTTCACCGCGTTCGCCGAGGCGGCGCCCGACCGCGTGCCGGCCCAGGGACAGGGGACGATGAACAACCTGACCATCGGCGCCCGCGACGGCTCCTTCACCTACTACGAGACGATCGGCGGCGGCTTCGGCGCGCGAGCGGATCGCGACGGGATGGACGGCGTCCAGGTCGGCATGACCAACACCCTGAACACGCCCGTCGAGTCCCTCGAGACCGAGTATCCGCTCCGGGTCGAGCGCTACGCGCTCCGGCCCGAAAGCGGCGGTCGCGGCCGCCAGCGCGGCGGGCTGGGCCTCGAGCGCACCGTCACCGTCGAGCAGCCGGCGACGGTGTCGCTGCTGACCGAGCGCCGCCGTCACGCGCCAAAGGGCGTCGCCGGCGGCGAGAGCGGCGCGACCGGCGAGAACCTGATCGACGGCGAGGAAGTCGCCGCGAAGACGACCGTCGACGTGGCGGCGGGAACGACCGTGACCGTCCGAACGCCCGGCGGGGGCGGCCACGGCGATCCCGCCGAGCGCGACGCGGACGCGCTCGAGGCGGATCGCGCGGCCGGGAAGACGACCGACGCGGACGGCGAGGGAGACGGGGGGTGAGTGACCGATGACCGACGCCGACGCTCCCGACACCGCCGACGTGCGCGGCCGACTGGGACTGATCGTCCCCTCCTCGAACACGACGGCCGAACCGGAGTTCCGCCGTTCGCTCCCCGACGACGTCACCGTCCACGGCGCGCGCATGGCGCTCGAGGCGGTGACCGTCGGCGAACTCGACGCGATGAGCGACGACGCGGCGCGGGCGGCCGAACTGCTCGGCCACGCCGACGTCGACGCCGTCGCCTACGCCTGCACGACCGGCAGCCTGCTCCACGGGCCGGGGTTCGACGCCGAACTCGAGGACCGCCTCTCGGAAGCGGCCGGCGTCCCCGCGGTCGCGACCGCCCGCTCGGTCGTCCGCGCCCTCGAGGCCCTCGACGCCGAGCGGATCGCGGTCGTCACGCCCTACACCGCCGATCTCGACGCGAAGGAGCGAGAGTTCTTCGAGGCCGCGGGGTTCGCGGTCGCCTCGATCGACGGCCGCGGCCTCGAGGCGAACACGGAGATCGGCGCGCTGACCCCCGACGACGCGGTCCGGCAGGTGCTCGAGTGCGTCGACGGCGGTGGTGACGGCGACGAACTCGACGCCGTCTTCGTCTCCTGTACGAACTACCGCTCGCTCGCGGCCGTCGGCGAACTCGAGTCGAAACTGGGGGTACCGGTACTCACGAGCAACGGCGCGACCCTGTGGGACGTCTGCGGCGCCGCGGGGCTCGAGGTGGACGGCATCGAGGGCGGGTCGCTGGTCGAACGCGACCGTCACTGACCGGCCGAAACCGGCGGCCTGGAGTGCGGTAGCGGGGCACGACGGCGACGGCGAACGAGCGCGTGCGGCGCGTCACGGTCGCGGCACCGATACGTTTAATCACCCTTTTGTCGTCGCTTTCCCACCCTCGAGTATGGAACTCGAACCAGTGACGGGCCTGCCCGAGGTCCGTCCCGGCGACGATATCGCCGAACTCGTCGCGGAGCGGGCCGATCTCGAGCCCGGCGACGTGCTCACCGTCGCGAGCACGATCGTCTCGAAGGCCGAGGGACGACTAGCGGACCTCGAGGACTACCCCGTCAGCGGCCGCGCACAGGAGATCGCCGACCGGATCGAGGAGATCGCCGGCGAGGAGAAGGACCCGCGGTTCGCGCAGGCCGTCTTAGACGAGAGCGCGGAGCTGTTGATCGACGTCCCGTTCCTGCTGGCCGAGACGCGATTCGGCCACATCTGCCCGAACGCGGGGATCGATCGGTCGAACGTACCGGACCACGACATCCTCCTCCTGCCCAGAAAGCCCAGCGAGAGCGCCGAGCGCATCCGCGCGGGACTCGAGGAACGGGGCTACGAGGACGTCCCTGTGATCGTCACGGACACCTGCGGGCGGCCGTTCCGACACGGCCAGACCGGTGTCGCGATCGGCTGGGCCGGCATGCCCGCGAGCCGGGACTGGCGGGGCGAAGAGGACCGCGACGGCCACGAACTCGGCGTCACCGTCCAGTCGGTGGTCGACGAACTCGCGGCCGCCGCAAATCTCGTCACCGGCGAGGGCGCGGGCGGGGTTCCCGCGGTGACCGTCCGCGACTGGGAGTTCGGCGACCACGGCGGCAGCGACGAACTGTTCAGAGGGGTCGAGGACGACCTCGTCCGCGAGGCGCTTCGGGAGTGGGAGTTCGACGGCTGAGAGGCGAGATCCGATCGAAGCGAAGATCTCGGTACGGCGAGCGGGGAGCGGGCGTGACCCGCGAGCGCTGAGCGGAGCGACGGTCTCGAGACGCCGGCGGGGAGACTCAAGGCCGACGCGGCCGTAGATCGCGGCGATGGACGCGACCGATTCGGCGTACGTCTGCCGACGCTGCGGCCAGGGGTTGTCGCGACGGGACGGCGAGTTGGCCTGTCCGAACTGCGGCGTGACGGTTCCGATCGCGGACGGGATTCCGCGCTTTCCGGTCCCTGCTGCTGTGGACAACGCAGCACATGAGACGTTCTTCGACCGGCTGGCACCCGTCTACGAGACGCCGGTCTGGTTCCAGCCGCTGTACCGCTTCGTCGGCGGCGCGACCGCGCCGCGAGACGACCGCTCGACGATCGCGTCGATGCTCGCCCTCGAGGCCGAATTCGCGACCGAACCCGCGGCTGAAGGAGACACGGAAGCACCGAGCGTGCTCGACGTCGCCTGCGGCACGGGCCGGATCACCCGCCGCGTCGCCCGCGACGCCGCGTCAGTGCTGGGAGTCGACATCTCCGGTGGCATGCTCGAGCGGGCACGGCGGTACGCCGTCCGCGAGGGGCTCGGGAACGTCGCGTTCGCGCGGATGAGCGCCGACGAACTGTGGATTGACGACGGCGCGTTCGACCGGGTCGCCTGCTGCTGGGCGCTGCACCTCTTCCCCGACGTCGACGCGGCGCTGGCCGAACTGCGGCGCGTCCTCCGGCCCGGCGGCCGGCTCGTCGGGACGACGATCGTCGACGAGTACGTGCTCGGCGCGGCGCCCGTGCGAGCGGTCGCGCGACTGACGGTCGGCGCCGAACCGTTCGACGTCGACTCGTTTCGCGACCGCCTCCGCGAGGCGGGGTTCTCGCACCTCGAGTTCGACCGCCGCGGGGCGGCGCTGTTCTTCCGGGCGCGCGCCGAGTAGTCGGCGGCGCTCGGTTCTCTCGCACTCCGGTTTCCGACGGCGGCCACCGTCTCCGGTGACGGTGGGCTTTTCACCGCGCTGGCCGACCCTGCGGACATGAACCGACAGGCAGGATCGGCGCCGCTCGCCCGGACGGCGAGCGACCGGCAGCGCGGACGGACGCGGAGGATCGACGGATGAGCGAGGGCGGAACCGAGGACGCGACCTGGGCGATCGAACTCACCCCCGAGCATCCGCCCGACCGCATCGCCGGCCTAGCGGCGCGCGCGGAGGCCGTCGGGTTCGACGCCGCCTTCGCGAGCAGCCACTACTTCAACCGCGACCCGTTCGTCGTGCTCTCGCGGATGGCGTCGGCGACCGACGACCTGCGCCTCGGACCGGGGGTCGTCAACCCCTACGAGACCCACCCCGTCAAACTCGCCGCGCAGACGGCGACGATCGACGAGGTCAGCGACGGGCGGGCCGTCTTCGGCGTCGGCGCCGGCGACCGCTCCTCGCTGGCCAATCTCGGCGTCGAGCGCGACCGGCCGCTCCGGCGCGTCCTCGAGACGTTCGACCTCGCGCGGGACCTCTGGGACGGCGAGACCGTCACCCACGAGGGAACGTTCACCGCGCGCGACGCGTCGCTGAACCTCGAGCCCGCGGGCGAGATTCCGGTCTACGTCGGCGCCCAGGGACCCCACATGCTCCGGATGAGCGCGAAACACGCCGACGGCGTGTTGATCAACGCGGCCCACCCCCGGGACCTCGAGTGGGCCGCGGACGAACTCGAAAAAGGCCTGGCGGACCGCCCGGACGATCGTGGCGCCTTCGAGTCGCTGGCCTTCGCCAGCGTCAGCGTCGCGGGCGAGGAAGCGGCGGCCCGCGAGGCGGCCCGACCGCCCGTGGCCTTCATCGCCGGCGGCGCGGCCGACCCCGTCCTCGAGCGCCACGATATCGACCGCGACGCGGCCGAAGACGTGGGCGCAGCATTGGAGCGCGGCGACCTGAACGAGGCCTTCGGCCGCGTGACGCCCGAGATGATCGACGCATTCTGTATCGCCGGGACGACCGAGACGGTCGCCGAGCGCTTCGAAGCGGCCTTAGAGCACGTCGACGGCATCGTCGTCGGCTCGCCGCTGGGCCCCGACCTCGAGGACGCGATCGAGCGCGCGAGCGAGGCGCTGGCGACGGCGACGGACGGCGAAAACGACTGACGTCGGCGCCGATCGCCGGCGCCGGGATTAGTTCGCGGAGAAGAGGCTCCCGACGGCGCCGAGAGTGAGCGCGCCGAAGACGCCCATCGAGAAGACGATCAGGAGGCCGCCGAAGAGGACGAGCAGCGGCGCGAGCCCCTGGCCCATCGCGACGTCGCCGAAGAGGTCGATCATCTCGGTGAGGTTGTCCACGATAACGTTCATCGGAGTGACGGTGTCCATGTCCGGGGGTTGTCACCGATGCTACTTGGCCGTGCCGGTACGCCGTCGCACGGTGGCGGTCCGCACGACCGAACCCGGTCCCATCGGGCGGCGAGCGGAGCCACTAAGCCGGCGCCGGCCGTACGGCTACCCGTGACCGACGACGCGACACTCACGGATTTTTTCGAGTCCGAAGGCACCGAGGACGACGCTCGAGAGGACGAGGTGGACGCGAACGCGGACGCTGATCCGGATCCGGACCCGGACTCGAGCGACGCCGACGCATCGCAGTCGGGATTCGAAGACGGAAGCCCGGAGCAGCGGCGGTCAGCGGACGGCGATCGGGAACAGCGGGACGGGACCGAGTCCACTGACGGCGTAGTTGACGTCGAGACCGCCGCGACCGACGAAGACGCGACCGACGACAAAGCGACCGACGACGACCCAATCGACGAGGGACCGATCGGCGATACCGGCCTCTCGACGTACGGCTGGGGCGAGTACACCTGTCACCGCTGTGCGAGCGACACCGACCGCGTCTGGCGCGAGGACGGCGTCCTCGTCTGCCCGGACTGCAAAAACTGGTAGCCCCCCGCGAATCGCTCTCTGAACCCGGTACAGGTCCGATATCTCAGAGGTGCCTGCGAGTGTGCTCCCGAAGCTTTATATTTCCGTCGTGGTTCTATAGAGGTGCAATGGCGCAAGGTACGGTCGCATTCTTCAACGACACTGGCGGCTACGGATTCATCGAAACTGACGACGCGGACGAGGACGTGTTCTTCCACATGGAGGACGTCGGCGGCCCCGACCTCGAGGAGGGTCAGGAGGTCGAGTTCGAGATCGAGGAGGCCGAAAAGGGCCCCCGAGCGACGAACCTCGAACGCCTGTAAGCCGGTTCGGTGTAGTGGTATCGTTCTCTGATCGTTAGCCGGGTAGCGACGGGAGTACCGTCCGCTGTCCGGCCCGATCTTCGGTTCTTTGGGCTGTTATCGACACGGCGACGGCGACGCGGCCGGTCAGCGACCGCCAGGAGGCTGCGGCCACGGGGAACAAACCGCGACGGACGCGTTCTCGCGATCTGGAGCAACTCGAGAGATGTCGACGCAAAGCATATGTTTCAGAGCCACTACTGACGTACTGATGAGCGGTTTAACTGGGTCCTCGCCGTGTCCGTACTCGAGCCATGAATGACGCGAACCCGCCGTCTCGGACCGGAACCGATCGCCTCGCCGTCTCGACGGTCGCCGACCTCTGTGCCGAACTCGAGGCGAACGTCGCCGAGGTGATCGTCGGCCACGAGGACGTGGTCGAACACGTCGTGACGGCGATGCTCGGCCGCGGCCACGTCCTGCTCGACGACGTCCCCGGCGTCGGCAAGACGATGCTGGCCCGCTCGATCGCCACCTCGATCGACTGCGAGTTCCGCCGGATCCAGTTCACGCCCGATCTCCTCCCGACGGACGTCACCGGCGTGAACGTCTTCAACCAGCAGAGCCGCGAGTTCGAGTTCCAGCCCGGTCCCGTCTTCGGCAACGTCGTGCTCGGCGACGAGATCAACCGCGCGCCGCCGAAGACCCAGTCGGCGCTACTCGAGGCCATGGAGGAAGAGCAGGTGACCGTCGACGGCGACACCCGCGAGCTGCCGGATCCGTTCACGGTCATCGCGACCCAGAACGCGATCGAACCGAACCGGACCTACGACCTGCCCTTCGCGGAGCTCGACCGCTTCATGAAGAAGCTCCACCTGGGCTATCCCGATCCCGACGAGGAGGCCGAACTGCTCGGCCGGACCGTCGGGCACCACCCCATCGAGTCGCTCGAGCCGGTGACCGACCGCGCGACGATCGTCGCGGCCCGCGAGACCGTCGCGGAAACGCGCGTCGAGCGGCCGGTCCGGGAGTACGCGACGCGGCTGGCGGGCTACACCCGCGAGCACGCCCGCGTCGGCGTCAGCCCCCGCGGGACGATCGCCCTCCTGCGGGCGGCCCAGGCGCGCGCGGTGACCGACGGCCGCGACTACGTCATCCCCGACGACGTCCAGACGGAGGCGCCCGTCGTCCTCCCCCACCGGATCAAGGCGGGCGATCGCGAGCGCGACGGCGCGACGGTCGTCGAAAACGCCCTCGAGCGCGTGCCGGTCGAGTGACGATGCGGTTGACGATCCGCGGCTGGACGGCGCTGTTCGTCGTGGTCGTCTCGCTGGCGATGGGGTGGAAGTTCGGCCCGCGGGCGCTCAACGCCGTCGTGGTGCCGTTGGCGGTAGTTCTGCTCGCCGGACTGGTCGCGGTCGGCCGGGCCGACCGCCCCGGGATCAGACGCGCGCCCGTCCCCGAGGGGTTCCCCGGCGATCGACGGACGATCGAACTCGAGTTCGAGACGTCGTCGGCGGTTTCGGCGACCGTCCGCGACGACGTCGGCGAGGGCGTCACGGTCCTCGCGGGCGACGACGGGACGACCGCGATCGATGACGGCGCGCCCGTCGTCGACACGACCCTCGAGGGCGACGGCGGCGTCGGGTACGAGATCCGACTCGAGGAGCGGGGCGAACACCGACTGGGGCCGGCGACGATCACCGTCAGCGACCTCTTCGGCCTCGTCCGGCGTCGGTTCGCCGACGAGGGGACGACGACCGTCCTCGTCTACCCGCGCGTCTACGAGGTTCGGTCCGGCCCGGGCAGCGCCATCCGAGCGGTCACCGACGCGCTCGCGGGACAGGATCGCGAGGCGTTCGACCACCTCCGAGAGTACCAGCGCGGCGACTCGCTGCGGGACGTCCACTGGAAGTCGGCCGCCAAGCGGCCCGACGCCGACCTCGTCGTCACGGAGTACGCGGACACCGAGGAGACCGGGTCGGCGACGATCGCCGCCGAGTGCGCGCCCGACCGGGGCGACGAGCTGGCGACGGCCGTCGCGAGCGTCGCGGTACACCTCCTCGAGACCGACGTCGACGTCGGTCTCGCGCTCCCGAACGGCGACTGCGAGCCGGGATCGGGCCGCGACCACTCCCGGCGGCTGCTGGCGGCGGCGGCCCGCCTCGAGGCCGGCGAACTCGAGGCGAGTCGGCGAGCGGAGGCGGACGTGGTGATCCGGAGCGACGCCGACGGGACGCGGGTCGTGATCGACGATCGATCGATCCCGTTCGAGCGGCTCGTCGGGGATCCCGACCGAACGACGACCCCGTACGACGGGCCCGGCGCGTCCGATCGGCGGGGGCGAGACGGGACCGACGGCGGTCCAGACGAACCGGAGGTGACGTCGTGAGTACGAAATCCGATTCCCGGACGATCGAAATCGCGCCGGACGCGGACGGATCGGTCGGTCCCGGAACGTTCCGGCTGCTCGCGTGCTGTTGCGTGCTGGTGTTGACGGCGTCGTACGTGAGCGTCTTGCGCGACGTGACGCGGGTCGTCGGCGGGACCGAGACGCTGTTGGCCCTCGTCGGGGCGATGCTGGTCGCGGCGACGGTCCTCGCGTGGGCGATCCGCCCGCGGACCGCGACGGTCGCCGCGGTCGTCGCGGGCGCGCTCGGCTTCGCCTACTACCTCGAGTACACCGGCCTCGGCGTCGAGGTGCTGCTCTCGGCGGGCGACGTGTTGCTCTCGGACGCCGCCGCGCTCGCGACCGGCCTCCCCCTGCTCCGGATGGTCGAAGCGGGCGTCTGGACCCTCGCGTTCGTCCCCGCGCCCGTCTTCCTCTCGTGGTATCTCGCCGTCCGGGGACGGTACGCGCTCGGCGTCGTTCCCGGCGGCATCGCGCTGCTCTTTCTCGTCCTGACCGGCGACGCGGGGACGGTGCCCACGCTGGTGGGAACGCTGGCCGCGATCGGCGCCGTCGGCTGCGGCGAACTCGAGCGCCGCGGCGGCTCGATCGCTCAGGCAAATCTGCTCGCGGCCCTGTTCGCGCTGATCGTCGTGCTCTCGCTGACCGTCACGGTCGTCCCCGGCGGCTCGGGGACGCCGGGCCACTTCGCCGGGACCGAGGCCGGGACGCTCGAGGGAACCATCGATCACGCATCGGATCGCTCGCGCATCGGCGGCTCGGTCGATCTCTCGCCGGAGGTCCGGTTTACGGTCGAAGCCGACCGGGCCTCCTACTGGCGGACGGGCGTCTACGATCGCTTCGCCGGCGACGAGTGGGTTCGGACCGGCGACCGCAGCGACTACGGGGGCCCCATCGGGGAGCCGCCGGGCGAGACCGAACGCGTGCGCCAGCTCGTCACGGCCGAAACCACGCTCGGCGTCATGCCCGCCGCCCCGCAGCCGGTCACCGTCGGCGGGGAGTTCACCCAGCACACCCAGGTCTCGAGCCACGGGCAGATCCATCCGAACAACCCCCTCGTGGAGGGCGACACGTACGCCGTCGAGAGCGCGGTGATCGATCCCGACGCCGCCACCCTCCAGCGGGCGGGAACGGACTACCCCGACCCGATCGCCGAGCGGTACCTCCAGACGCCCGAGGACACCTCCGACGAGTTCGAGGCCCGAACGGCCGAGATCACCGCCGACGCCGACACGCCCTACGAGAAAGCCGTCGCGATCGAGGACTACCTCCGGTCGACGAAGGGCTACTCCCTCGAGGTCGATCGGCCGAGCGGCAACGTCGCCGAGGCGTTCCTCCTCGAGATGGACGAGGGCTACTGCGTCTACTTCGCGACGACGATGGCCCAGATGCTGCGGGCCGAGGACGTGCCGACCCGCTACGTCACCGGCTACACGAGCGGCCAGCAGGTCGACGACGACGAGTACGTCGTCCGCGGGACCGACGCCCACGCCTGGGTCGAGGTCTACTTCCCCGACCACGGCTGGGTCGCCTTCGAACCGACGCCGTCCGGTCCCCGCAACGCGGCTCACAACGAGCAGGTCGAGCAGGCCCGCGAGGACGGCGCCGAGGACGTCGACACCGACTCGAGCGAGGACGTGCCGCTCTCCGAGGAGGAACCGGAGGACGAACCCGACGAGCCTCCGTCGGAGATCGTCGGCAACAACGAGAGCGAGGACTGGAACGACTCCGACCCCGACACCGGGAACGGGCCGGACAACGAGACCGACGGAAACGACTCGTCTCCGGAGCCCGATCCGGTCGAGCCGGCGGCGAACGACAGTTCGGCCGCCGACGAGGAGGACGACGACGGCTGGCTCGCGGCGCTCGTCGAGCGACTTTCGATCTCCCGCGAGGCGGCCACCGTCGCCCTCGTGGCCCTCACCGGACTGGTCGCGAGCGTCCACCGCACCGGCGCGGTCGCGCGGCTCCGCCGGACCGTCGGCCTCTACTGGCAACGGCGCAGCGACGATCCCGACCGAGACGCCGAACGCGCCTACCGGCGCCTCGAGCGCCTGCTGGCCGTCTCCCATCGCCCCCGCGAGCGCTCGGAATCCGCGCGCGGCTACCTCGAGGCGCTGGCCGAGGAAGCCGACGCGGGAGTCGATCCGCGGGCGGAGACCGTCCTCGAGCGGTACGAACGGGCGGTGTACGGCGGCGGCGTCGATCGCGAGGGGGCCGACGAGGCGATGGCGATCGTCGACGAACTCGCGCGGGAACGCCTCCCTGGCGGCGATCAACGGGGGAATTGAGCGTCCGCTCACTCAAAAAGAACCGCGAGACGGCATACGGGTCCCGATAGTGTTTAATATGGCCGATTCGTACCAGTGAACGTAATGTCGGAAGTCTGCTCGACGTGCGGGCTGCCCGAGGAACTCTGCGTCTGCGAGGACGTGGCCAAGGGACAACAGCAACTCAACATCCGCATTGACGAGCGCAGATACGGTAAAGAGGTAACGATCGTCGAAGGATTCGATCCGAAGGACGTCGATCTGGACAGTCTCTCGTCGGATCTCAAATCGAAGTTCGCCTGTGGCGGGACCGTCGAAGACGACCAGATCGAGCTACAAGGCAACCACACCGGCCGCATCGAAGAGTTCCTTCGGGACCGCGGCTTCAACGTCGCATAATGCCCGCGATGCTCTGAGACGACTTCCGAACGCCGCGGCTGCCTCCCGTATCGCTTCTTCACCGACTTCGGTTTTCACCTACACCAGCGATCGGTCTCGCGTTGCTTTCGCCGTCGGTCCATCCTCGATCCTCGCGGAGAACCGTCTTTGGCATCGATACCGTCGATACGAAAAAGCGAAGCCGCGGGAGAAACGCGGTCGCGAGATCAGAAGGGGGATTCGGCGTTCGCCGATTCGTCCGCCTCGTCCTCGTTGCCGACGAGGCCGAACTTCAGCCCGTACTTCTCGAGGCCGCCCGCCATGCTCTCGACGGTCGCGTCGGCGGTCCCCTCGTAGGAGCCGATGAGTTGGGCCGCCTGCACGCTGGCTTTGCCGTGGGGACAGACCGTCACGATGCGGTCCTCGCCCTCGAGTTCCTCGACGCGGCTCGTGAGTTCGTGAAACGGGATGTTCTCGCTGTCGGGAATGCGGCTGTGCTCGAAGCTCTGCTCGTCGCGAATGTCGATGACGCGGACGTCCGCGTCGTCCTCGAGGAGTTCCTTGACCTCGTCGGGGGAGATTTCGCCGTCCATTACGCCCGGATTGGGACGCGGACAGAATAAGCCCACGGGTCGAGTCCCGCTCGCGAGCAACGGGCCGTCCCGACTCGTCGTTCCCGTACGACGCGTTCGAGACCGCCCGCGTTCGACCACGCGATCGCTCCCGGCGAGCGTCAGAGCAGGCCGTCTTCTTTCGCCAGCAACAGCGCCGACAGCGTCGAGTCGTTCGCCGGCAGTTCGCGGGCGCGCTCTACGGCCTCGTCGACGGGCACCGTCGTCACCTCGAGGAACTCGTTGCTGTCGAGTTCGCGCTCGCCGGGCTCGAGCCCCTCGGCGAAGACGACGCCCCGATCGTGGCGGAGGACGCCGGTCGCGACCGCGTACTCCTGAAGCAAGGCGGTGCTCGAGGGTTTGAAGCCGGTCTCCTCCTCGAGTTCGCGGGCGGCCGCGTGCGTGTAGGATTCGCCGTCCTCGACGATGCCCGCGGGGAGTTCGAGGTGCGTCTCGCGGATCGTCGGCCGGTACTGCTCGACGAACAGGAGGTGCTCGCCCTCGGTCCCGTCGGCCGTCTCGCCGTCGAGAGCCGCCACGGCGGTGCCGTCTATCTTGGCGACGACGATTACCGCGTCCGGCAGATCCGCCCAGTAGTAGCGCTTCTCGGTGCCGTCGGGCTGCTCGAGCAGATCGTACCCGCCGTCGTACCAGGGCGTCTCGTACTCGGTGACCTCCTCGCGGAGCGTCCACTCGTCGGGTGCAGTCATCGACCGGTGTGTCGGCCTCGAACGGGTAATAGGTGCCGTTCGGCGATCGGGAGAGAAGAGACCGGGACCGGTTTTGCGGCGACCGACGCTCAGTTCGCCTCAACTAGGTCCCGATAGAGCCGGCCGAACGCCTGTCGCCGGAGGGTCGCGACCGCCGCCTCCTCCTCGTTCTGGAAGGTCGCGGCGACGGCGTCGTCCTCGGGACCGGCGTGCCAGACGACGGAGTCGACGTTCTCGCTCCCGACGACCGTCACCTCGCCGTCGTACTCCTCGTGCCAGTCCTCGAACTCCTCGCGCGTGCCGACGCGGACCTCGAGCAGGCTGGCGAACAGGGCGTCGCGGGCGGTCTCGACGACGTCGCCGGTGACGCGGTCGTCGTACTCCTCGCGGTCGAACTCCATGGCCTTGGCGACCTCGCGTACGACGGTCTGGGCCGCGGGACCGACCTCCTCGTAGCGGTCCCGGGCCTCCTCGGCCGACGCCGGCGCAAACGTCCCGTCAGTGTGCATACCTCGACGTGCTCGCGGTAGTCAGTTACCAGTTTCGCGTTCCGACGACCCGTCGTCGTCAGCGGCCGTGCCGTCGTCGGTCGTTTCGGCGGCTCCCGTCTCGTCGCCCGACGCGGCCCCCTCTTCGCCCGCGTCCGCCGGTTCCTGCATCCGCCGGGTCAGCTCCCGCGCCTCCTCGAGGGCGCTCTCGGCTTCGGCGCTCATGCCGTCCCGGCCCGACCGGCCGCCGAGCTGGTCGCCTCGACCCGGTTGGCGGCTCTGGCGGGCCAGTCCCTCCTCGAGGCCGCCCGGTCGGCCGTGGTCGTGTCCGTGGCTCGCCGATTCGAACTCCGGCGTGTCGATCTCGGGCGCGTACTGGCCGACGATCTCGCCCAGTTCCTCGGGGCTGCAGTCGCTCCAGTCGGGCGCGTGCTCCTCGAGCCAGGCGCGGTGGTCCTCGCGGCCAAGCGAGGCGGTAATCGCGAGGTGGTTCGCGAGGTGCTCCGCGTCGGCCTGTTCGGCGTCGCAGACGGGGCAGGCGTATCCCATGCTCGCGGGTAGGAACGCCGGCGGTAAAACGGCCACGTCCGCGGTCGCTGGCGCTGGCGACTCTCGGACGGCACGTCCGTTCTCATACCGGGTCTCGCCCGCCTACTCGAGTTTCCGCAGCATGATGATCGCGTCCTCGCCGTTCCCGTAGTAGCCCGGCACGCGTCGGAGCGGCTCGAAGCCGAACTGGCGGTAGAGCCGCTTCGCGCCGTCGTTGGTCCGGCGAACCTCGAGTTTGACCGAGTCGGCACCGCGGGCGGTGAGCACGGCCATTCCCCGGGTGAGCAAGGCGGTTCCGATCCCCGAGTCGCGGTGGTCCGGATGGACGGCGATGTCCTTAACGTGGCCGAGTTCCCGGCCGAACTGCGTGCCCACGTCGGCGACGATATAGCCGGCGATCGTGCCCCCCTCGACGGCGACGAGAAACCCGTCGTCGCCGAGAAACCGCTCGAAGGCGTCGTAGGGCCACGGCTGGGAAAACGACTCGTTCTCGATACGGACGATCGCGAGCAGATCCGCCCGCTCCGCTGGACGGATCGAGAGCCCGCCGTCACCGTCGGCCGCTCCGGACGCCGGCGTTGTCACAGCTATCGGTAGCACGCCCAGCGGTAAAAGAAGTAGCGGCGCGCGGTCAGCGACGCTCGAGGCTCGCGATCTCCTCGTCCGACCAGTCGTAGAAGTGCCGGTCGGTCCGTCGCAGGGTCTCGACGCACTCGTTGTACCGGTCGCGCGCGTCGTCGACCAGCGGATCGTCGGGGTTCGCTTCGATCCACTCGCCGAGTTCCGCGAGCGCCCGCGGCGAGTAGGTGTCCATGCGGTCCTGATGACGGAGGATCTCGACCTTGCGGCCCTCCTGACGCAGGGTCCGGACGAGCGCCCACCCGGCGACGCCCCAGAACGCCAACAGCGTAAAGGCGAGCATGCCGAGCACCTCGGTAGACAGTCCGAACGCCATCAGTCGTCACCTCCGGTGACCCCGGCCGTGTCGGGTCGACCGCCCCGGCCCTCGAGGACCGACATGATCGCGTAGCCGATGATCGGGAACAACGCGATCACGAGCATGCCGCCGATCATCTCGGGAGTGCCGAAGTTCTCCCACGCGAAGTACGCCATGATGAAGATCATGACGGTGGGGATGACGTACTTGATCAGCGGATCCCACCAGCGGCCGACGTAGACGCCCGCGTTTCGGTTGACCGCGAGCAGGCGGAGCCGTCTCGGACCGACGACCCAGCCGATGACGCCGATGATAGCCAGCGTCGCCAGCGGGAGCCCCCAGTTCCCGAAGACGAAGTCGAGGTAGTCGAGGACGTCGACGGAGTAGGCGCTGGGAAGGCCGAGCAGCCAGATCGCGCCGCAGACGACCAGCGTCGTCTGGGTCCGATCGAGGCGCGTCTCCTCGCTGACCGTCGTCACGCCGACCTCGGTGATGAGCAGCCCCGACGTGAACGTCGCGAGGAAGAAGCCGACGAAGAAGAGGATCGCGACGAGACCGCCGAACGGGATCTCGGGGAAGACCTGCACGAGCGAGACGAACGCCAGCCCGGCACCGACGTCCGGCTCGACGCCGACCGCGAAGACCACGGGGAAGATCGCCAGCGCCGCGAGGATGCCGACGCTCGACTCACCGATCGCCGTGAAGACGCCCCCGCCGAGCGGGACGTCGTCGTACTCCCGGAGGTAGCTGCCGATCGTCAGCGCGATCCCCCAGCCGAGCCCGGTCGAGAACAGCGCCTGTCCCAGCGCTGCGATCCACGTGTCGCTGTAGGTCAGGTACTCCCACTGGACGTCGAACGCGAAGGCGATCCCCTCGCTGGCGCCCGGCAGCGTGAGTCCCCGGATCGTCATGATCACGAGCGCGGTCACCAGCGCCGGGACGGCGTAGACGACGATCCGCTCGACGCCGCGACGGATCCCCAGTGCGAGGATCGCCGCGATCGAGCCCATCACGACCGTGTGGAGGCCGATCATCAGCGCCGAGTTCTCGAAGAGCCCGGTCATGAACGCCTCGGCCTCGAAGCCCGCCGCCGTGAACGTGAACAGCAGCGAGTGGATCGCGTAGTAAAGCGTCCACGCGATCACCGGCGAGTAGTACGACATCAGGGCGACGTTGACCAGCAGGACCACGACCCCGAGTCCGACCATTCCACCTCGGCCGACGACGTCCCGGAAGGCACCGATGACGCCCTTCTCGGTGTACCGGCCGAGCGCGACTTCGGCCATCAGTCCCGGTGCCGCGAGGAGGAACAGCAGCGAGAGGAAGGCGAGCACGAACGCCCCGCCGCCGTTGTTCCCCATCACGTACGGGAACCGCCAGATGTTCCCGGCGCCGACCATCGCGCCGATCATCGCCATCAGGAAGCCGAAGCGCGTTCCCCACTCCGCTCGAGCCGTCTTGGATGGAACGTCCGACATCGTTCGATCACCCGCGATACCACCACGCGCAGCCACCTATTTGTTTGCTGTGTGCCAACAATTAACATCCCATTGCGCGATACTAAGCGCTCAGTTATCGACCGTTTCCGTCCACAGCACGCGAACGCGCCCCGCCGGCTCGCCGAACGGGTCCGAGACTGAAGCGAACGGAATCCAGCGGCTCCCCGACGCGCGAGACGATGAGAGAAGCGACGGACGGGACGGCTACTTGTCGACGCCCTCGTTGTCCGTCTCGGCGCGCTCGTCCTCATCCTCGTCCTCGTCTTCGATATCGGTCGTCGGCTCCTGGTCTTCGGTCCCGCCGTACTGGGTCTGTTCCTCGTCGTCGGTGTCGTCGTCGTTCTCGTCAGCCATCGGAATCACTCCGCCGGAATGGCGTCCATCTCGAACTCCTCGGTGAGTTCTTTCAGTTCGTCCAGCGCATCTTGCTCCTCACGGAGGTTTTCTTCGAGCAGGTCCGCGGCCTCGTCCATCCCGAGCTGGTCGGCCAGCGGGATCAGATTGCCGTAGGCGGCGATCTCGTAGTGTTCGGTCTTCTCGGCGGCCGCCATGTTGTGGTAGTCCATGACCTCCTGGGAGGGGTCCATCGATTCGAACTCCTCGTACTCCTCGATCAGGCCCTCGATCCCTTCGCACTCCTCTTTCTCCGGGGGCTCGCCGAACATGTCGAAGACCTCCTCGAGTCGGTCGATCTGGTCCTGCGTCTCCTCGCGGTGCTCCGAGAACGCCTGCGCGATCTCCTCGCGCTCGGTGTTGCTCTCTAAATCCTCGAGCGCGTCGAGCAGCTGGTGCTCGGCGTGGTAGATGTCTTCGAGGCCGTGCTCGAACAAGTCCTGAATCGTGTCCATGCTCATGATCCAGCCGGCGATTCACCGGCGCCGTGAAAAAATCGCCAGCCTGCGACGGCAGGCGCCTGCGAGCGGCCGATTTCCCCGATCGCGAGGGCGTCCTCTCACTCGTCGGTCCGCGCGTCGTCGACCCGATCGGCGTGTTTCTCGAGGTCGGCCGCCAGCGCCCGCGCCTGATCGGGCGTCAACTCGAGGTCTTCCATGTGTTTGGGCAGGTGTTCCTCAGCGAGGTTGTCCAACTCGAGTTGGAGGCGGACGCAGTCGGGATCCTCCGTGTCGGCGGTCGCGTTCACGACGGCGACCGATTCCCACTCGAACGCCACTCCCTTCGCGACGGCCTCGACGTAGTCTAAGGTCGTGTACGCGTTAACCGTCATCAGTCGATCTGACATACGAGAACGCTCACGGCGAACTCACTTAGGCGCCGCGAGAGCGCGCTCGCGAACCGATCGGGAAGAACGTCTTGATACAGCGACGACTGTCGGCCGAAACGCGTCGACGCCGATTACATCCGTCGCCGCGGACTCGAGACAGCGGACTGTGTTCCAACAGACCCGAACCGCGCGTCGGATCGACGGATCCGATCGATATCGTCCCGCACCCGATCAATCTCTGTTGCCTGTTCACACTGCACAATAATCTCCGATTCGGTGCCTCATCTACCGGATTATTTTGCCTGCGATGTGCGACTCGGCGGCCGGTATCCGTCACTCCCTCCAGAGAGGGCGCTTTGCCTTTCCGTACGGCCTGCGACATCCGCCGTCAGTCTCTGTCGACCGTCACCACCCGCGGATTCTCGATGCGGCGCGGTCGGTTTTCGTCGGTCGACTCTCGACAACCGACGGGAAAACGAGTCTTCACGAGACCCACTACGCCGCCCGTACGGCCCCCCTACCGTCTCGATACCCGCTATCTGCCCGCTCTCGCTCGAGTCGTCGACGGCCGGATCGGACTCGTTTCCTCAAACTGGACGCTCGGTCGCTCTAACTGGTTTCTTTCTCGAGCGTTCGCTCTCACGGCGCCGGTCCGTGACGCGCGTTTCGAACGAAATCACCCGCCGGCATCACGATTCGAAACGGTGGGGCGTCGGAGATAGCGGCATAACTGACCTGTAAGACCGAGCACGGGTATCGCTTGCAGTCGAGGTGGTACTTATGCCCGCTGCGTTCGAAAAGGCATCCATGACTGACGCGGCCGAATGCAAACCGGAGACAATTGAACCCGAGCAGGACGACGAAGAGCGCGACGATGCCCACCTCGACGACATCGAGGAAGGGGCCGGCTGCACGGAAATCTGGGAGCATCTCGCCGAAAAACGCGACGAGTGAGAGATTCGCCACGGCAGCGGCTTTTTTAGCGTTCAAGTCCTTATCGGGAGGCATGACCGACAATCGGCCCGGTGACAGCTCACATCGCCGTCGTGCGGATGGTCGTTCGATCCCGACGGACCGTGAATCACCCGTCGGTGCACCAGTTATCCGGGGCGACGAATCGGTCGCCGGCACGCGCGCCCGCGAAGCCGTCCAGTTCGATCCCGACGATCCCGAGAGCCTCGCCGACGCCGCCGAAACCGTCCGCGAGTTCGCCAGCGGCTCGACGAACGACGACCACCTCTACATGCTGCGCGGCGCCGCCGCCTGCGCCGCGCTCGTCCGCGGCGAAGGCTCCTACAAGGCCGCAGCCGAACGCGCCGGTGGCGACGCGACGGTCTCGTTTATCCGCAAGTGGGCTCGCGTCCACGACCTCCCGCGGTCGGTCCGCAAACAGGTTGCGCTCGGCCGCATCGCACCCACCGCCGCCAAACACATCGCTCGCGTCGGCGGCGAAGCGCGACTCCTTCTCGCCTGGGCGACCCTCGACGGCAACCTCACCGTCCGCGAGGTCCGGAGCGTCGCCAGCACCATCAACGACGGCACTCCGATCGAGCAGGCGCTGGCCGATCACGGCGTCACACTGGGCCAACTCGAACTCACGCTCTCGCCGTCGACGTATCGGGACCTCCGCCGCCGCGCCTCCGTCGACGGCGTTCTCCCCGGCGAAATCGTCACCGACGCACTCGAAGAGTACTTCGACTGAGCGAAGGTTGCTCGAGTGCGCCCAACACCCCCACCCGCACCCGGTCGTCGGGTGAGCAGAGAAAGAAACGTTTAACCATCACTCCCCGAAAGTAGCATCCACAGGGCCGGTAGCTCAGTTTGGCAGAGCGTCTGGCTTTTAACCAGACGGTCGCGTGTTCAAATCGCGCCCGGCCCGCTTTTGCGACGACCAATTACAAAGCGACCAGAGCAATTTGAACAGAGAAGAGAACACAGGGAGCAGTCTCTCAAACGACGTGAGCGAGGAAGTGCTCAACGTGTGTTCAGATTTCGACGGATGAGGAATCTGCAGCAGACCAAGGTTCTGCAAGTGACGCGAGCAGGGATGACTCTGCCGAGACATCCCTGTGCTCGTCCTTCTTTTTCGACGGCCGATTCCACAAGAGCAACGCGGCAATGGAGAAGACCGTGACCAGCCGACTGGTCGATCGCCGTTGTCGAACCACCAGCTGATCCCGGATTCCTCACGTGGTACGCACGAAGCCATCACAGCATGAAACTGGTATTCGGATCTACTCTGCGAAACAGTGCCTCGATACCAGCTTAGAGCGACCGCTCTTCAAGTCGATTACGACAGAAAGCCAAGGGCCGGATTTGAACCGGCGGTGGGCGGCTCTGCAGGCCGCTGCGTTCGGCCGGACTCTGCCACCTTGGCGCATTTGTCCCTTGTCACTGCGGTCGTTTAAGCATAGCGGTACGGCACAGTCGTTACTGTGCGACAGTACCCGCTATAAATACGAGTAGCCCCGCACAGCCGGTGCTGTGCGGGGCGTAATGATGAAGTATGAGTGGTGGCGGCGAATCGGGTCTCCCAGAGGCTCGCGCACTCCAGTACTCGCCGAAACGCAGGCGGGCTTAACGTCCGTGTTCGGGATGGGTACGGGTGGAACCCCGCCGCTGTGGCCGCCGAACGCCGATCAGCGGAATCGAACCGCCGCAATACCAATATCGGTGGTGTGACCGTGTTAGTACGTGTAGTCCAGTTAGCGCCTGGACCCGTTTCCGGGTCTGATCCAGATGCGATATGAGTGTGTGGCTCGATCGGTTAGTGCTCGCGGACTCAACACCTCGTTGCCTTGGTGCGTACATCCCGAGTCTATCGAACTCGTCTTCTACGAGTGATCTCAGTGGTTCCTCTTTTCCAGGTGGGTTTCGAGCTTAGATGCGTTCAGCTCTTACCCCGTGGTGCGTCGCTGCCCGGCACGTGCCCTCTCGGACAGCCGGTACACGAGTGGCACCCATTCGTAGTTCCTCTCGTACTATACGAACGTTCCTGTCAGGAACCGTAACACCCCCAATAGATAGCAGCCGACCTGTCTCACGACGGTCTAAACCCAGCTCACGACCTCCTTTAATAGGCGAACAACCTCACCCTTGCCTGCTTCTGCACAGGCAGGATGGAGGAACCGACATCGAGGTAGCACCCGGTCGATATGTGCTCTTGCGGGTGACGACTCTGTTATCCCTAAGGTAGCTTTTCTGTCAGCAATGGGCCGCATCAAGCAGCCGCATTGGTTCGCAGACCACGCTCGCGTCAGCGTCCGTCGTTGTGCCGGACACTGTCAGACTTCCTTATGCTTTCAGGTTTTTCCGCGTCTCCGACGCGGGTGAGGAAATCTTGGGGCGCGCTCGATATCTTTTCAAGCGCGTACCGCCCCAGTCAAACTGCCCGGCTACCAGTGTCCTCCGCCAGGAGTGAGAGTCGCAGTCACCATCGGGTAGTATTTCAATGTTGGCTCGGTGGCCCGCTAGCGCGGGTACCTGTGTAACGCCTCCTACCTATGCTGCACAATGGCGACCACGTCTCAGTGACAGCCTGCAGTAAAGCTCTATAGGGTCTTCGCTTCCCCTTGGGGGTCTCCAGACTCCGCACTGGAACGTACAGTTCACCGGGCCCAACGTTGGGACAGTGGCGCTCTCATTGATCCATTCATGCAAGCCGCTACTGAAGCGGCAAGGTACTACGCTACCTTAAGAGGGTCATAGTTACCCCCGCCGTTAACAGGTCCTTCGTCCCCTTGTACGGGGTGTTCAGATACCTGCACTGGGCAGGATTCAGTGACCGTACGAGTCCTTACGGATTTGCGGTCACCTATGTTGTTACTAGACAGTTGGAGCGCCCGAGTCACTGCGACCTGCCTCGTTGCGAGGCAGGCATCCCTTATTGCGAACGTACGGGACTAACTTGCCGAATTCCCTAACGTCGGTTGATCCCGACAGACCTTGGCTTTCGCCGCCACGAGTACCTGTGTCGGATCTCGGTACGGACAGTGTGCTTGCCTTTTCACGGGCTCTAGGTTGACCTCTCTTGCGCTATCCAGCCATTCGTTCGCTTCCTGCCATTACGGCTTCCACGAACTTCGACTGTTCGCCCGAGCGAAAACTCGGGAGAGGCGGCCCCAAAGCGTCGGCTTTGAGTGCACACTGGCATAGGAATATTAACCTATTTCCCTGTTGTCTGCTTCGACTTACGGGCAGACTTAGGACCGGCTAACCCTCAGCTGATCAGCATTGCTGAGGAACCCTTACTCGTTCGGCCGTCGGGGTTCTCACCCGACTAACGCTGCTACTATGACCAGGATTTTCGTTACTGAACGGTCCACACGACTTCTCAGCCGTGCTTCCACCCGAACAGAACGCCAACCTACGGGATCACTCGATCAAGAGTGCCGCTAGGTCTCGGTGGTAGACTTGAGCCCCGATCATTTTGGGCGCCGCAAACCTCGGCCGGTAAGCTGTTACGCTTTTCTTAGAGGGTAGCTGCTTCTAAGCTCACCTCCCGGCTGTTCAGGCTTGCGACCACCTTCGATCGCACTTAGTCTACACTTGGGGACCTTAACCCAGCTCTGGGTTGTCTCCCTCACGGTACACAGGCTTACCCCGTGCACCGGACTCCCTGCGTCGAACGGCGTTCATAGGTTCGGAGTTGGACAGGGGGGCGCACTCCTCTCGGAGTGCGGTCCCCCAATCCGTCGCTCTACCCCATGAACTACCTCGGCAGAGGTGATGCTTCGACATCTTTCGGTTGGAACCAGCTGTTTCCGGATTCGATGGGCCTTTCACCCCTAGACGTAGGTCACGCGAGGGTATTGTAGGACACCAACGCTATCGGGCCTCCACGTGCCTTTCGGCACGCTTCACCCTGCCCACGTCTAGATCATCCGGTTTCGGGTCGTGCCCGTTTGACTCCCCGCGCTTGAACACGGCGGCCCTCGTCGTAAGACTGCGGCCATGTCGGTTTCCCTACGCCTTCCCCGATGATCGGGTTAGACTCGTCAAACAGGCACACTCCCTGGTTCGTTTTTCAAAACGTACGACAGAACACCGGCTTCCCGGACGGCTTACTACAGGTTTGCACCTGAGTCATTGTGTCCGGGACCTTGTATGCCCTGTCGCTCCATCGCCAACTGATTTCACGCCCTATTGCACCTCCCTTCGTGGGGTGCTTTTCAGCGTTCGCTCACGCTACTTGTTCGCTATCGGTCTTGAGGAGTGTTTAGTCTTCGCGGTCGATGCCCGCGATCTTCACGAGGGATATCCAACCCCCAATACTCTGGAGCTGACTCGTCTCTTACTCCACGACAGTACGGGACTGTCACCCTGTCTCGTGCTCTGTTCCAAGAGACTTCGTGTCATGTTTCGGAGAGTGATTGTCAGTCCGAACACCACATTGCCCGTGAGGGCTTCGGTTTGGACTGTGTCGCGTTCTTTCGCCAATACTAACGACATCGCGTTTGCTTTCTTTTCCTGTCGGTACTAAGATGTTTCAATTCTCGACGTTCCCCATTGCGCGAAGCAATTGCGGTGGGGATTCCCATTCGGAGATCCTATGTTCTTTGCCTCCGTGCGGCTCCCATAGGCTTATCGCAGCTTGGCACGTCCTTCTTCAGCTCTCAAGCCGAGCGATCCACCAGCTGGCACAGTAGCCACGTTCATCGGATCGGCATTGCACAGAGTGCAATGGTATGTGACCCGGGAACGGGTCCAGTGGACGCCTGGACTACACGTACACACGGTCTCATCTGCACGCCGTAGACGCGGCATGCATTAACCCTTCCCAGCCACGTTTACACGGACTGGTGCATCGGTTCGTTCGGATTAGATCGAAATCGCCTGCCCCACTTAAGGGGCACGATTCGATCCGCTCCGAGTCATGGACCCACAGGGATTCGAACCCTGGGCATCCTCCTTGCAAAGGAGGCACTCTACCACTGAGCTATGGGCCCACGTCCGCCCCAGTGGGGCGGACAGAGCGCGAAAGTGTTAGCCTTGGTAGTTCTAAGGTGCCCGATCGGCCAAACGCTGGTCGATCGAACGTGGAAACCGCTAGTGAGCCAGGCCGTCGGCCTGGTCTCGGTCTGTGGAGGTGATCCAGCCGCAGATTCCCCTACGGCTACCACGATTTAAGCCCCTTCAGGAGCCCAGATTCGACCACTGTTGCAGTGGCCTCATCCGGACCCCACTCGGGTGCTTTGACGGGCGGTGTGCAAGGAGCAGGGACGTATTCACCGCGCCCTTCTGAGGCGCGATTACTACCGAATCCAGCTTCATGAGGGCGAGTTTCAGCCCTCAATCCGAACTACGACCAAGTTTCGAGATTAGCGCCCCTTTCGGGGTTGCATCCCACTGTCTTGGCCATTGTAGCCCGCGTGTCGCCCAGCACATTCGGGGCATACTGACCTACCGTTGCCCGTTCCTTCCTCCAGTTTGGCACTGGCAGTCCTCCTAATGTACCCAACCACCACAAGGGTGTTGCTGGCAATTAGGAGTGCGGGTCTCGCTCGTTGCCTGACTTAACAGGACGCCTCACGGTACGAGCTGACGGCGGCCATGCACCTCCTCTCAACGGCTCCAGTAAGCTCATCACACTGACCTTCACGGCACGTTGTCGATGCTGGTGAGATGTCCGGCGTTGAGTCCAATTAAACCGCAGGCTCCTCCGGTTGTAGTGCTCCCCCGCCAATTCCTTTAAGTTTCATCCTTGCGGACGTACTTCCCAGGCGGTCTGCTTCACGGCTTCCCTACGGCACAACACAGGCTCGTAGCCTGTGTCACACCTAGCAGACATCGTTTACAGCTCGGACTACCCGGGTATCTAATCCGGTTCGTGACCCGAGCTTTCGTCCCTCACCGTCGGATCCGTCTTCCTGAGGCGCTTTCGCCACCGGTGGTCCGTCCAGGATTACGGGATTTCACTCCTACCCCGGACGTACCCCTCAGGTCTTCCGGTCCCAAGCCATCCAGTTTCCACCGGACGCCCGCGCGTTAAGCGCGCGGATTTCCCGATGGACTTGGATGGCCAGCTACGGACGCTTTAGGCCCAATAATAGCGGTCATCACTCGTGCTGCCGGTATTACCGCGGCGGCTGGCACCGGTCTTGCCCAGCACTTATTCTGCGACCACCTTACGGTCGCGAAAAGCGAGGACGATATGCCCTCGCACTTGGAGTCCCCTTATCGCACTCGCGTGCAGTGTAAAGGTTTCGCGCCTGCTGCGCCCCGTAGGGCCCGGTATCTTGTCTCAGATACCGTCTCCGGGCTCTTGCTCTCACAACCCGTACCGATTATTGGCACGGTGGGCCGTTACCCCACCGTCTACCTAATCGGCCGCAGCCACATCCTATGGCGCCGTAACGTTTCGGATTCCCCGCAACTCCAGCGTGGGAATCGTATTCCGGATTAGCCTCAGTTTCCCGAGGTTGTCCGGATCCATAGGGTAGTTTGGCCACGTGTTACTGAGCTATCTGCTACGAGTCTAAACTCGTGCAACTAGCATGGCTAAATCGGACTCCAATAGCAATGACCTCCGGCAGGATCAACCGGAATGCTATCTGTTCTCCCCAGTTGGGGAGGGTTTGTTGGCGGTGAATGTTAAGATACACACTCACACATGGGTCCACGTTCGGTGACCGTTGATCGTCGACCGATCGGGCGTCACCGAACTACCAAGGCTAACATCAGATCCCATCTGTACGGCGGACCGCAGGGGTGGAATCCTCATCTCCTTCGGACCTACTCGTAAGCCACGAAGGGTACTTAACCCCTTCGGACTCGAGTGGTCCGAGATGACGGGACGAGTTGAACGTCCCGTCGATCACATGTTCTTTGCAATCCATCCGAATCCCCGTATACACTTAAGGGCGTCGGATCGCTCCTCGCCGGAATCCGCATCCGGCGAGACGGTTGCGATCCAATCTGAGCGCCCGATTACGTATAAGGGCATCGGATCGCCGTAGCCGGCGACGCCGGCCACGAGCACATCACGTTCGAAATGCCCTGATACGGATAAGACCATCGGACCAGTCCGACGGTCGCGTACGGGGTGGATGCAGTGCCTACCTCCGTGCCGGAACGCGGCCGGAGGGGACGTGGCGATGTGCACCACGTCGTTCGCATTAGTATGAATGCCCGGGTTACTATATAAGGCCGTCGAACCGAAGACGGTTCGGAACCCGCTACCGTGCCACGGTTTTCCCACATTCAGTCGCGATAGCAACAGGTATAAACGCACGTCGTTTTCGAGCACGAGCTCCGATAATCGACGATTGCGCTAGAATATCACGCGGGCGGAGGTCGGTCGGTCATCCCGTCCTCGCAGACGCGGTCGGACCGAATGAGACCCGCGTGCCCGTACTCGAGCGTGGACGCGCAAGAAGGTGTCGCGATGGAGTTCGGCTCGAGGCGCGAGTGAAAGCGTCTCCGAGCGACCGACCCGCATCGGGAGCCACGCATTGGGCGTTGCAAGCGGGGACGCGCATCGATGCCGATAAACCACGTGCGTCGTAACGGGTATACGAATGGTCCGGGACCCGATCGCTTCGGAGTCGACGCCGTCCGCAGAGGAGATCTGCTCCGCGCTGGACGATCCCGACTGCCGCGAGATCATCCGGAATCTCGAGGAACCGATGACGGCCTCTGAGCTCACGAAGCGGTGTGAGATCCCTCAGTCGACGCTGTATCGGAAGCTGGAGGTGTTGACCGACTCGACGCTGCTCGAGGAGTCGACCGAGATCCGCCAGGACGGTCACCACGCGAGCAAGTACGCGATCGCGTTCGACGAGATCACGATCACGTTGGACGAGGATCGGTCGCTGGCGGTCCAGATCGAGCGTCCGGCCCGGACGGCAGACGAGCGCCTCGCGGAACTGTGGTCGGAGGTGCGAAAGGAAACATGAGTCCGTACACCGGCGTCACCGAAATCGCGCTCGCACTCGCGGTCGTCAAGACGCTCGTCTTGGTGGTCGGCGGAGTTATCACGTACGTCGCGTTCAAAGCCTATCGGCGGACGCGCCAGCGTCCGCTCGGCTATCTCGCCGCCGGGTTCGGGCTCGTGACGCTCGGGCTCGTCCTCGCGGGAATGCTCTACGAACTCCTCAGCGTTCGGCTCGCGACGGGGATTTTACTCGAGAGTCTCCTCGTTCTCGCCGGCTTCTTGGTGATCGCGTACTCGCTGTACGTGCAGTGACCCGCCGGAGAACCGTTTGCGAACGGATCAGGGTTAGCCCTCGTATCCGGCGTCGTCCATTACCTCGGCGAACTCCTCGGTATCCATCGCTTCTTCGTAGACGATCGCGGTCGCCATCCCGCCGGGGTAGCGACCGTCGGTCGTGACGTGGTCGACCTTGTGACAGTGGACCGGGTAGAGTCCGGGGTCCGCGTCGGCCTCGAACTCGAGGGTGAGTCGCTCGGCGGGCGCGATCGGAACGACGTCCTGCTCGTAGCGGGCCGCCTCGGGGATCGGACTGCCCTCCTCCTCAACGACGGTAAATCGGTGGCCGTGCGTGTGGAACGCGTGGGTCTCGTAGCCCGCGTTGACGACGTGGATACGGACCGTCTCGCCCTCGGACATGAGCAGCGGCGAGCCGAGTTCGGGGTGGAACGTCGTCGGCGCGCTTCGCCCGTTGACCGTGTAGAAGTTCGGCTGGCGGTCGCCGACGTCGTACTCGGCGTCGCCGCCGGCCGTCTGTTCGTGGAGTCGGCTGTCCCACTCCCGGAGCGTCAGGAAGTACTCCCGGTCGGGCGCCTCGTACCCCTCGGGGTCGACACGGATGATGCCGTACATCCCCATGTCGAGGTGGTTGTGCGTCTGGTAGTGACAGTGGTAGAAGTGCGTCCCGGGGACGTCGCCCTCGAGAACGTACGTTTTGCTCTCGCCGGGGTAGACCTTCGTCCGCGTGGAGACGGGCGCACCGTCGTCTTTCCAGGACTTGCCGACAGCGTGGACGTGGACGGTGTGTGGCCGACCGTGATCGTTTTCGAACGTGAGTTCGAACGTCTCGCCCTCTTGCATCCGGTAGATCGGTCCCGGCACGCTGGGCGCGAGGTCGTCGGCCTGCCAGGCCCACACCTCGGGGAGTTCGACCGGTCCGCCCGTGGCCTCGTCGCTCACGAGCTGGTGGCGCGCGGAGACGGTCCGCAGCGTCGACTTGTGGCCCTGCTCGGCGAGGTCGACGATCTGCGGCGGCTCGGTGTACTCGTAGTCGGTCAGCGGGTTCCCCTCTTCGTCAACGTCGGACTCGTTGTCCGGTTCGGTCGCCGTGGTGTCGTCGCTCGAGAGGCCGGAGAGACAACCCGCGAGGGCGCCGAGGGCGCCCGTACCAGCCATCGAGAGGACGGTTCGGCGTCGGAGAGCGGAGTTCGAGGTGGGTGTTGTGTTCATATTCGAAGAGAGGTCCCCCCTAATGAAGGGTGCAGAGGTAATTCCCACTCCGAGAGAGATATTCCCGCTCGAGGAGAATCAGCGATGATCGACGGCGCGTTCTCCGCCCGAAAAGCGGCGGCTACGGGCGGGACGCGCCGCTTACCGGTTCAACGTGTGAATCGCGTGGCCGAGCGCGTTCTCGGCGGCCTCCATTACCGACTCCGAGAGCGTCGGGTGGGCGTGGACCGTCGACGCGACATCCTCGAGGGTCGCGCCCAGTTCGATCGCGAGCCCCAGTTCCGCGATCAGTTCGGAGGCCTCGGGGCCGACGATGCTGGCGCCGAGCACGTAGCCGTCGGATTCCTCGGCGACGACCTTGACGAACCCGTCCGACTCGCCGGTCGTCAGCGCGCGGCCGCTGGCCCGGAACGGGAACTGGCCGACGACGGTCTCGAACCCGTTCTCTGCGGCCTCGGACTCGGTCATCCCGACGGTCGCGATCTCCGGATCGGTGAAGACGACCGCGGGCATGGCCTGGTAGTCGATCGCCGCGGGCTCGCCGGCGATGACCGCGGCGGCGACCTGCCCCTCCGCGCTGCCCTTGTGGGCGAGCATCGGCTCGCCCGCGACGTCGCCGACGGCGAAGACGTGGTCGACGTTCGTGCGTGCGCGCGAATCGGTTTCGATGAAGCCGCGGTCGTTCGTCTCGACGCCCGCGGCCTCGAGCTCGAGCGTGTCGGAGACGGGTTCGCGGCCGACGGCGACGAGGACCTTCTCGGCGTCGAGTTCGAGGGAGTCACCCGGTTCGCTCTCGACGGCCTCGGCGCTACCGCCGTCGGCGGCGGTCTCTTCGACGGGGTCGGCGGCGACCGTGATCCCCTCGCCGTCGGCCCGTTCGTGCCACTCGGAGGCCGTGTAGCCGAACTCGAACTCGATGCCGAGGTCGTTCGCCCGCTTCTTGACGGGCCGTTTCAGGTCGTCGTCGTAGCCCGGAAGGATCGAGTCGAGCATCTCGATAACCGTCACGTCGGTGCCCAGCTTGGCGAAGACGCTGGCCAGTTCCATCCCGATGTAGCCGGCGCCGACGACGACCAGCGAGTCGGGGACGGAGTCGAGCGCCAGCGCCTGTCGGGAGTTGAGGACGGGCTCGTCGCCGAACTCGAAGTTAGGGATCTCGATCGGTCGCGAGCCGGTCGCGATGACGGCGTGTTCGAACTCGAGGGTCTCCGAGCCCTGCCCCTCGCCGCTGTGGGAGACGCGGGCGGTGTGCTCGTCAGTGAAGGTGGCGGTCCCCTCGAGCAGGTTGACCTGGTTGGCCTTGCAGAGCTTCTCGACGCCGCTGGTGAGCTGGTCGACGACGCCGTCCTTCCAGTCGACCATCCCCGCGAGGTCGATCGCGGGGTCGGCGTGGATCCCCATCGCCTCGGCGTTGCGGGCGTCGTGGGCGACGTCGGTCGCCGTGATCAGCGCCTTCGACGGGATGCAGCCGTGGTTCAGACAGGTCCCACCGTAGGCCTCCTTCTCGACGAGCGTGACGTCCAGATCGAGCTGTCCGGCGCGGATCGCGGCCACGTAGCCCGCTGGGCCGGCGCCGATTATCAGGACGTCCGTTCCGGTGGTGACGTCTCCGACGACCATCAGTTCGCTCCCTCCCCGGTGTGTGCGTACGGCGCGTCTCGTGTGTGCGGTGGTTCAGCGTACATAATCGGTGAATCGTAAATCGGTGGTGACGAGTCGTGGGTCCGTCTACGCTCACTCGAGCAATAGTAGGCTGGGGTTCTCGAGGTACTCCATGACGGCGTTGGTGAACTGCGCGGCGATCGCGCCGTCGATCAGCCGGTGATCGAACGACAGCGAGAGGGTCAGCACGGAGCGGGGCTCGATCGACTCGGCGCCGTTCTCGTCGGTCATCACGCGCGGTTTGCGCTTGATCGCGCCGATCGCGAGGATCCCCGCCTCGGGGTAGTTGATGATCGGCGTGGCGTACTCGCCGCCGATGGCGCCGACGTTGGTGATCGTGAACGTCGAGCCCCGCAGTTCGCCGGGGCTGATCGACCGCTCGCGGGCCTTCTGGACGAGTTCGTTCATCTCCGAGGAGAGTTGCAGGAGCCCCTTCTCGTCGGCGTTCTCGACGACGGGCACCATCAGGCCGACGTCGGTCGCGGTGGCGACCCCGACGTTATAGTAGTCGCGGTAGACGATCTCGTCGCTCTCCTCGTCGATGACCGCGTTCATCTCGGGGTACTCCTGTAGCGCCGCGACGACCGCCTTCATGATGAAGGGCATGTAGGTCAGCCGAATGCCCCGCTCCTCGGCGCGGGGTTTGAGCTCCTCGCGCGCCTCGACGAGTTCGGTGACGTCGACCTCGTCGTGGTGGGTGACGTGGGGCGCGCTGTACTTCGACTCGACCATCGCCTCGGCGATCCGCTTGCGCACGCCTCTGAACGGCTCCCGACGCTCGCGCTCGCCCTCGGCGAAATCGGTCCCCTTCGTTCCGACCGGTTCGCCCGCCTCGACCGCCTCCCGGTCGGCCTCCTGGGCCCGCTGCTGGGCCTCGGCGTACTCCCGGACCGCTTCGGGCGTGACGAACGCCTCGCCCTCTCGCTGCTCGTCGGTCGGGACGGCGTCGATGTCGACGCCCTTCTCCCGAGCGATCCGTCGAGTCGCCGGTGCAGCGAGCGTCTTCTCGCGGTCCGCGGACTCGAGGCCCGACGGTGGAGTCGTCGGTTCGCTGGTACTCGCGGCTCCGGATTCGGTTCCGGCCTCGGTCCCGGGTTCGGGCTGCCCCTCCGTTTCGACTGCAACGCCGCCGGTCTCGCTCGAGTCGCCGGTCGTCGCGTCCGATTCGGCCGCCGTCTCCGCCGGCTGCTGGGTCTGCGTTCCGCCGTCCATCGGACCGGTGCTCGCGGCGGCCTGCACGTCGGCCGCGGTGATCCGACCGCCGGGGCCGCTGCCCTCGAGGCGCGAGAGGTCGATCCCCTCCTCGCGGGCCGTGCGTCGCACGCGCGGCGGCGCGAAGACGCGGTCCTGGGGCGTGGCGGTCTCCTCGGCGTCGGCGCCGATCGCTTCGGGACTGCCGGCGGATTCACCGCCTGCGGCTTCGGCTTCAGTTCCGGCCCCAGTCGCCTCGTCCGGTGTGTCCACGCCTTCGGGTTCGCCGGCCCGCTCCTGTTCCTCGTCGGTCGTTTGCTCCGCTTCTTCACCCTCTACATCGAACGAGATGATCACCGTCCCGACGGGGACGACCTCGCCCTCGTCGACGTGCAGTTCGCGGACCGTCCCGTTGACTGGCGCGGGAACCTCCACGAGCGCCTTATCGGTCTCGACCTCCGCGACCGGCTGGTCCTCCGAGACCGTGTCTCCCTTCTCGACCAGCCACGAGACCAGTTCGCCCTCTGCAACGCCCTCGCCGACGTCCGGTAGTTCGAACTCCCTGACCATGATCAGAACTCCGCGGCGTCTCGAATGCCGTCCTCGATGCGCGCCGGTTCGGGCAGGTAGTAGTCCTCGAGCGCGTACAGCGGGAACGGCGTGTCGAAACCCGTGATACGCTCCACCGGCGCCTCCTGATACAGTAGTGCTTCCTCCTGCAGGGTCGCGGTGATCTCGGCGCCCAGCCCGCCGGTCTTCGGCGCTTCGTGGACCACGGCGGCGCGACCCGTCTTCTCGAAGGAGTCGACGATCGTCTCCTCGTCCAACGGCGACAGCGTCCGCAGGTCGACCACCTCGGCGTCGATCCCCTCCTCGGCGAGGTTCTCGGCGGCCTCGAGCGTCGGTCGGGTCATCGCCCCCCACGTGTAGACCGAGATATCGCTGCCCTCGCGGCGGATCGCGGCCTCGCCGAGGGGCACCTCGTAGGATCCCGTGGGCACGTCCTCGCGGAACGCCCGGTAGATGAGTTTGGGCTCGAGGAAGATCACCGGATCCGGGCTCCGAATCGCGCTCGTGAGCAACCCCTTCGTGTCGTAGGGCGTCGACGGAACCACGACCTTCAGTCCGGGCTGGTGGACGAACATCGCCTCGGTCGACTCGGAGTGGTGTTCGGGCGCCCGAATGCCGCCGCCGTAGGGCGCGCGAACGACCAGCGGGCAGGTGAATCGTCCGCGCGAGCGCGTCCGCAGGCGCGCGGCGTGGGAGACGATCTGGTCGAACGCGGGGTAGATAAAGCCCATAAATTGGATCTCGGGCACCGGGCGCATCCCGTAGGCGGCCATCCCGATGGCCGTGCCGACGATCCCCGACTCGGCCAGCGGGGTGTCGATCACGCGATTGCCGCCGAACTCGTCGTACAGCCCCTCCGTCGCCCGGAAGACGCCGCCGTTCTTCCCGACGTCCTCGCCCATGACGACGACGTCGTCGTCGCGTTGCATCTCCGTCTCCAGCCCGTCTCGAACCGCCTGGACGAGGGTGAGGTTCTCCGTCTCCGATACGTCCGATACCGACTCCGATTCAGGTTCAGTCTCTGCTGCCATGGTATCACTCAAGAAGCGCGTCGTCGCCGTGGCGTTCGCGAATCGATTCGAAGTACTCGAGTTGCCGCTGTAAGCGCCGGGGCATTCCCTCGTAGACGTGGGCGAAGATCTCCTCGGGATCGGGCCGTTCGATCGACTCCGCGGTCTCGATCGCGTCGGCCACATCCTCCCGAACGCGCTCGTCGATCGCGTCGACGCGGTCGTCGTCGAGGATCCCCTCGTTTCGCAGGTACGACTCGAGTCGCGGGATCGGATCCTTCGCCTTCCAGCGTTCGACCTCGTCCTCGTCTCGGTAGACCGAGGGATCGTCCGCGGTCGTGTGCGCGCCGAAACGGTACTGGACGGCCTCGATCAGCGTCGGCCGCGTCGCGTCGCCGGGGGAGTCGTCCTCGACGGAGTCGGGATCCTTTGCCTTCTGGACGGCCTCGTTGGTGACCTTGTAGACCGCCAGCGGATCCATCCCGTCGACCTGCACGCCCTCGAACCCGTAGGCCTCGGCCTTCTGGGCCAGCGTGGCGCTGGCCGTCTGGCGCTCGCGAGGCACCGAGATGGCCCACTGGTTGTTGTTACAGAAGAAGACGGTCGGCGTGTCGAAGACGCCGGCGAAGTTCAGCCCCTCGTGGAAGTCGCCCTCTGACGTGGCGCCGTCGCCGAAGTAGCACATGAAGGCCTTCTCCTCGCCCTTGAGCGTCGAGGCCCACGCCGCGCCGGTCGCGTGGGGAATCTGGGTCGCGATGGGCACCGCGACGGAGAACATGTTGACGTCCTCCGGGATGTAGTTGCCCCGCTCGTGGCCCATCCAGTACAGCAGCGTTCGCTCGAGGCTCACGCCGCGCACCAGGCCGACGCCGTGTTCGCGGTAGCTGGGAAACACCCAGTCGTCCTCGGCGAGCGCGTGGGCGCTGCCGATCTGGGACCCCTCCTGCCCCGACAGGGGCGGGTAGGTACCCATCCGCCCCTGCCGCTGGAGGCTCACCGCCCGCTCGTCGAAGTGGCGCACCAGCCGCATCTGCTCGTACATCTCGACGAGTTCGTCGGCCGAGAGGTCGGGCACATCGGCGCCCTCGAGGACCCGGCCGTCCTCGTCGAGCACCTGTACTCGTTCTCGGGGGTCGCGCTGTATCGTACTCACGGGACAACCCACCTGTACATACCCTAGTGAACTATCGCTCGGGATAAAGGAGTTTCCCAAAATATTTTACTATTGGTGAGATTCTTGCCCGCCACGCCGAAAAGATCTGGACACGACTGTACAGTTCTGGCCGCTGACGGGCAGCGAGTTGCGATACCGGTCGCGGGCGCTACTGCTGTTCGAGTAGCGTGACCGCAGCGATGGACCGCTCAAATTGGAGAAGAGTTGTCCAAGACCGAGTGCTCAGTGAGAGCCGAATCACTCGGCCGCCGGCGTCTGCCCGTCGCGTCGCGCGTCCGCTCGCGCCTCCTCGACGCTCTTGCCTTCCCGGAGCACGGCGTCGACGAACAGTTCGCCGGCCTTGTACGACGAGCGCACCATCGGCCCGCTGGCGCAGTAGAGGTATCCGAGTTCCTCCTCGGCGACTCGCCGCCACGTCTCGTACTTGTCGGGATGATCGTACCGTCGCACCTCGAGGTGGTCCATCGAGGGCCGGAGGTACTGGCCGAGGGTGACGACGTCGACCCCGCGCTCGCGGCAGTCGGCCAAGGTCTGGTAGACTTCGTGGTCGTACTCGCCGTGGCCGAGCATGATCGACGTTTTCGTGTAGATATCGGACTCGCGGTCGACCTGCTCGAGGACGCTTAGGCTCTGCTCGTAGCCCGCACGGCGGTCCCGGACGGGAAACTGCAGGCGCTCGACGGTCTCGACGTTGTGGGCGATCACGTCCGGATCGGCGTCGATGATCTTCCGGACGAGACGCTCCTCGCCCTGGAAGTCGGGAATCAGCACCTCGACGAGGATGCCCGGATGGCGCTCCTTGATCTCGCGAATCGTCTCCGCGAAGTGGCCCGCGCCCTGGTCGGGCAGGTCGTCGCGGTCGACAGAGGTCAGGACGACGTAATCCAGCCCGATCTCGGCGACCGCCTCGGCGACGTTTTCCGGCTCGTCGGGGTCGAGGGCCTCCATCCCACCCGTCTCGACGTCACAGAAGTTACAGGCTCGAGAGCAGCGATCGCCCATCAGCATGAACGTGGCCGTGCCGCCCTCCCCGTCACCCGTTCCGGCGCCGCCCGACCAGCATTCGCCGAGATTCGGACAGTTGGCCTCTTCGCAGACCGTGTGGAGGTTCCGCTCGCGCAGCGTCTCCCGGATGTCGGTGAACTCCCGACCCGACGGCGGCCGCATCTTGAGCCAGTCGGGCTTACGTGCGCTGCTCATACCCGGTCTCTAGCGACGGGCGGTGAAAAACGGTGCCCCTCGAGTCCCCGGACGATCGCAGCCGAGACGTCTCCTGTCGCGCTGGTCGTCCGGACGGGAGACGTTTCAGCGGAACGATTACTTGGTTGCCGACCGGTTGTGGAGGTATGGTCGTTCCGCTGCAGATGGGCTGGCGGCACCTCCTCTTCGAGAACTGGCCGGTGGAGCCGTCACTTCTCGAAGCCCACCTCCCGAGGGGCCTCACCGTCGACGAGCACGACGGCCGCGGCTGGCTCTCGGTGGTTCCGTTCACCAACGTCGCCGTCCGGCCGCAGGGCTGCCCGAGACGACTTGGAATACGGCTGCCCGAAATCAACCTCCGAACGTACGTCCGCCGGGACGGCGAGCCGGCCGTCTACTTCTTCAGCCTCGACGCGCAGGGGATCGCGAGCGTCCTCGGGGCGCGGCTGTTCCATCATCTGCCCTACTACTACGCCCGGATCGCCCTCGAGTCCGATCGGGAGAGCGGCCGCGTTCGGTTCTCGAGTCGGCGCAAGCACCCCGGCGCGCGGCCGGCGGCGTACGAGGCCACCTACGGGCCGACGGGCGAGGGGATTTCGGCGCCGGACGATCCGCTGGCGCGGTTTCTCGTCGAACGATACCGGTTCTACACCGAAGCGCCGGACGGGACGCTCCGGCGGACGCGGGTCGACCACGAGCCGTGGACGCTCTATCCCGCAACCGCGGACGTCGAGACGAACACGCTCCTGCGGGCGAACGGGTTCGAGCTTCCGGAGTCGGACCCGGTGTACTACTACAGCCCCGGACTGGACGTGCAGGCGTCCCGCAGCGAGTCCGTCTGAGCGAGACGTACCCATAGCTTTACGGGAGCGAACGGAATACCGCCGACAATGGCGTTCAGCACGACGCCCGACTGGTTTCACATCAGCGACGAGGACGACATCGTCTGGGAGAGTCGTCCCCACCCCGTCTCGATGGGATCGCGGCTCCCGCTCGGCGTCGCGGTCGCGATCGTCGGCCTCGTTCTGACCGGGTGGACGGCGGGCGACGGCGTCGGACTCCTGACGCTCGTCGGCGTCCTCGTCGCCGTCGCCGGGACGGCTCTGGCGGGCGCGCGCTACCTCGTCTGGACGAACACCCGCTACGTCATCACGACCTCGGAACTCTACAAGAAGTACGGCGTCGTCTCGCGGGACGTCACCCAGTTTCGCCTCGAGCGCGTCCAGAACACCAGCCTCAGCCAGAGCGTCCTCGGCCGCGCGCTGGGCTACGGCGACCTGACCGTCTACACCGCCGGCTCCGGCGAACCGGAACTCGTCTTCGAGCGCGTCCCCGAGCCCGAACGCGCCTCGCGGCTGTTGAGCGACCAACTCGAGGAGACGGCGGCCTCGAGCGAGGAAACGGCCGTCTGATCGCGAGCGACGAATTACAGCCCTCAATTGTATTACGGTCCGTCGCTGTCGGTTCGATGTTCCCGCAGTCGACGGTATCCGACGAGGGACCCGCATCGCGCGACTCGAGGGCCGCGGCCGTCGCCGCGAGCGCGGGACGATCGGCTACGCCGTCGTGTTGGGGCTGGGTGCGATCGTCACCGGGGCCAGCGCCGAGGGAACGGTCGTCGGCTTCGAGGTGAGCCGATCGATGGGGCCGCAGCTCCTCCCCACCGTCTTCCTCGGGGCGTCCGCTACCCGCTCGTCTTCGCCACCGCTGGCGCGGTCCTCGGCGCCTCGCCCGCGGGCCGGTCGGGTCGGCGACCTCGAAGGAAACGCCTTTGACCCGGCGCTTCCCGTTTGAGGGTGATGGAGGTCGCCGAGGTTCTCCCCGAATTCGCCGACGCCTTCGCCTTCGAGGAGTTCAACCGAATGCAACGCGAGGCACTGCCAGGGCTGCTCGAGTCCGAGGACAACGTGGTCGCGAGCGCGCCGACGGCCTCGGGCAAGACCGCGCTGGCGGAACTGGCGATCTGCAAGGCCTTGGCCGACGGCGGCACCGCGCTCTTTATCGCGCCGCTGCGAGCCCTGACCAACGAGAAGGAAGACGACTGGGACCGCTTCGAGGACCTCGACTACTCGGTATACGTCGTCACCGGCGAACGGGATCTGAATCCCCGCCGGGCGCGGCGCGCGGACATCCTCGTGATGACCCCCGAGAAACTCGACTCGGCGACCCGAAAACACGATTCCCGGCGGTACGACTTCGTCACCGACGTCGACGTCTGCGTCATCGACGAGGTCCACCTGCTGGACGCCGATCGACGGGGGTCGGTGCTCGAGGTGACGATCTCGCGGCTCCGACGGCTCTGTGACCCGCGCGTCGTCGCCCTGTCGGCGACGATGCCCAACGTCGACGACGTGGCCTCGTGGCTCGACGCCCCCGAGGAGACCACCTTCGAGTTCGGCGACGAGTACCGACCCGTCGATCTCAAATCGGGCGTCAAGACCTACACGCACGGCGACAACGCCTTCGCGGACAAGTACCGCCGCCTGTATCGCGCCCTCGATCTGGCCGAACCGCATCTGCGAGAAGACGGCCAGGCGCTCGTCTTCGTCTCCTCCCGCCAGGACACCGTGCAGGCGGCCAAGAAGGCCAGAGACGAGATCGCCGAACGCGACGTGCCGATGGGCGCTCGCGGCGACTACGATTTTCATACCGACGCGAAGGAACTCGACGACGCCACGCTCCGCAAGTCGGTGTTAGACGGCGTCGCCTTCCACCACGCCGGCCTCTCGAAGAACGACCGGGATCTGGTCGAGGAGTGGTTCAAGGAGGGCCACGTCGAACTCCTCTTTTCGACGTCGACGCTGGCCTGGGGCGTCAATCTGCCCGCTCGCTGCGTCGTGATCCGAGACACGAAATACCACGATCCGCTCGAGGGCGAGGTCGACATGAGCCCCCTCGACGTCCTCCAGATGCTCGGTCGCGCCGGCCGCCCCGGCTACGACGACGTCGGCTACGGCTGGGTGGTCTGCGACGGCGCGGACGCGGACAAGTACCGCCGGCTGCTCCGGGACGGCAAGGAGATCGAGTCCCGCCTCGCCGAGAGCTTAGAGACCCACCTCAACGCCGAGATCGCGATGGGGACCATCACCGATCTCGAGGCGGTCATGGACTGGCTCGAGACCACGTTCTACTACGTCCGCGGCCAGTCGAAACCCGAGGCGTACGACTTTCCCAATCTCCGTGAACGCGTTCGGAACTGCCTCGAGGACCTCGTCGACCGCGGGTTCGTCGAGATGGACGCCGACGACCTCTCGATCGAACCGACGCCGCGGGGAAAACTCGCCTCCGAGTACTACCTGCGACTCGAGACGGCCGCGGGGTTCGCGGACCTCTGTGACCGCATCACCGATGGCGAGACGACCCTCGAGACCGGCGACATCCTCGAGACGGTCGCGACCGCCGAGGAGTTCGACTCGGTGTCGGCCCGCCAGTCCGAGCGGGACGCGATCAACGCCGTGCTCGTCGGCCAGGAGACCGACGACCTCGAGGCGGGCCAACGGAAGGTGCTGGCCATCCTCCGAGGGGCGGCCGACGGCTCGACGCCGTCGGAACTGGCCAGTGACGCGTGGGTGATCCGGCGCAACGCGACGCGACTCGTCTCGGCGCTGGGCGCCTTCCTCGATCGGTTCGTCGGCCCCCACGCCGCGAACCTCGCCCGGCGCGTCGAGGCCCGCATCGAGAACGGCGTCGCCGAGGACGCGGTCGGACTGACCGCCATCGACGGCGTCGGGCCGGGCCGGGCGAGCAAACTCGCCAGAGAGGGGCTGTCGGCCCCCGGCGACATCGTCGCCGTCGGCGTCGAGGGACTCGTCGACGCCGGCCTCTCCGAGGGCGTCGCCGAGCGCGTCTACGAGGGCGCCCAGTCGCTGCCCGCCCTCGAGATCGACTGGGGCGAGTTCCCGGAGACGATCGCCACCGGCGAGAACGAGGTCTGCGAGGTGACCGTCCGCAACGTGGGCGAGCCCGCGCGGGCCGGCATTCGCGTGACCGTCAACGGGGTCGAGATGACCAGTACGAACACCTACCTGCGCGATACGGACACCGTCCCGGTCGGCGTCTTCGGCGCCGACGCCGAGGACCTCGAGTTCACCGTCAGCGTCGCCTTCCCCGAGGAGCCGCTGGTGCCGATCGTCTCGAGTCGAACGGTCGACGTCGTCTGACCGGCGTCGGATCCGGCTCGAGGCCTCGAACGGGGTGTGAAAGAGGAGTTCTCGGTAGCGCCCAGATACGCGGGTCGGTGCACTGACTGATCGAAATGTCGAGCCGACGGTCCCGACGTGATATCGAGCCGGCTACGACGCCAACTCGAGGACCGTCTCCCGCAGTTCCGCGGCCGAGTCCGCGATCTCGTCGGCCGGCGAGAGGTCGAGGTCGTCGTGGGCGTCGATTCGGTAGGCCACGACCAGCGCGCCGGCCCGCGCGCCGGCCTCGACGCCGTTCTCCGAGTCCTCGACGACGACGCACTCCTCGGCCGGCACGCCGACCTCGCTCGCGGCGTACTCGAAGACGTCCGGCTCCGGCTTGCCCGCCGCGTCGATGTCCTCGGCGCTGATCACGTGGTCGAACGACCCCTCGAGGTCGAATCGCTCGAGGACGATGTCGATCCACTCGTGCGGAGACGAGGAGACGAGCGCTCGCTCGACCCCGCGGTCGTCGAGTTCGGCGAGGAGGTCGTGGAGACCGTCGACGGGGTCGACGTGCTCGCGGTAGATCTCGCGAGCGGTCTCCTCGAAGCGCTCCTCGAACTCCTCGCGGGAGACGGCGGTCCCGTACTCCGCCTCGAGGTAGTCGTAGGTCTCGCGGTAGTTCATCCCGGTCACTTCGGCGACGTCGACGTCGTCGTCGGGGACGGCCGCCGGAAGGATGTCTTCGGCCTGGAACTCGGTCCAGTAGTCCTCGCTGTTGACGAGGACCCCGTCCATGTCGAACAGCACTGCGTTCATGTGGCCCTGCCTACCCGGGCGTCACGGATAGCAATTTGGCAAGGAGCAACCGGGCGCGGTGGCTCGGGAGATAGTGGTCCGTCGCTCCTCTCGTGCTGACCGCGCCGCGTTGCGTGGCGCGCGCTGTCGATCGTGCCTGAGCGAAGCGAGAGCCGATCGATGACAGTGCGCGAGGGATGAGTGAGTGAGTGGCGCGGGACCTTCGGTCCCGCGTACCGTGCGAACGGGCGCTTCGCGCCCGTGAGCAGACGAAGCGAACGAGCGAATCGGCTGGGGAGGGCGTGGCAACTCCCTGTTGCCACGATAACGGAACGCTCCCGTTGCTACTCACTCGAGACGAGAGCAACGCGACCGCCGATATCTGTACGGGCTGTTATCAACCGAACACTTCGCCGCGCTCGTAGGCCATCTCCTCGCTCACTTCGCTCGCGACGTCCTCGCCGAACTCCCGCTCGACGAGCCACAGCGCCAGATCGAGTCCCGAGGTGACGCCGCCGGCGGTCAGCACGTCGCCGTCGTCGACGACCCGCTCGTCGACCACGTTCGCCGCGTGGGCCTCGAGGTCGTCGACGGCAACCCGGTGTGTAGCGGCGGGCCGGCCCTCGAGCAGGTCGGCCTCGGCCAGCACCATCGCACCGGTACAGACCGAGGCGACCGTCGAGCCCTCGGCGTAGCATTCGTCGACCCTGTCGGGCAACACGCCGTCCTCGACGACCGCGCGGACGCCCTCGTTGGCGGACGTCCACCCGCCGCCGGGGACGAGCAGGATGTCGGGCCGGCCGAGCGTCCCCTGCGGTTCGACGCGCAGGTCGTGGCTCGCCGTGACGAGGTCGGTCTCGTCGAGGGTCACCAGGTCGACCTCGAGGTCGGCGCCCGCGTGGGCGGCGTTCTCGAGCACCTCGTAGGGGCCGATCGCGTCCAGTTCGTCGAAGCCGTCGAACAGCACGATCTCGGCGGTGGTCGCGGTCATAGGACGACCGACGGGGGCACGGAATAAGCGCGTTGTGCAAGAATTGGCAGAACGAGTCGGCGGAGCGAACGCCCAGATCAGACGTTCGCACGCGCGATCTCGCGGAGCGCGTCGAGCACCGCCTCGTTGCCGGCGCCGACGAACCACCGGCCGTCGTCGGACCCCTCGCCCGTGGCGGTGTGGAGTCCGCTCTCGGACGCGAACAGTTCGCCCAGGAGTTGGTCCTCCCGGTCGGGTCGGTAGCGGACGATGCCGTCCAGCCGCCCGCGGGCGAGCAGCCCCCAGTGGACCGTCGGCGACCAGCTCTCGAGGCGGCGCTTGCACCGATCCTTGAGCGCCCGATTGACCGACGACGAGACCGCCGCCCGTTCGGGGCTGGCGTCGGTCGCTCCGCGCACGGTCGTTATTTGTGGCTCGATCGCGAAGTCCGAATGATAATGTCTCACGCATTCGTGATGATCGACGTCGCGACGGGCATGTCCGAGGCGGTCTGCGAATCGGTTCGCGAGGTCGACGGCGTCGTCGAGGCGCACGTCGTCGCCGGCGACTTCGACGTCGTGGTCGAACTCGAGGGCGAGCGACCGCACGACCTCCTCTCGACGGTCACGTCGGCGGTCCGGCCGCTCGAAGACGTCGGCACGACGCGGACGTACGTCTGTCTCGACTGACGCTCCCCGACGGATCGGAGGGGTACGATTCCGCCGGCTGACCACTCGTTCTCGTGCCGGGCCACGTGGCCGAAGCCGGGGAAACAAACACGTGACTCCGCGGCGACGAACTCGTATACGGAGCCGAACCGGCGGGCGGCGGCCGTCCGATACGACATGAAACGACGCGCATTCATCGCGGGCACGGCGGTACTGGCGGCGGGGTCGGGCTGCCTCGAGGACGGCGCCGACTCGAACGACGGCGACGAGTCCAACGAGTCGGCGGTCGAGCTCACGACCGTCGACGCGCCCGGGAGCGAGGGCGGGACGATCGGCGTTCCGAGCCGAGGGCAGGTCCAGCTCGTCAACTGCATTCGAACCACCTGTCCGACCAGCCGCGCCATGCTCTCGCGGGTCGGCGAGGCCCGCGACGAACTCGCGACGGCCCGCGAGGTCGGTCCCGACGGCGACGTCCACGTCGTGAGCGTCGTCGACGAGTACTCCGGCGCCGCGTCCTCGCCGTCGGAACTGGCCGACTGGTGGGCCGAGCAGGACGGCGACTGGACCCTCGCCGTCGACGAGGACGGCGCGCTGTTCGAGGACTACGGCGTCACCGGCACGCCCACGACGCTGGCCGTCGACGGCGCCGGCGAGGTCCACTGGCGCGACGAGGGCGGTACGACCGCGACCAATCTGGTCAGCGGCGTCGAGACGGCGCTCGAGGCGTCGGACTCGTAGCGTCGGATTCGCGCCGGCGAACTCACAGCGTTTCGGTACTCGAGGCGCCGGAGAATCGGACCCGATAGCATCGCGTGCAAGCCTCCGATAGCGCCCCCTCGAGACCGCGCCGATCGCCAGCTCGGATGCGCGGCGTCGTCGACCGGACGGCGCGCGCTCGAGTCGTGTTCGCCGCTGCGCTCGACCCGACGCCTCGGCGACGGGATCCCCGCCTTCGATCGGCGTTAAACCGGAGACAAACCCGCGAAAACGTCCCTCAAATGGCGTCAAACGCTCGAAAACCCGATCCACGACGAACCCCCTTCAAGTCGGTCCGGCCACCGAGAGCGGGATGCGAGCTATGAAACGAACGACGCTCATCGCAGTCGGCTGCGCAGTACTGATCGCAACCACCGGGTTCGCCGCCGCGGCGCCCGGGAACGCGCCCGTGTCCCCGGACGCGAGTTCGGAGAGCGCGGACGAAGGACACGCGAACGACAACGCGGATCGAAGCGGGAACGGAACCGCCGGCGATACCGCCGCAGACGATCGGAACGGACAGGGACCGAACGTCGAGCTCCCCGGCCAAGTTCCCGATCACGTCTCCGCGATCCACGAGCGGATTTCGTCGTTCCTGAGCGGAGACCTCGGCGGTTCGCTCGGCGACGCGATCAGCGACGTGACGCCTGATGGCGACGAAGACGAGAGCGAGAGCGCCGACGAACGCGACGGAAGCGGGGACGCTGACTCGGACAGCGCTGAACGCGACGGCGGCGCGGACGCCGACGAGAACGGCGACGGCAAGACCGACGAAACCGGCGAATCGAACGATGAGGAGTCTGTCGAACCGGGCTCCTCGGACGATAGCGAACAGACCGATGGCGACGACGAATCGGGCGGCGACGAATAAGTCTCCCGTAACTTCCCCATCCCATGCCACCATTCGCTTCCCCGGCGCCGATCGGACTCGAGGACCGGCTGCTGGCGTTCGCCGTGAGCCTGTTAGTCGGCGGCGCGGCCCTCCACACCGGCACCCACGTCGCCGCGGACGCCCGCGACTACGGCCACGCGGTGGTAACCGCGCTGCTCGGCGCGCTGGCCTGGGCGTTCCTCGAGCCGATTCCGCTGCTCGGCGGTCTGCTGGCCGCCGTCGCGTGGATCGCGGTCGTCAAGTGGCGCTATCGACTCGGCTGGCTTCGCTCCGGCGCGGTCGGCCTCGCCGCGTGGGCGGCCGCGGTCGTCGTCCTCGCGGCCCTCGAGTTGCTCGGTATCGGCTCGATCACGGCGCTCGGCGTTCCGGGAGCCTGAACGGCGCTGCCACCGTCCCCCGCTGACGCACCCTCCACCGGTCCCGTCCCTCGCTGACGCTCCTCTTCACTGCCGCCGTCCCCCATTGATGCACCCTCGCTGACGCTCCTGTCGGCTCATGCATCGAGACGCATCCGTCGACGTACTCGATCGCCACGAGAACACGGATCAGAGACGAGAGTGAGTACGAGAACGGCGACGCCGCATCAAGTCGGTGTAATACGTGCCGGTCGCGTGTGGCTACCGGACGCGTCGGTATCGCTATCGGAGGCGACGGCATCGCTCGGTTCGGCGTCAGTGCGTGGAACCATCCGGCACGTGATGAACTGAGAGCGGTCGAAAACGATCGATAACGGGCGTAAATCGGCGCAAAACGAGCTCACGAACTGACCGGTTCAAGAGGGTGAACGTCCAATGGAGAACTGTGATGCACGGACGAACGCTACTCGCGATCGCGATTACGATGTCACTCCTCGTCGGCGCAACGGGCGCGGCGGCAGCACAACCGGCCAACGGTCCACCGGACGAGCTTCCGGATCCGGTACCGGAGTTCGTCCTCGACGCCCTCGGGGAGATATCCGACTTCGTCGGCGGCCTCCTCGAGTCGCTCGGTGAGGTCGTTCGGGGCCTCACGCCCGGCGGTGCCGACGCAGAGTTGAACGGCGCCGGGAAATGAACATTCGTTGAACACTTCTTCGCCGTTTCAGCCCTGTTGCACCGTTGAAGGTAGGTAGCGACGCTCTCCCAGCTTCCGCATGTTTTAACAGAGGTGAAAAGTACCCACTCGTATGAACGATCGCGTCGGCGTGATGGCCGTGGTCGCCGCGCTCCTCCTCGCCGCAACGGGCCCGATCGGCGCCGCCGCCGGAGCCACGGACGCCGGACAGTCCGAGTCGACGCCGTTCGCGATCCAGCAGGACCAGATCGACGCGGACGAGGTCCGAATGGACGTCGCGCTCCGATCGAACGGGACCGCCGAGTGGCGCCTCGAGTTCCTCGTTCGGCTCGACGACGAGGAGAGCACGACGGCGTTCGAATCGCTGCGGGACGATATCCGCGACGATCCGGACAACCACACGCGATCCTTCGCCGATCGAATGGCCGAAACGGTCGCCACCGCCGAGAACGCGACGGGTCGCGAGATGTCCGCCGACGGGTTCGCCGTGGAGACCGAGCGACGGTCGTTCGCTCGAGAGTACGGCGTCGTCAGGTACACGTTCCAATGGCGCGGGTTCGCCGCCAGCGAGGGCGACGAACTCCGGGCGGGCGACGCGCTCGAGGGGATCTACCTCGACGACGGAACCCGATTGCTGATCGAGTGGCCGGACGGATACGAGCGAACCTCGGTCGCGCCGGAACCCGACGACGAACGCGATCGCGCGGTCATCTGGCGGGGCGGCGACACCGACTTCGTCTCCGGCGAGCCGCGCGTCGTCGTCACCGCTGCGGGGACGGGGCCGTCCTCGGCGCTGCTCGCAGCGGCCGGCCTCGCCGTCGTCGGACTCGGTGCCGCAGGCCTCTGGTGGTATCGCACCCGCTCGCGGCCGAGCGCGCCGCCGACCGACGGAGACGCCGATCGAAGCGATCCCGACGCCGCTCGAGCGGACGATGCGACGGCGTCGCCACCGAGCAACGAACCGACGGAGCCGGCAGAGTTGGCGCAGTCCGCACAGTCGGCAGACTCGAGTACGAGCGCAACCGGGACCGGGACCGGGGCGCCGGATCCGGACCTGCTCAGTAACGAGGAACAGGTCCTTCGGCTCGTCCGCGAGAACGGCGGCCGGATGAAACAGCAAGCCGTCGTCGCGGAACTCGACTGGACCGACGCGAAGACGAGCAAGGTCGTCAGCGGCCTCCGCGAGGAGGGGAAACTCGAGTCGTTCCGCCTCGGTCGCGAGAACGTGCTCTCGCTGCCCGACGAGGGCGGCGGTCCCGAATCGACATGAGAGCGAACCGAAACCGCATTCCGCTCCGGACGGATGGCAGACACGAATCGTCGAAACCGACGAAATCGCCCGACGGCGTCGGATCGAAAACGGCGTTGAATCGCGTTAACCGTCGGTGAACCCAAGTCATCGTCTCGAGTGTCTATCACCACACGAAGACAACACCCACCAATGAACCGAACCACGTCGATCGCACTGGCAGCGATTCTCCTCGTCGCGACGGTCGCGGTCCCCTTCGCGGCGGCGAGCGCGACCTCAAGCGACGGCGCGCAGTCGGAGACCGACGCCGACGACGGAACCGAATCGATCGAACCCGGCGCGCAGTTCGCCGCCGCCGTCGGCGTCCAGAACGCCGAACTCGAGGGCAACGTCTCGGAGCGGGCCTTCGGCGTCCGAATCGCGAACGCCGAGTCCAACGAGACGAAAGCGGCCGTCATCGCCGCGCAGTTCAACGAGACCGACCGGCGCCTGACGGAACTCGAGGACAGACTCGAGGAGTTGAACGAGTCCCGCGAGGCCGGCGACCTCAGCGAGGGGCGCTACCGCGCGGAAGTCGCGACGACCGTCGCCGAGATGCGGAGCCTCGAGCGACGGGCCGACGCGGCCGAGACCGCCGCAGCCGGGGTACCCGAAGCCGTCCTGTCCGATCACGGCGTCGACGTCGAGTCGATCCGGACGCTCCGGGACCGCGCCGGCGAACTCGGCGGCCCGGAGACCGCGGAAGGCCCTTGAAAAGCTCCGTCTATGTGATTAGAGCAACGAGGTTTATCGCATCAATGATAGTAGCTGTCATTGGGAGCATGAGTGCGGGCCCGCCAGCAACATACAGAAGTAATGCCAGTGAATATCTCTCCAGAGTTGGCTGCGGCCCTTTTCTCATTTCTCGATGTAGTTAAAAACTACTTATTCTAGGATGGAGTCTATTCTGAGTTACTTAAAAGGGTTTGTCGAAGAACAGAAGCGATGTGTTATTTGCTGAACGAGGACTGGAATCCCCAATATGCGAACAGAATCAGGGCGGTTAGCATGAACGTGAGGCCGCCCGCCGTTATCCCACTTATCACAGCCACGAACACCGGTTGACCGGACAGTAGCATTGCGAAGATGGCGAACAGGACGATAGCCGCAGCTAATACTTGGAGCGTTCGAACTCTGGATTTGTTAATTTCCATTATTGTTTGGTTAATATTCTATCCGAGATAGATTTAGTATTGCGGTTGGTTACTGGAGACGGGACACCGTGGGTGACCCTTCGGGACTGCTATTTCACGGTAAGGGTAGCAGTCGACCATGACTGGTACGGCCAGAATGTACCCGTCTTCGCCTTAACGTTTCCAGAGCTGTACGGGTCGATTTCTGCATCTACCATTGCAGAGGTCCCGAAGGCGTCAACGGTCCAGATTTTGGCCTGCCAGTGATATGCAGAGCCGACTGGGCTGCTACTCCTGTACTCCCAGTTCTTGGTGATCTTGCCTGAACCGACGTTCGTCGACCGAGTGGTGGGCTTTCTCACGTTATTCGAATTCACGAGGATGTCGAGCTGGTAGTTGTTTGCCGGAATCAGAGGGATAGTCTGGAATTCCCACCGGCTTTTCAGAATTGAGGTCCCCGAAGTGGAGATTGAGTACGGCGAGAACGTGGTCGTGGCGTTCTTCATCGCGTCCGGCTCAACCGTAGGCTCGTCGCTTTGGGTACCGAACGTGCTCGGTCCCTCGACAGACTGGTTGTTGGCATCTTTCGCTGCGGCAGTCCCTGCTCCGAGAGCCGAAAGCGATGCTGCACTGATGCCGATCGTTTTGATGAGAGAGCGACGCGATTGCGAGTTCTGTTTGGGTTGCTTCTTTTTCACCATTAGCTTTCGCATCAACTAACACATGTGTTGATATTATGAATCTAAGTAATACAGATAGTATTAGTCATAAGCAATATTTATTATGAGTACATGTATAATCAAACCCTGAGATGCCGTTCGACCGTCGATCGATTGATGTGGTTGCTGAAATTATAGTAAGGGACGGACACCGCAAGCCACTGGCGGACGCTCAGTCGACTGCCGACCCACGAATTATGGAAACGGTCGACTCTCATTTCAACATGTGAAACCCACTACGGCACTGGATACGTCATGGTGACGTCAAAAACAATTCCATCTGACATCACACAGGCAGTAGCCTGATGTCAGCTCGACGTCAATATGGCGGCTGCTATGCGGCTCTGCTGTCGTGTTGGCCGATTAGCGAACGAGGTCGCCGATGTCAAACGGTCGCTCAAGGCCGATGAACTTCTTCCGCCGGTAGAGGTAGACCAGCCCTACGAACGTTGCGAGAAGCGGCGTAACTGAGACCGCGATGTAGAGGTACCACCAGTACCGTCGTTCGTGAGTGTCGTTGAGGTACATGCCATCGAGAGCGAGAGCGATTGGAAGACCGACTCACCCGACTATGATCGCAAGGCCATCAGTCGGCGATCGCTCGCTCGATCGTCGATGACGACGACCGTTCGTCCGGCGAGCCGAACGAACGAGGGAACGGACCGCAGGGCGACGAGCGCGGCGGCCAGTCGTAATCGCGACCGCGACCGCCATCGAGAGCACGTGCGAGTGCTGACCCGGTTCTCACGTTCGAAACCAGCCACCGAGCCGCGGGTTTAAGTACGAAACCGGGGCCAGACCGCCCATGATCGACGACGCGATCCGCGTGCTCGCGGGCGACTGTACCGTTATCGCCGAGACAGGGGACCGCGAGGAGTACCGCGGCCGTGTGACGACCATCGTCAAACCCGACAACACCGTCCTGGTCCACGACAGCGGCGGCTACCAACCCGTCGCGTGGCTGACCCGCGCCGACAGCGTCTCGAGCGATCACACGGGCGATTTCACGCTCGTCGCGAAGAAGGGCACGCAGACGCTCCGGATCGCCGCCCACGAGCAGGACGGCTTCGCCAACTACCCGGCCTCCGCGGCCGGGACCCCCGTCGGCCAGTGTCCCGACTGCGGCGCCGCCCTCGTGCGCTCGAGCGGCGTCCACTGCGTCGGCTGCGGCGACCGCTACGGCGTGCCCGCCGACGCGACGATCCGCGACGAGCAGAGTGACTGCGACTGCGGCCTCCCCCGGATGCGCGTCGAGCGCGGCCTCGCGTTCGACGTCTGTCTCGATCGGAGCTGCGAGTCCCTCGACGCGGCGGTCCGGGAGGCCTTCGACCGCGAGTGGGACTGCCCCGAATCCGACTGCGACGGCGACCTCCGAATCCTGCGGCGCGGCGGACTCATCGCCGGCTGCGAACACTACCCCGACTGCGATACCGGCTTCGCGGTCCCCGCTGGCGTCATCGACGGCGAGTGCGGCTGTGGCCTCCCCACCTTCGAGACCGCCAGCGGCACCCGCTGTCTCGACGCGACGTGCGAGAAGGGGGTAGCGCTGCCGCTCGAGGCCGATTCCGCAACTGACGACTGACGACTGACGACGGAACGCCGCAACGAAGCGGCGCTTCTCACCGAGCTACGGCCGCCCGATCGACCGGCGCTGCGGTGGGTGGGACTGAAAGGGGCCGATTCGCTCGGGGAAGGCGGACGATGCAAGCACTGCAGAGGCGATCGAAGTGAGCGTCGAAGCGCGCAGCGAGTCCTCCGACTCGAGCGAATCGGGGGCTTTCGAGGTGCTCGTCGCACTACCACCGGTACTCACTGGGACGAACGACGAAGAGGAATCGATCCGCAGCCCCTTAGTCCCCGACCGTCAAACCTCGGCTATGGCACTCGAGGGGCGGTTCGACGAGGCGGCGGGCGTCGTTCGCGTCGGCGACGACGCGCGCCAGCGCTATCACGATTCCCGGGGGTACGGCTATCCGCTCGAGGGCAACGAGATCGCACTCGCACCGGTCGAGGCGGCCCACCTGCTCTACCGCGGGGATCTCGAGGCGGTCGTCGACGATTCGGGCGAACGACTCGATTTCCGGGCGTTCGTGGCCCGCGAGCCCGGCCGGAAGTTCGGCGTGCGATTTCTCGTCTACGCCGACCTGCGCTCGCGGGGGTTCTACCTCTCGCCGGCGTCGGAGCCGTGGGTCGCCGATCCGCCCGAAGAGCCGGCCGATTTCGCGGTCTTCCCGCGCGGAAAAGGGCCCGGCGACGGCGAGATCGAGTACGCCCTCCGGGTGATCGGCGAGCGAACCGACGTCCCGGCCGGCGAACTCACCGCCGGCGTCCTCGCGGTGGTCGACGAGGAGAGCGAAATCACCTACTTCGAGGTCTCCCGGCGGGACCCGTCGGGGACGACCGGCGCCACACTTCCCGACGGCTGCGAGGCCGACCTGCTGGCCGACCGCGTCGTCGTCTGGGAGCCGCCGGTCGACCTCTACGAGTCGGCCTTCTACGGCCAGCCCCTCGAGGGACGGGAGTACGACAAGCCGACGCTGCAGTGCTCGCTGCTCGAGGCGGCCTATCTCGCCGAGCGCGGCGCGATCGCCCTCGAGCCGACGGCGGTCCGCGAGCGGGGCCGCGAGGTCGAGGGAGAACGGTTCGACCGGCGGCTGGCGGTCTACACCACCCTGCGCGAACGCGGCGTCGTCCCGAAGACGGGCTACAAGTTCGGTGCGGACTTCCGGACCTACGCCGACGTCGAGTCCGTCGAGAACCTGGGCCACTCGGAGCTGCTGATCCGGGTCCACCCCGACGACTACGTCTTCGAACCGCGGGACCTCGCGCTGGACGTTCGGCTGGCCCACGGCGTCCGGAAGACGATGGCGTTCGCGCTGGTCGACGAGGCCGGCGGCGTCGACTGGTGGTCCCTCGAGCGACTGACGCCCTGAGCCTCGAGCGAGCGCAACCGTGAAAACCCCTCGGCCGAGTATCCCGGTATGCAACTCGAGGTGATCGGCGTCGGGGGCGCGGGCTGTCGGATCGCCGACGCGATCCGAGCCGCGGAGCCGGCGGACCACTCGTTTCTGACGGACGTTTACGTCTTCGACACCGACGCGGCGACGCTCCGGCGAACCGTCGTTCCCGAATCGCACCGCCACCGGTACGGACAGGGCACCGGGATCGGCGCGGACGACGACCTCGAGCGACGGTTCGAGACGGGCGAGACACACGCCGAGGAACTGCTCGAGGCGCTGAATCAGGGAACGCCGGGCGAGGCCGACGCGTTTCTGGTCGCCGTCGGCCTGGGCGGCGCGACCGGCGGCGGAACGGCGCCCGCACTCGTCGCCGCGCTGCAACGGCAGTACGACGCGCCCGTCTACGTGCTCGCGACGCTGCCGGCCGACCGGGAGTTCGACCCCGACGCCGACGCCGGGGATACCGGACCGCACTCCCGAACGACCGCGGCCGCCGGGAGCGACGAGCCGCCGCGACCGAACGCGGCATCGAACGCGGTCGCCACGCTCGAGCGCCTCGAGGGGCTGGCCAGCGCCATCGTTTGTTTCGACAACGAGGCGTGGCTCCGCCCCGGCGAGACGATGTCGGACGCTCGCGACCGGTGCAATCGGGAGCTGGCGGGTCGCGTCGCGGCCGTCTTCGCCGGCGGCGGTGCGTCGGACGGGCCCGTCGCCCAGAACGTGATCGACGCGAGCGACGTCGAGCGGATCCTCGGCAACGAGTCGGCGATCGTGGCACTGGGCTACGGCGATCAGGACGTCGAGACGAGTAGTTCGCGGTTCGGGCTCGGACTCCTGTCGACCGATCGGGACGTCGAGACGAGCGAAGCGGTTAGCGCCGTGGAAACGGTCGTCCGGAAGGGAATCCACGGGAAGCTCACCCTCGAGTGCGACCCCGAGACGGCCGCCCGCGGGCTGTTAGTCGTCGGCGGCCCGCCGACGTGGCTCAACCGGCAGGCGATCGCCGAGGGCCGGCGGGCGCTGCAGTCGACCGTCGGCGGCACCGGCGTGCTGGGCGGCGACGCGCCCCGTCCCGACGACGAGACGGTCTTCGCGGCGGTCGTGCTGGCCGGGGTCGAACCCGGTCGACTGGAGGAACTGCGGGCGGCCGCCGATCGAACGGCGTAGAGCCGTTCCAACGGACTTACGCGAAGTCCTCGAGAAATCGCGTCCCGAGCACGACCTCCGTTCCCGCGAGTCCGACCGAACAGAACAGCGTGATCTCGTCGGCGTCGGTCCGACCCAGGTCCGGGTGCTCGAGCACGTCGGCGAGTTCGACCATCCGGTCGTAGTCGTCGCCGGAGACCAGATACTCGCGGTCGTAGGCGTCGACCTGCGAGAGCGAATCGGTCGCGATGACATCGGCGCGGTTGACGACCTCGAGGGGCAGTTCGTGAGCGTCTCGGAAACGCGGGCCGATGGTCGTCACGTGGGTTCCGGCCTCGAGCCAGTCCGGATCGAAGACGGGGTCGGTGCTGTCGGTCGCGCAGACGAGCGCGTCGGCCTCGCGGACGACCGGCTTCGGATCGTCGACCGCACGGACGGGCGGTTCGACGTCCTCGGCTGCCGTCTCGGCGAACGCCGTGCGGCTCTCTGGCGTTGGGCTGTAGATCAGTACCTCGTCGAAGTCCCGGACCGCACAGGCCGCGCCGACCTGCGTTCGGGCCTGTACGCCCGCGCCCAGCACGCCCAGCGTCTCGCAGTCCTCGCGGGCCAGACAGTCGATCGCGACGCCACCGATCCCGCCCGTTCGGAGACTACCGGTCGCGTGGCCGACGATCAGCCCCTCGACGGTGCCGGTCGTCGCGTCGAAGACGACCACCAGTTGCGTGTGGTCCTCGCCCGACCCGTGGGTCTCGTAAACCCGGAATCCGGCGGCGTTCGTCGGTCCCGTCGCGGCGCCGACCGTGAAGACGAGTTCGCCCTCGCCGGCCTCGACGTACCAGCGCGGCGGCGCCTCGAGGGTCCCAGCGGCGCGTTCGGCGAACGCGTCGCGCATCGCGTCGACGACGGTCTCGTAGTCGAACTGCGAGTAGACGTCGCCGTCCGTCAGAATCGGGAACTCGACCATACGCGGACGTTACGGGGAGCGAATATAACGGTTCGCGGACCGCTCGAGCGGATCACACACCGAACGAACGCCGACCTACGCCTCGCCCGGAATCGAAGCCCCCTCGTGCTCGAGCAGCCGTCGTTTCAGCTCCAGTCCGCCCGCGTAGCCGGTCAGCGAGTCGGCGCCGACGATCCGGTGACAGGGGACGACGACGGGGATCGGGTTGCGGCCGCAGGCCTGTCCGACCGCGACCGGCGCCGTCTCGAGGGCGGCCGCGACCTCGCCGTACGTTCGCGTCTCGCCGGCCGGAATCCGTTCCATCGCCCGCATGACGTCGCCCGTGAACCCGTCGGGATAGTCGATCTCGAGGTCGAACGTCGTTCGCTCGCCGGCCTCGTACTCGCGGACCCGCTCGCTGATCGCCTCCGCGTCCGCGTCGATCCTCGAGTCGTCGATCTCGCACTCCCGGCCGAACACTCGGATCTGCATATCGCGTCGTTCGTCGGGGCGTCGCTTTACTCTAGCAGGTTCCGTCGAACGGGATCACTCGCTTCGGTTGGGACGGTCAGGGCCGCCGCTCCGGCGGCCAGTATCGTCCGTCTAGATCGTTCGGTCGTACGATACTCGTCGCCGGATCGCGGTATTCTTGTACGCGCGGTATCCCGTCGCCTGCGAAAACGGTTCGAGCGAGCGAAACGGTGAGTGTGCGAGGCAGATCGATTCCCGATTCGGCGCGATACCGCCGCGAAGCCGAAGGCTTTTGCGAACTGGCGCGCCAAGACGAATCTAATGACCGGAGACGACCCACTCGAGGAGTCCGAGTCAGGGGAATCGACGACTGCAGAACCCCGTACCGACGGGGGAGCAGCTGGTGCCGATGACGTTGCACTGGACCCCTGGGGATCCTCGAGCGTCTCCGACTACCGCAAGCTGTTCGAGGAGTTCGGCATCGAGGAGTTCGACGAGGTCCTGGAGGAGGTCCCGAATCCGCACTACCTGATGCGGCGGGGCGTCATCTTCGGCCACCGCGACTACCGGCCGGTCGCTGAGGCCTTACAGAACGACGAACCCGCGGCCGTTCTCTCCGGGTTCATGCCCACCGGCGACCCCCACATCGGCCACAAGCTGGTCTTCGACGAGATCATCTGGCACCAACAGCAGGGGGCCGACGCCTACGGGCTGATCGCCGACCTCGAGGCCAACTCGGCCCGCGGCATGTCCTGGGAGGAGATCGACGAGCACGCCCGGGACTACCTGCTCTCCCTGCTCGCGCTCGGCTTCGACCCCGAGGAGGGCGAACTCTACCGCCAGTCCGAGAACCGCGAACTGCAGGACCTCGCCTTCGAACTGGGCGCCGACGCCAACTTCTCGGAGTTCCAGGCGATCTACGGCTTCGACGGCGAGACCGACGTCTCGCACATGCAGTCGGTCGTCACCCAGATGGCCGACATCCTCTACCCGCAACTCGAGGAGCCCAAGCCGACGGTCATCCCCGTCGGTCCCGACCAGGACCCCCACGTCCGGCTGGCGCGGGACTTAGCCGAGCGAATGCGCTTCTTCAAGGTCACCGAGGCCTACGCCAGCTTCGAACTCGAGGACGAGGAGCGCGCGCTGGTCGCGGCGTTCTACGAGCGACTCGAGCCCGAGGCGTTCGACGACGACACGCTGCGCTGCGTCCACGTCGCCGAGGCGTTAGAGGAGACGCCGCTGTCGGAACTCGACGTCGACGCGAGCGTCCTCGACTCGGTGCTGACCAAGCTCGAGGAGGGCGGCATGGAACCGCTGCGACCCCGCACGCGCTTCTTCGACCGGCGAGCGACCGAGGAGGCCTTCGACGCCCTGGTCGAGACCATCGACGGCGAGAAACGAGTCTACGAGAGTCACGTCGACGCCTTCGAACTCGACCGCGGGGAGGCCGAGGAGCTCGCCTGCGAGATCGAGGTCGACAACGGCGGCTACGGCTTCCGCCCGCCGTCGTCGATCTACCACCGCTTCATGACCGGCCTCACCGGCGGGAAGATGTCCTCCTCGATTCCCGCCTCCCACATCTCGCTACTGGACGACCCCGAGGACGGCTACGACAAGGTCAAAGCGGCCTCGACCGGCGGCCGCGAGACCGCGGAGGAACACCGCGAGAAGGGCGGGAAGGCCGACGAGTGTCCCGTCTACGAACTCTACGCCTACCTGCTGGCCGGCGACGACGACGAGTTCGCCAAGCGCGTCTACGACGAGTGTACGAGCGGCGAGCGACTCTGTGGCGACTGCAAGGAGCAGGCCGCCCAGCTGATGCGAGAGTTCCTCGAGGAGCACCAGGAGAAACGCGAGGAGGTCGAGGACCTGCTCGCGGAGACGGACATCGAACTCGAGTCGCCGCGTCGACGATAGTAGATGGCCCCGCGGTGACAGGGGATGACTGGTGTCCGCTCACTGATTTTTCTCGAGTTCAGGAGAAAGCATATCCGGGGTCGCGGTGTAGCCCGCGTCGATGGAGACCGGTCGCGCCGACGATCCGGACCGGGACGTCGTCGTCTGCGCCGACGTCCTCGGCTCCTTCGGCGTCACGCCCGACGACGTCCGCGCCCAGCGTCGGGAGTACCGCACCGCGGTCCCGCCCGGTCAGGAGGAGCGCACCCTCGAGTCGATCCTTTCGGACGTCCTCGCGGACGCGCGCGACCGGACGGCGACGGTGCGCCAGCTCGTCTGCCGGAGCGACCGCGGGCTGACCTGCTCGGCGCGCTACGCCCAGCGGGCACTGGGACGGGAACTCGAGGCCGTCTTCGACGCGATCGGTTGGTCGTTCGAGTGGACGCGAACGGGGCCGACCGAGAACGGCCGCGACCGGCTGGAACTCGCCGCGACGGATCCGAACGGTCGCAAACGTGAGGCGACGGTCGCCTACCCGCGAACGCCGCTGGCCGACGACAACCTGCCCGCCATCCTGCGGGCGGTCGACGAGCGCCTGCTCGCGGGCACCGACGCGACCGTCGTCCTCCTCTCAGCGGGCGTCGACCGCTGGCGGGCCGCGCTGGTCGAGGACGGGGAGCTCGAGGCGCTTCGCGATCGCTACGGCGAGCGGATTTCGGCGTTCGATCGGCCACTATTGCCGAAACACGACCTCGAGGCGTACGTGCCCGAGGACCCCGACGGCGGGATCGACCCGGCGGACGCGACCGAGTCGGATCCGTGGCCGACGTGGGCGCTCGAGCGCGCCGAACGGCGCTCGGGTCCCCTCGCCAGCGCCGTCGAGACGGAAGCGGCGGCGTCCGACGACGGGCGGGACTCGGTCGCGTCGCTCATCGACGAAGCCGAACCCGAACTCGAACGCCCCTCGACGCCACGAACCGACGACACCCCGACCGACGCGAGCGAGTCGGCTCGGGAGTCACAATCGACGACAGCCACGTCGGCGCCGTCGACGGCGGCCGGCGGGCTCGAACTCCGGGGCGGGTCGCCGACCGTCTCGCGGGTTCGCGACGACGACTCGAGCGCCGGCGCGTCGCCGCGGGACGTCGCCGATTCGATCCTCGAGACGGAGCGCGAGCGAGCGGCGGGGAGAGAGGATCGATGCGATACCGACGGCGACGACGAGAGCGAGACCGAGGACGAGGATAATTCGTCTGACGACGGGTTCGGCACGCTCTCGGGAACCACGAAGACGACTCGCGTGACCAACGACTCCTTCGGCGCGGGCGAGGCGTTCGCCACGGAGAACGACCGCTACCGCGCGCTCGGCGTCGCGCTGGGCGCCGGCGGCGCCGTCGACGTCGAGGGGCTCCTCGAGGACGACGACTTCCTCCCGGAACTGCCCGCGAGCGGCCCCTGCGAGACGCGTATCGAGTTCGCCGACGAGTTCGATCCCGCGGCCGTCCCCGAGACGACGGCCAGCGCCGAGCAGTCGGGCTTCGAGTGGGTCGACAGCGGCCGCCTCGAGACGACGCGGCTCTCGAACGACTGAGCGGGAGCGCCGTCGGATCGCCGAGTCACGGTGGCCGCGTCGTGGTGTGAGTGATCGTATCACAACGTTTTTGGCTCGGAACTGAGTCTAATCGCGTATGGCAACCGAATCCCACGACGGTGGCGGTGTCGCCGAACAGTCACAGCGACTGCGATCGGGATTCGGCTTCTTCTTCGCCCGGTGAACCCGGACCAGTGGAGCCGCGAGCGACCGTAACGGGTGCTCGCGGCGAAACCGGCCGTTCTGTGCGCCCGCCCGGACGATCCGGCGGGCGGTATGGTATCGGAACCGCTAACTGACCGACACGCAGCCATACGAACAAGCGAATGCAACTTCCAGCACAACAGGTCGCGGTCTTGGAGGCCGCGAGCGCGGACGAAGCAACGTCCGTCGACGCGCTCGCCGAGCGAGCCGACCTCCCGCCCGAAACCGTCACCGGGGCGGCGTTCGAGCTCGAGGACGAGGGTCTGGTCGAAATCGAGGAACGCGTCGACGAAACGGTGGCGCTCACCGAGGAGGGCGCCGACTACGCGAGCGACGAACTACCCGAAATCGCGCTCTACGAGGCCGCCCTCGAGGCCGGCGCCGACGAGGAGGCCGTCCAGATGGGGCGAGTCATCGGCGCCTCGGGACTCGAGGGTACAGGGGTCGACATCGCTCTCTCGAACTACGCCCGCAAGGGGTACGGCACGATCGACAGCGGCGAGATCACGGCCGATGCGGACGCCGATCCGTCGGCGGACGCCGAGGCGAACGCGCTCGAGACGCTTTCCGGCGCCGACGAGGCGGCCGTCGATAGCGTCGCCGTCGATTCGGAGACGCTCGACCAGCTCGAGCGTCGCGGCCTGCTCGAGCGCCGGGAGTCGACCGTCCGCGAGATCCGTCTGACCGACCGCGCCGTCACGGAGCTGATGGCCGGCATCGAGACCGCCGAGACGGTCGGACAGGTGACGCCCGAACTGCTGACCAGTTGGGCGAAGCAACGCTTCGCCGACCATTCGAGCGGCCAGGGGCCGCGAGAAGACGGCGACTGGGAGGACGTCGAGTTCGCCGAGTACAACGTCGAGGCCGACGCCGAGGAGATCGAGAGCGGGACGGTCCACGTCCTGCGCCAGATGTCCGAGCGCGTCAAGGACGTCCTCGTCGGGATGGGCTTCCAGGAGATGGACGGCCCCCACGTCGACGCGGACTTCTGGATCAACGACTGCCTGTTCATGCCCCAGGACCACCCGGCGCGGACCCACTGGGACCGCTTCGCCATGGAACAGCCCAGCCACATCGACGAGTTGCCGGAAGACCTCGTCGCGGACGTCGAGCGCGTCCACCGCGAGGGACTGGGCGAGGACAGCGAGGGCTACCACTCCCCGTGGGACGAAGAGTTCGCCCGCGCGCTCGCGTTACGCGGACACACGACCTCGCTGTCGACGCGCTACCTCTCCGGGACCCAGATCGGCGAGATCGAGCCGCCGGCGCGGTTCTTCAGCGTCGAGAAGGCCTACCGCAACGACACGCTCGACGCGACCCACCTGCTCGAGTTCTACCAGATCGAGGGCTGGGTGATGGCCGAGGACCTCTCGGTGCGAGATCTCATGGGCACCTTCGAGGAGTTCTACGCCCAGTTCGGCATCGAGGACATCCAATTCAAACCCCACTACAACCCCTACACCGAACCGAGCTTCGAGCTGTTCGGCACCCACCCCACGACGGGCGAACTGATCGAGATCGGTAACTCCGGCATCTTCCGCGAGGAGATGTTAGAGCCGCTCGGCGTCGACTGCGACGTCATGGCCTGGGGACTGGCCCTCGAGCGACTCGCCATGCTGACCACCGGCGCGGAGGACATCCGCGACCTCCACGGCACGCTCGCCGATCTCGAGTTCCTGCGGAACGCTGAGGTGACCTACTGATGCCCACCGTCGACATCGATCCCGACGAACTGCGCGACCTGACCGGTCGCGAGGAGAAGAGCGACGACGAACTCAAAGACGACCTGTTCGGCCTCGGCCTCGAGTTCGAGGGGCGCACCGAGGACGGCGAGTTCGAACTCGAGTTCGCGCCCGACCGCCTCGACCGGCTCTCCGTCGAGGGCGTGGCGCGCTCGATGCGCTACCACTACGGCGACTCGCGCGGGGTCCACGTCCCCTCGACGAACTCGGCGGACTGGACCATCGAGGTCGACGAGTCGGTCCCCGACGAGCGGCCGTACGTGACCGGCGCCGTGATCCGCGACGTCGATCTCGACGAGGAGGCCCTCGAGTCGCTCATCCAACTGCAGGAGAAGCTCCACGCGACGATGGGCCGCAAGCGCGCGAAGGGCGCGATCGGGATCCACGACCTGACGATGCTGAAGGGGCGGTCCGCCACGGACGAGAGCGCGCCGACGATCGAGTACGTCGGGCTCGAGCCCGACGAGGACACGTTCGTCCCCCTCGATTCCGATCGGGAGATGACGCCCGCGGAGGTCCTCGAGGACCACCAGACCGGCCAGACCTACGCCGACCTCGTCAGCGAGTACGAGCGCTACCCCGCGATCTACGACGATCTGGGGCTGTTCTCGTTCCCGCCGGTCATCAACGGCCGCCGGACCGAGGTCTCGACGGACTCGAGAGACCTGTTCGTCGAGATGACGGGCACCGACCAGTGGACGATCGACAAGATGCTCAACATCGTCTGCTACGCGCTGGCCGCGCGCGGGGCCACGCTCGAGGACGTCGAAGTTGAATACCCCGACCGCGAGATCGTCCGGCCGGACCTCTCGACGAAGACGAAGACGGTCGCCCACGACCGCATCGAGACCATCCTCGGCATCGGCCTCGACCCCGAGGAAGTGATCGACCTCGCCGAGCGTTCCGGCCTCGAGGCCGAACGCGAGGAGAACGACGACGGAGACCTGGTCTACGAGGTCACCGTCCCGCCCTACCGCGTCGACGTCCTCCACCCGCTGGACGTCATCGACGACCTCGGGCGCGCCTACGGCTTCAACGACCTCGAGCCGACCTATCCCGACGTGGGGACCGTCGGCGGCCGCCACGAGCGCTCCCGCCTCGAGCGCGCCGCGCGCACCCAGCTGGTCGGGCTGGGCTTCGAGGACCTCCTCAACTTCCACATGATCAACGAGGCGGAGAACTACGAGCGCATGGATATCGAGCCCGGGAGCGACGCGTACGGCGCCGGGGAGCCGGCGACCATCAAGGAGGCCTACAGCGAGGACTACACCATGCTGCGGACCTGGACCATGCCCTCGCTGCTGATGGTCTTAGAGCGCAACACCCACCGCTCGTACCCCCAGCACCTCTCGGAGATCGGCTTCACGGCCCGCGTCGACGAGCGCGAGAACACCGGCGTCGGCGAGAACCGCCACGTCGGAGCCGTCCTCGCGAGCCACGAAGCGGGCTACGAGGACGCCAAGGCGCGCCTGCAGGCGCTCGCGGAGAACTTCGACGTCGACCTCGAGACGCCGCCGACCGATCATCCGACCTTCATCCCGGGTCGCACCGCAGCCGTCGTCATCGACGGCGAGGAAGTCGGCGTCATCGGCGAGGTCCATCCGAAGGTGCTCGTCGAGCACGACCTCGAGGTGCCCGTCGCGGCCTTCGAGTTCGACCTCGAGGCGTTACGGTAGGTCCGCGAACGACCGCCGATCACGATCGGGTTTCGGCCGACTCCGATTCTCGCTCGAGGACGATCGATCGACGGAAAACGAGTAGTGCGCGGTCGAAGGCGAAGGGAGACCGCGACTCAATCAGAAGCTGTTCCGGATCGTCGCCTCCTCTTCGGTGATCGTGGTCAACTCTAACGAGCCGCGGCCGTTCCCGCCGGCGGACGTTTCCTCGATGACGACCGTTTCCGCACCGAGGGAGAATCCGTGGCCAGAATTGTCCTCGGCGACGCAGTTCGTAACCGTCTGTTCGTCGTCACCTCTCGTACCGAGGACGCGAACGCCGTCTCCGCTCGCACTCTCGATGAACGACGAATTGCGCACGTCGACCGTCTGTCCGCGAACGTCGTTCCCTTCGATATTGAGTTGAGTCCCCTCGTTCCGGCGCAGTTCGACGTTTTCGACCTCGATCGTCTCGCCGTTGACGACGTGAATCCCGTAGCCGTACTCGTCGACACTGGAGCTGAACCAACTCGTCGTCGTTTCCCGCTCGGTATCGGTGACTGTGGTATCGCGCACCGTCACGTCGCCGTTACTCGAACTTTCGATCGAGATACCGCTGTCCGCGGCCCCGCCGCTCTGTACCTCGACGCCGGTGATGTCTACGGTTTCGGCCGCGACATCGATGCCGTGATACGAGTTGTCGACGAAATCGACGTTCTCGACGGTGACCGTATCGTCGCCGCTCGTTCCGATGATGGAGAGACCGTTACCGCTCTCGTTCTCGGTCATCGACGAGTTGCGAACGGAGACCGTCTGTCCGCGAACGTCTCCGCCTTCGACGCGGAGCTGATCGTTCCCGTTCTGGAGTAGTTCGATCCCTTCGATTTCGATCGTCTTCCCGCCGGCGACGCGAATCCCGTATCCGCCGTCGTGCGTGACATCGCTATCGCGTACCGCCACGTCGCCGTCGCTGGTGCTCTCGATCGAGAGCCCGCTTCCGGTCCCGTTTTCCCGGAGATCGAGGCCGGTCACGTCCACGGACTCGGCCGCGATATCGACGCCGTAGCTCGAATTATCGACGGCCTCGACGGTCTCGACGGTCACGGTATCGTCCCCCCGCGTTCCGGTGACGGAGAGCCCGCTCCCGCCGTTCTCCAAACTGGTCACGCCCGTGACCTCGACCGTCTGTCCGCGCACGTTCCCGCCGCCGACGCTGATGCCCGTCCCGCCGTTTTGCAGCGCTTCGACGCCGTCGAGGACGACCGTCTTCCCGCCGGCGATGGTGAGTCCACCAGCAGCAGAACGGACGAAGTTGCTGTTGCGTACCGTCACGTCGCCGTCGGCAGACGCTTCGATACTGGCCGCTCCGCCGTTGTCCTCGAGGGTGACGTCGGCGAGCGAGACGGTCTCGGCGGTAACCTGGAGTGCCGCTCCCGAGATATTGTATAGCTCGACGTCAGTAATCGAAATCTCGGCGGGATCGCCGGAGGTACGAATCCCGGCGGTCTCGTAATCGAAGATTTCGAACCCTTCGATCTGAACGCCGGACTCCGACACCGTAATGGCCGAACCGCCGTCGGCGTCGACGCCGTCGAGGGCCGCGCCGTCCGGAGCGGTGAGCACGAGTTTCTTGTCGACCGCGAGGGACTCCACGTACGTCCCCGACCGCACCTCGACGGTTCCGTTCGGACTGACCTCGTCGATCGCATGCTGAATCGAATCGCCCGATTCAACGACCACCGTCTCCGCCGTCCCCGTCGTCTCCTCGTCGCCGTTCGATTGCCCGCCGTTTCCGGTTCCATCGCCGTCACCGTTCGGCGAATCCTCCGAACCCGTACAGCCGGCGATACAGAGCGTCGACACCGATCCGACTCCGGCAAGTAGCCGTCTCCGTTTCATATCGGAGCGTGATTGTAATTGGATATTATAAGTCGTTTCGGCCGATAAGAACCGAACAAGATCCAATCAACCGTACAGTTCTGAAACTAACCGAATATTATGATTGGATATAGGAGAGCGGCAATCTGATGAAGTTAGCTCATCGAGTTGCGCTCGAAAGCCGGATTCGCGGTCGGCGACGCATTTGACGGAGCGAACGTGATTCGGTAGTCACGCGGAAACCGATCGCCGCGCGAAGCGACAGTCACAGCAGTTGTAGTATCGACGGCGCCTCGAATTCCCGAGCAACGCTGGGACGTACGCTGCGCGGCCGCGACGCGAGCGCGGCGGAGTCAGAACTCGTGTTCGACGTCTTCCTCGTCGGCTTTCTGGATGATGATCTTGCCGTCTCGGACGCGGACGAAAACCTCGTCGCCGATATCCATGCCCGCGACTGCCAGTTCGTCCTCGTGGAGGTTCAGATGGACGTTGTGATAGTTGCCGTCTTCGTCTTTGGCACCGCTTGGACTCAGCTTCTTTTTCCGTACCATCGCGGGATTCTATCCCGAACTTCGCCGTAGGATATACTTAAGTGTTTTCGACGCCTCAACGAATGACCGAACGAGCGGTGAAACCAGGGGACGGAACCGTCAGCATCGTTGGAGTCGTCCGCCGGGTAGTGCGGTACACTGGCGGAAGCTACTTACTTAAAGATACCGCCGCAGTCGGTCGGTTTTGGGGGATATCTTTATGTCGGATCGTGTGCTGGATTGACACGGAGGCGAAACTTATGGTACGCGAAGACGGGAAACGAAACTTTGCACTGCGCGAGTCGGACGGCGAAGAATCGAGCGTCTTCTCCGGAAACACCCCGCGACAGGCCGCTCTCAAGGCGGCCCGGCGGCTCGAGCCCGGCTCGAGCGAGGACGCCGCGGAACGCGTCGAGCTCAGGTTACGGGAGAAGGGAACGGACAAGGTCCACATCTACGACGGCTGGGCGTGGGAGGAGACGGCTCCCGACGACAAGCCCGACTGGATGCCCGGCGAGATCACGGAGGCGAACGTCTCGAAGAAAGGTATCGAACACTTAGACGAGTGAGTCGCTGGCGGGCGAGCTTTTCTCTTCGCGAGTTACGTAGCGATATCCGTCGACATATTTCCGTTTTTAGTTTAATCTTTCGTATTCTCCCGACTATCCGTTGACTTCGATGAAGTCCTAGAGGGGGTTTAGTCCGATAGCTACTCCACACTAGTATTGAGTTCGTCTAAGAAATACGCTTTTATAGCATCAGACGTCCAGTCTAATTCAGAATATGAGTTCGTCCAACATCCGTATCCGGGAGAAAGAAAACGATTGTACTCAAAATCTGACCTCAGCACGCGAGTCACACGCAGGCCGAGATTCGGCGAACGGGGGTGAGGGAGCCGCATGATTCCCGCGAAGTACAAGAACCTGATCCTCGCGACGGCGATGTTCAACCTCGGGTTCGTCATCTGGTTCTCCTTCGCCCCCTTCACGGGCGAGATCGCCGACGAGTTCGGGCTCTCGGTGGCCCAACTCGGGATCGTCTCGAGCGCGGCCGTCATCGCCGTGCCGCTCGGCCGGATCGTCGTCGGCCCGCTGACCGACAAGTACGGGGCGCCGGTGACGGCGGGGGGCACGATGCTGCTCGTCGGTACCTTCGCGATCGTCAGCGCGTTCGCGCAGACCTACGAGGTGTTTACGGCCTCGCGGATCGTCGCCTCGCTGGCGGGGATCACCTTCGTCATCGGCATCCAGCACGTCTCCGAGTGGTTCGAAGCGGAGGAACTCGGGACGGCGGAGGGGATCTTCGCCGGGATCGGCAACGCCGGCGCGGGACTGGGCGCGTACTTCACCCTGCCGCGGCTCTTCGGCGAGGGGTACGCCGGACCGCTGTTCTCGTCGAACTGGCGAGCCGCGTTCTTCTACACTGGCGTGCTCGCCGTCGCGATCGGCATCCTGTACTTCGTCTTCGGCGACGCGGCGAAAAGCGCCGCGAAACGCGCGGAAACCAAGCAGGGCGTCAGCCGGGAGCAGTGGCTCTACATCGCGACGCGCCACGGCGCGGTCGTGCTCGCGGTGGCGTACGTCATGACCTTCGGCCTCGAGCTGGCGATGAACGGCTGGCTTGGCACCTACTACCGCGAGGCGTTCGGCCAGAGCGACATCGTGATCGCGGCGACGTTCGCGGCGACGTTCTCGATCGCGGCGGGGCTGCTCCGCCCGATCGGCGGCTACGTCAGCGATCTCGTCGCGCGCGAGGAGAAGAATATCCTTCCGTGGTTTACGGGCCGTTACCGCGAGCAGTGGACGTTCGCGACGCTCGTGTTCGTCGTGTGCGCTATGTTCGGCATGACGGCGGCCGGCCTGACCGGCAACATCTACGTCGCCGTCGTCGCCGGCTTCCTCGTCGGAACCGGCTGCGCGTTCGCCGAAGGGGCGATCTTCGCCCAGGTGCCCGCGATGTTCCCCGACAACTCGGGCTCCGTGGCCGGCTTCGTCGGCGGCATCGGCTCCTCCGGCGGCTCGATCTACCCGCTGATCTTCGCCGCGCCGTTCCTGTCGAACCTTCACCTCGGCTACGCGGTCGTCGGGCTCACCATGATTCCGATCGTCGCCCTGAGCGCGTGGGTCTTCCAGCCACAGATCGCCGAGCGCGCGACCGAGAACGGCTGGCTCATCGCCGAGAACCCCGCCGCCAGCAACGGCAACCCAGACCCGACCAGCGACGACTGACGTCGTCCTCGAGTCGCGCTCGAGCGGCGACCCGATCGCACTGCGACGCGCTTCTCACTCCGCCGCGGTCGCGTCGTCGACGATCGACGCGAAGTTCTCGACGACCCGGGTCGCGTTCACGTCGCCGAACCCGCGCTCGGCCTCGGTCCAGCCGAAGTCCGCCTCGAGTCGCTCGCGCAGCGCGGCGGTGAACTCGGGGTGGAACTGAACGGTCCACAGCGGCGCCGTCCGGTGGCGCGTCGCGAACGCGGGGTAGTAGTCGGCCGACGCGATCGCGTCCATCCCGTCGCCGGGTTCGGTGACGACGTCCCCGTGGGCGACCGGGACGACCGACGAGACGCCGTCGAAGAGCGGGTCGTCCGCGAGATCGGCGTCGACCGGGCGGGCGATCGTCTCGGCCCGCTCGACGGTTCCGCCCAGCGCCGCGTTGGCGATCTGATGGCCGAAGCAGACGCCCAGCGTCGGGATCTCGCGGTCGACCAGCTCCCGGACGAGCCGCTTCTGGTCGGCGATCCACGGCCGGTCGTCGACCTCGTAGACGCCCGCCGTACTCCCCGTGATGACGACGCCGTCCGTCTCCTCGAGGTCTGGACGCTCGCCGGCCGGGTAGTCGACCGCTCGAGCGTCGGCCGCGGCGTCGGAGACGACCCCCGCTAAGGCGTCGCAGTGGTACTCGCAGTCGGGATCGACCTCGTTGCGGACGACGGTGATCGTCGGGGACGACATCGGTAGTTCGGTGGCCCTTGGATCGCCTTCGAAAAAGGGCTATCGCGATGGAGTGGGGCGTCGAGCGTCCGGCGTCCGATCTCGAACTCCGGCGACGGTCAGGCGAGGACGTCCTTGTAGGCCTCGAGGGTCCGCTCGACGTCCGCCTCGGTGTGCGCGTCGCTCACGAACTGGCTCTCGAACTGATTGGGCGGCAGAAGGATCCCCCGGTCTTTCATCGCGGGTCGAAAGAGCCGCCGCCAGCGCTCGGTGTCGCCGGCGTCGACGTCGCCGCCGTCTCGCGGGTAGCGGTCGGATCCATCGACCGACTCGTCGCGGGTGAACAGGAGCTTGAACATCGAGTCCGTGCCGACGACCGCGTACTCGGGCGCGTGGTCCGCGACGATCTCGCTGAGGCCGGTCCGGAGCCGATCGCCGAGCGCGTCGACGCGTTCGTAGACGTCGTTCTCCTCGGCGTACTCGAGGGTCGCCAGGCCGGCCGCCATCGCGACCGGGTGCCCGTTGAACGTCCCCGACTCGAACACCTCGCCGGTCGGCGTGAACTCCTCCATCACCGACGCGCGGCCGCCGATCGCGCCGACGGGAAAGCCGCCGCCGACGATCTTCGCGAACGTCGTCAGGTCCGGTTCGATGTCGTACTTCCCCTGCGCACACGAGAGGCCGCCGACCCGGAAGCCGGTGATGACCTCGTCGAGGACGAACAGCGCGCCGTACTCGTCGCACAGATCCCGGACGGTGTCGTGGAACCCCTCGACCGGGCGGACGATCCCGCGGTTGCCGAGCAGCGGTTCGGTGATGACGGCCGCGATCTCGTCGCCGTGTCGTTCGAACGCGTCGGCGAGCGCCGTCTCGTCGTTGAAGGGGACCGGAATCGTCTGCTCGGCGAACGCTTCGGGAACGCCCGCGCTTCCCGGGCGCGGCCGCTCTGCGTCGCCCTCGACGAGGAACGACTCGTGGCCGCCGTGATAGCCGCCCTGCATGACGACGATCTTGTCGCGGCCGGTCGCGCCGCGGGCCAGTCGAACCGCCGCGGCCGTCGCCTCGGTCCCGGAGTTGACGAACCGCAGGCGCTCGACCGACGGGACGTGGTCGGCGATGAACTCCGCCAGTTCGACCTCGAGGTCGGTCGAGAGGCCGTACATCGGTCCCGCGTCGACCGCCCCGTCGACCGCGTCCCGAACCGGGTCGGGCAGATCGTGACCGAGCAAGAGGGGCCCGTACCCCATCACGTAATCGAGATAGCGGTTCCCGTCGACGTCGACGACGTGGGCGCCCTCGCCGCGCTCGACGAACTCCGGATAGGGCTGGGAGCCGGCCCGCACGGGCGAGTTCACGCCGCCGACGAGCGTCGACAGCGATCGTTCGTACAGGGCTCGAGTCGTCTCTTCGTTCATCGACTCACCTCGTCGCGGTCGGTTTCGTCTCGCATGCTTCTTTCGGTAGTTTCCTGTCCGGCTAAAACAACGTTCCGAACGCGTTCATCGACTCGACGATCCGCGTCCGTCGAGTCCGTTGAGAACGCAAGGAGTAGTTCGATTTCGCGGGTCGCCGGAGGTCCACACATGACCGACTACGAGATGCACGAACCCGACTTTTCGGGCACGACGACCGAGGAGTGGGACGAGCCGCAACTCGAGGACTTCGACACCGATGATCTGAGCGAGGTCGCGGACCACTTCATCCTCTCGTCGTCCGGGTTCCCGCCGGAGAACTTCACGGACCTGAAACTGCCCGTGGTCGATCCCGACGGCAACCTGAACAAGAACGCGCTCCAGACCGCCAAGAGCGGCGGCCACGGCGTCGGCGCGGTCGAGGACTTAGACGACGACACGCAGGAGGAGATCGAGGACATGATCGACGAACTGGCCAACGACAACTTCGACGACGCCGATTTCGGGGACTGACGTCGATCGCGTTGATCGGCGACGGTCGGTCGAACGCCGACGATCGACTTACCGCCACTCGCAGGTCGTCCCGGCAGTCAACCCCTCCTCCTCGATGTGGGCCGCGAGACAGCCGTAGTTGCAGAACCGGCTCGGCGGCGTCTCGACGCTTCCCTCGCTGACGAACACCGGCTCGTGGCGCTCGATATCGCAGCCGCAGTAGGTGCAGTCGGCTCCCATACCGGAACCGTCGGGAACCGACGGGGAAGGCGTTACGCCCGGAGAGGCGTCTCGACGGCTCGCTCGAGCGCCGCGGCCTCGCGGTTACGCGATCAGGCCGGACTCGAGTCCGACGCCGACGGCCCACCGCCGCGGACGAGTTTGAGAAGGCCCTGCGCGGCGAGTCCGGCCACCGTCCACTTCCAGGCGAGGACGGCGACGCCGAGGAGCGCGATTCCGCGAGTCCGGTCCCCCCGCCCGAACGCCTTTCGAGCCTCCGAGAGCACCGAAACGACCGTCAGCGACCGCGTCGCTTTCGAACCGAGGAGTTTCTCGAGTGGCATATCCGTCCTGAGGGCGCCGACGGAATAACGAGCGTCCCGGAGCGCGCAAGCGCGACCGAAGCCGCCGAGTTACTCCGGATCGAAGCCGCCGACGAGGTACTCGAGACCGAACAGGACGACGGCGCCGAGGGCCGCCCACGCGGCGGTCAGCCCCATCGTCTCGGCCGTCCACGCGTGGGTCTCGCCGATGTTGTGCAGCGGGGCCGGCACCGAGCCGGCGATGAGGCTCACCAGGAAGATCAGCGTCACCGATCGGTGGCGGGCCAGCGCGGCGCGGACGAGGCGATCGTCACGAGCGAACAGGACGACGGCGCCGAGGGCCGCCCGCGGCAGTCAGCCCCATCGTCTCGGCCGTCCACGCGTGGGTCTCGCCGATGTTGTGCAGCGGGGCCGGCACCGAGCCGGCGATGAGGCTCACCAGGAAGATCAGCGTCACCGATCGGTGGCGGGCCAGCGCGGCGCGGACGAGGCGAGCGATCGTCACGAGCCCGACGATCCCGCCGGCGACGAACAGCGCCACGGTCGTCCCCGGGTCGACGACGGCCGCGAGCGAGCCGCCGCCGACGAGGTCGGCGACCGCGCGAACGAACGCGCTCAGTTCCCCGGAAAGGAACACGTACTGGCCGAGCAGGATCAGGATGAGCGAGCCCGAGATCCCCGGCAGGATCATCGCGCTGATGGCGACGGCGCCGGCGAGGAAGATCACGACCCCGCCGCTGCCCGGAAGCTGGACGATGTCGGCGGCGACCAGCAAGGCGAGCCCGGCGCCGGCCAGCCCGGCGACGACGTGGCTCGGCGAGGAGATCTCGAGGCTCCGGTAGAGGGCGACCGCCGAGGCGGCGATCAGGCCGGTGAAGAAGCCGAACAGGGCGACCGGGTGAGACGACGCGAGCGACGAGACGATATCCGCGATGAAGACGACGGCGGTGACCATCCCGACGCCGAGGGGCAGCAGGAACTGGAGGTCCAGCTCGAGGAGCGCGTCCCGGGCCTTGGAGCGTCGCTCGGGGCGGTACCCTCGCAGGACGGTGAGCGCCCGGCCGGGGGTGAACGCGGTGACGGCGGCGATCAGCCGACCGTAGAAGCCGAGCAGGAGCGCGACGGTGCCGCCGGAGACGCCGGGCAGGGCGTCGGCCGCGCCCATACAGAGGCCGTACGCGTAGGCGCGAAGCAGTTCGACGCGGTCGACCACGTCGGTGCGTTCATACTCCATGCGTCTCCTCTCGTCGCCGTCCGTTCGGGGTGGGGATCGATCCGAGTCGGTACCGCGCCGACGAACCGTAGGGCGGTCTGGGCTGCATGGTCGAGTGGGTAACGCGCTGCCGTATAAAAGTGCGACACCGACGCCGACGCGCGGCCCTCGTCGGCCGTCGGTCGGCTCTCGCCTCTCGTCTCGCATCGCCGCCCGTTTCCGCTTCCCGCTGGCTTCCGCCACACGTCACCGTCCGATTCGGCGACGAGCGTCTCAGGCCGGTCGTCCGATCGTGTACAGGAACATCGGGGTCTGTCCGGCGGCTCGCGGCGCGAAGAAGTCCGTCACGACGTCGTCGTAGAACGTCAGCCCGGTCCCGCCCAGCGTCCGGTGGGCGTAGGTCCCCAGATACAGCCGCCCCGCGGTCAGGGCGGCCTCGAGTTGGGCCGCGCGATAGCCGCGGTCACCGAGCGCGTCGACGAGTTCGTCCAAGTCGGTCAGGAAGTAGACGCAGACGGCGGCCTCGCCGCCCAGTCGCTGGTCCAGCGCGAGGTGGCTCGCCTCGCGGCGGAACGCGCCGGACTGGAGGCGCTCGAGTTCGCCCGCGTCGGGGTGGTAGTGGTAGCTGCCCGACTCGAGGCCGTCGACGCCGTTGACGATCAGGTAGGGGTCAACGAACGAGAGCGGCGGGTCGGCGCCGGTCTCGCTTCGCTCGCCCCCGCCCCGCACGTCCATCGGGACGCCGCGGACGGCCCGGTCGAGCACGGTCGAGAGCTGGCGGAAGCTGATCGGCTCGCGCTCGTACTCGCGACAGGAGCCGCGCCGACGGATCGTTCGATGGAGGGGGCGGCTCGAGGCCGTCTCCGGATCGACCGGCTCGAGCGGGACGCGCTCGCCGTCGCCGGGGTCGCGGGTGCCGATCGTCCGGTTCCCCGTCGGTCCTCTAGCGCGCCACGAAGCGGCAGCGGCGCCGTCCTCGAGCGTCCCGGCCTGCCAGGCCTCGTGGATCAGCGGGAACTCCCGTTCGTTCGGTGAGAGAGGTTCAGTAGCGGGATCGATCGGGTCGATATCGGCGGCCGCCGAACTCGGAACGGGCGCGTCCGCGCCGATCGGGACGATCTCGAGCGGTGCCTCGCGCTCGGGATCGACGCCGAGCAGATCCGCGACGGGGCGGTCGGCGAAGCCGGCGACGACCTCGGCGCGGTAGTCCAGCGCGTGGGCGGCCGCGAGCAAGTTCGCCAGCGTCGTCCCCGAGTCCCAGAAGGCGTGGCGAACGGTGCGCGCCTCGTACTTCCATGCGTTTCGCCACCACGTCGAGGTCGCGACGATCGACAGCGGCGCCTCGGCGACGGCATCGTACTCGCTGGCGGCCGCGAGGACGCGGCGGTGGTCGCCCTCGCGGAGGACATCGAGCGAGCAGGTGCTGGGATCGAAGTGGTAGACGCCGGCCTCGAGATCGAGGTCGAGATCACCGCTCGAGCCGTCGCCCGGTCCCTCAAGGTCGCCGCAGACGACGTACAGATCGACGTGGTAGAGCGCGCCGGTGGTCGCCGCGGCGCGAAAGAGTTTCGTCCGGTTGCGAAGCTCGATCGCCTTCGTGATGCCCGCGGCGTAGTAACAGAGCGTCGTGACGGTCTCGCACGCTTCTGGGCGAGTGTTTCGTCCGTTCGTGGTACTCGAGTGCCCCAGTTGGCATGCACCGAGTTACCACGCCGGTCGCCAAAAACCGGGCGGGAGCTTTTTCTCGCTCCGGTTGGATACGACCCTCGAGAAGCAATGGACCTCGAGTCGATCCCGGGCGTGGGCGAAAAGACCGCTCGGGCGCTGGAAGCGCTCGACGAACCCGAGCGCGCGCTGCGGCGGGGCGACGTCGCGACGATCGCGACCGCGCCGGGGATCACCCAGGGGCGAGCCGCCCGCATCGCGCGCGGCGCGATCCGCCAGGAGCACGACGACCCCGGCGGCTTCCTCGCGACCGACCGCGCCCGCGAGGTCTATCGAGAGGTCCTCGGGCTGCTGAAAGAACGCACCGTCACCGACTACGCCGCCCAGCGCCTCGAGACGATCTACCCGAGTCCGCGCCGCTCGCGCATCGAGGACGTGCAGGCGTTCGCCCGCGAGGCGATCGACCGCGACTACGACGACGCGGTGCTCGAGGCCCTCGAGGGGCTCGAGCCGCTCCGGAACCCGGGCGACGTCCGCGTCCGCGAGCGCTGTCTGGCGACGACCGACGCCGAGCGGTACAGCGAGGCGAAAGAAGCGATCCCGGAGCTCTCCGTCGAGATCGTGGAGGACGCTCAGGGACTGGCCGAACTCGCGCGGGGGTACTCGACGGTGATCGCCCTCGACGAATCCTTCGCCGGCGTCACCCTCGAGGGCGACGTCCAGGTCAAACCCGGCGCGCTCGAGAATCCCGCCGAAGTCGTCCCCGAGCGCCCGCTGTCCTTCTTCGCGCGCAACCGGGACCGCCTGCAGGCGGCCGTCGAGGTGCATCAAGCGGCGGCTCTGGAGCCGGCTTGTGACCTCGCAGCGCTCGAGGACGGCCTCTCGCGGCTCGACGAGGACGGCACCGTCGCGGGCGACGACGAACTCGACCGGCTGACGACGGCTGTCGACGATCTGGACGCGGCCGCGAGCGCGGCCGAGAGCGTCGCCAACGACCGGCTGCGAGAGGCGATCCGCGAGCAGGACGTGACGATCGAGGGGTCGGACCTGCTCTCCCTGGTCGAACGGGGCGCCGGCGTCGACTCCCTGCTGTCCCGAGAACTCGCGGACGAGTACGCCGCGGCCGTCGAGGCCGCCCGCGAGCACCTGATCGACGCGCTGGATCTCGATCAGGGGGAGAGCGAGATCGCCCGCCGCGCGTTCAGCGACGAACCGGCGTTTCCGGTCGAGCGCGACGAGGCGGTCGTCTCGCGGCTGCGCGAGGAGCTGACCGCGGCCAAGGAGCGCCGCGCCGGCCGGCTCAAACGCGAGCTCGCCGCCGATCTGGCCGACCAGCGCGAGGGGGCCCGCCAGCTCGTTCGGGACGCCCTCGAGTTGGACGTCGAACTCGCGATCGCCCGCTTCGCCCGGGAGTACGAGTGTACGATGCCGGAGTTCGTTGAGAGCGAGGCGCGTGGCGCCTCGGAAGACGACGGAGCGGCGACCGAGAGCGACGACCCCGTCGGCTTCGCTATCGAGGGCGGCCAGTCGCCCCTGCTCGACGAGCCGCTCGAGGCCATCGATCCCGTCGACTACGCGGTCTCGGACGTGGCGCTGCTGTCGGGAGTCAACAGCGGCGGGAAGACCTCGACGCTTGATCTGGTCGCCGGCGTCGTCGTACTTGCCCACATGGGCCTGCCCGTCCCCGCGGAGCGCGTTCGCCTCCGGCGGTTCGACGACCTCCACTACCACGCTAAGACCCAGGGGACCCTCGACGCGGGCGCCTTCGAGTCGACGGTCCGGGAGTTCGCCGATCTCGCCCAGGGCGGCGAGGGCTCGCTCGTGCTGGTCGACGAACTCGAGAGCATCACCGAACCCGGCGCCTCGGCGAAGATCATCGCCGGCATCCTGGAAGCGCTCTCGGAGAACGGCGCGACGGCCGTCTTCGTCTCCCACCTCGCCGGCGAGATCCGGGAGATGGCCGACTACGACGTGACCGTCGACGGCATCGAGGCGGTCGGCCTCGTGGACGGCGAACTCGAGGTCAACCGCTCGCCCGTCAAGGACCACCTCGCGCGGTCGACCCCCGAGTTGATCGTCGAGAAACTGGCCGACGAGGCCCGAGACGACGCGGTCGCGACCAACGGCGGCGCGCCGGACGGCGAGGGCGATCCGGAGCCCGTCTTCTACGATCGGCTGCTCGAGAAGTTCGACTAGCCGTCGGGTCGGTCTCGAATCCTGTTCCCGCAAATGCAAGTGAAATAGCTACCCCGATACTCGAGCGATGAACGGCGGCGCGCCGGACGGCGAGGGCGATCCGGAGCCCGTCTTCTACGATCGGCTGCTCGAGAAGTTCGACTAGCCGTCGGGTCGGTCTCGAATCCTGTTCCCGCAAATGCAAGTGAAATAGCTACCCCGATACTCGAGCGATGCTATGATATGCCCTACCAGTTCGAGTGTTCGGGGGATCACTGCCAGTTCATGATCCGCTCGAGCAGCTCCGACGAGGTGGAGCGGTTAGTCCGAGCGCACGTTCGAATGACCCACAACGGACGGATCGCGAAAGCCGATATCGAACGCGAAATGGATCGCGTCGAACTCGCGTAAGCAGGCTGTGCGGTCGAGTCGACCGCGCCGGAGATCCCGCCGGTCGGCCGCTCAACTGTGCCAGTCCAGGATTCGCCGGTGACCCCACGATTCCTCGTCGTCCGTATCGTCGCCGGTGATCGCCTCGAGCGAATCGACGTCGCGCTCCTCGAGGAAGTCGGCGAGTTCGTCGACGTACCCTGCGATCGCCGCGAGCGTCTCCTCGTCCTGCAGCGCGAAGGCTTCGACGATGGAGTCGGCCGCCGCCTCGGGCGCGACGTAGGTCTCCTCGCGGGCGTACTCGCCGATGGCTCGCAGCGTCTCCGGCGAGTGATCAGTGAACTGATCGAGCAGGAAGTCGGGAATCGTCGCCGGTGGGTCCGGTGGTGTCATATCGGTATCCTCGCCCGAAAGTCAATATAATAAACATTAATTATTGTGGTGTGGTCACACACATCGATCGATTCCTCGCGACCGCGGGATCGGCCGCCCGAATCCTTAAGACGCTGCGGGAGCAGGGTGAAAGTGATGGCAGACGACCCCGAGGAGGGGATGTTGTCGTGGGACGAATCCGTGTTCCGGGACGAGCACGTCTTCGAGATCGACTACGTTCCCGAGACGTTCAAGCACCGCGAGGGCCAGACGCAGGGCCTGACGTACGCGCTTCGGCCGGCGGTGCGCGGCTCCCGGCCGCTGAACGTCATGGTCCGCGGACCGCCGGGCACCGGCAAGACGACGGCCATCCAGAAGCTGTTCGACGAAGTGGGCGCCCAGACCAGCGACGTCCGCACCATCCGCGTCAACTGTCAGGTCAACGCCACCCGGTACTCGGTGTTCTCGCGGCTCTTCGAGGGAACGTTCGACTACGAGCCGCCGTCCTCGGGGATCTCGTTCAAGAAGCTGTTCGGCCAGATCGCCGAGAAGCTCGTCGAGGAGGACAAGGTGCTCGTCGTCGCCTTGGACGACATCAACTACCTCTTCTACGAGAACGAGGCCTCGGACACGCTCTACTCGCTCCTGCGGGCCCACGAGGAGTACCCCGGCGCGAAGATCGGGGTCGTCGTCGTCTCCTCCGACCCCGCCCTGGACGTCATCGACGAACTCGACTCGCGGGTCCAGAGCGTCTTCCGGCCGGAAGACGTCTACTTCCCCGTCTACGACCAGCCCGAGATCGTCGACATCCTCGACGAACGCGTCAAACGCGGCTTCAACGACGGCGTCATCGGCCGGGACACTCTGGAGTACGTCGCCGACCTCACCGCCGACAGCGGCGATCTGCGGGTCGGGATCGACCTGCTGCGCCGGGCCGGGCTGAACGCCGAGATGCGCGCCAGCCGCACCGTCGAGCGCCAGGACGTCGAGGATGCCTACGAGAAATCCAAGTACATCAACCTCTCGCGGAGCCTCTCGGGGCTGACCGGCACCGAACGGACGCTGCTCGAGGTGATCGCCCACCACGACGGCGAGCAGGCCGGCGACGTCTACGAGGCGTTCCACGAGGAGACCGAACTGGGCTACACGCGCTACTCGGAGATCGTCAACAAACTCGACCAGCTGGGGCTGATCGACGCCGACTACGCCGAGGTCGACGGCCGCGGGCGCTCGCGGTCGCTGTCGCTGTCCTACGAGAAGGACGCGGTGCTCGAACGACTCGAGTGAGCCGTATCGGTCCCTCGAGATACTGATTCTCGCCGTCGCCGTTCGCCGCATAGCAATGCCGGCCCGTCGCTTAACCGCCGACGCGGCCTCGTTCGGGATATGCCGACCCTCCTGATCTACGGCTCGTACGGGTTCGTCGGCGGTCTGATCGCCGAGGAGGCGATCGACCGCGGACTGGATCCGATCCTGGCCGGCCGCGACCGGGAACGGCTCCGCGAGCAGGTCGCCGCCCTCGAGCAGCCGGGGCGCCGGTTCTCGCTCGAGGACCCCGTGACCGTCGCGACGGCCCTCGAGGACGTCGACTGCGTGCTGAACTGCGCGGGGCCGTTCTCGAACACCGCCGAAGCGCTGGTCGAGGGCTGTCTCCGCAGCGAGACGGACTACGTCGATATCACCGGCGAGATCCCCGTCATCGAGTCGATCCACGACCGCGACGCGGAGGCGGCCGAGGCGGGGATCACCCTGCTGCCGGCCGCCGCCCTCTCGACGATTCCGATGGACTGTCTGGCCGCCCACCTCGCCGACCGGCTGCCGGAGGCGACCCGCCTCGCGCTGGGCGTCGACTCGTTCCGCGTGCCCTCGATCGGCACCCTGCGGACGGTCATCGAGGGCGCCGACACCGAGAACGCCGTCCGCCGAGACGGCGACCTCGAGAGCGCGCCGACGGGGTGGAAGACCCGCGAAATCGACTTCGGTCGCGGCGAACGGCCGGCGGTGACGATGCCGATGGGCGACGTTTCGACGGCCCACTACACGACCGGGATCCCGAACGTCGAGATGTACGCGGTGATGCCCCAGCCCGCTCGCACCGCGCTGCGGTTGCATCGCTATCTCTCGCCGGTGTTCGAGTCGAAACCGGTGCGCTGGACGCTGAAGCGGTTGGCCGGCGTCCGCGACGGCCCCTCCGAGCGGGCCCGCGAGCGCGGCTCGGCCTACGTCTGGGGCGAAGCGCGCACCGAAGACGGCGAGCGCGTCGTCTCCCGCCTGCGGACGCCCGATCCGTACGTCGTCACCGTCGACGGCGCGGTGACGGTCGCCGAGCGCGTCCTCGCGGGCGACGCCGACCCCGGGTTCCAGACCCCCGCCGGCGCGTTCGGCGCCGACTTCGTCTTCGAACTCGAGGGCGTCGAGGGCTTCTTCGACGAGGAGACGCCAGCGGAGACATCGCCGGTGAGTCCGCTGTTACAGTAACGTCGATTGTCGGGTTTCTTCCCTCGAAAACGTGTTTCCGGCTGGCTCGATCGGTCACTTGAACTCTCCGACGCGGAATACGACCCGCGTTTCGCCTCCTCCTTACTCAGAGGGAGTGCGTGAAACTCGCGTTCAGTAGAGGTGTGAGCGTTACCGCTGTGACCGCGAGCGAACGGCGTGAGCGAGTGGGCCAAGGAATCCCTCGAAGCCGCGCCGCTGGCGCGGCTGAGGGGGTGACGCCGTGCTTTTCATCGAAGTTTTGCCGAGGGCGCGACTTCGTCGCGCCCGCAGCGCAAAAGTTCGTTATGCACACGTAGTTACCAAACTACGCGATTTGGTTTCAGACACTGTTCTGAATGGAGAATGCGCGCTACGATCTACTGCGAGAGCTCGAGCGTGTAGACCGCCTCGTCGTAGCACTCGCCGTCGATCTCGACCTCGTCGACGTCGGTCCGTTCGAACCCGAATCCCTCGTAGAACTGCCGGCTGGCGTCGTTGAAGGCGAAGTCGAAGGCGCGGATCCGCTCGACGTCGTAGACTCGGAGCTGCTCGACCAGCCGCTCGTGGAGGTCGGTGCCGACGCCCGCCGCCTGCCGGTCGGGATCGACGTACATCCGGAGGATATCGGCCGTGTCGCCCTGGACGACCGCGTGGGTGAAGCCGACGATGTCGCCGTCGGAGTCCGACCGTCCCCCGTCGGTCGCTTCCACGACGAGGACGACCGTCCCCGGCGCCTCGAGCGGCATCGAGTCGTCGGTGTACCAACTCTCGACGGTTCGGTCGATCAGGTCTTCGTCGAGTTCGTCGTAGGTATCGTGCCAGGTTTTTCGAGCGATCGCTCGAATGTCCGGAAAATCGTCGTCCGCCGCCGGACGAATCCTCATACTCGTACTTGCGAGGACGGACATAAAGCGACTTCGACGCGGGGCCGGTTTGCGGCCCCGGGTCGACGCGAAAAGCGTCAGTTCGACCGTTCGGGACGGCTCACTCGCGGACGTCGAATCCTCGGTCGCGAAGCAAGTCGGGCACGCGATCCCGGTGGTCGCCCTGCAGTTCGATCCGGCCGTCGTCGACGGTCCCGCCGGTCCCCATCGAACTCTTGAGGTCCGACGCGATCGATTTGATCTCGTCCGACTCGAGGTCGAAGCCCTCGACGATCGTCACCGGCTTGTCGTACCGACGGCTCTCCGTCCGGATCGACAGCACCTGCTGTGACGTCTCGAGGTCGCCCTGGCTGTCGAGTTCGTCGAGCAGGTCGTCGAGTTCGTCGTCGTTTGACATGCCGTATCATAGTACCGGTACGGGGGATAGCCCTGTCCTTGCTTTCGCAACGGTCACACGGCGGCGGCCCGCCGGGGTTTCGGTCATTCCTCGAGGTCGAACTCGAGGACGTCCCCCTCGCTGACGTCGTGGTCGGTCGTCCACTCGTAGTTGACCTCGAGCACGTACTGCCCGCGGCCGGGGTACTGGTGGTGTTCTTCCTCGCCGTCTTCGTCCGGTTCGGGCGCCGGCGCGTGGTGAACGTCGGTGATCGTTCCGTCCGCGTCGGCGAAGACGATATCGATGCCGAAGTCCATCTCTCGCATGACGAAGCCGCGCTCCTCGACCGACTCGAAGACGAACAGCATGCCGCGGTCCGACGGCAGTTCCTCGGTGTCGCTGAGTCCGAGAGTCCGGAGGTCCCGCGTGTCGGCGATCGCCGCCGTCACCGCCCCGAGTTCGTCGCCGTCGGCGGAAACGACCCGGACCTCGGTCGTTTCGTAGCCCTCGTGAACCGTGTCCGCGGTAGCGTTCGTCTCCGATCCATCCGTCTCGTCGTCGTCAGTCGTTCCGTCGGTCGGTTCGGCCTGCGTCTCGTCGTTCGCCTCGCCCGAGTCGCCCGCGTCGAGACAGCCGGCGACCGCGACCGCGCCGGAGACGGCGAGCAGGGTTCGGCGGCGCAGTTCGGTTTTCATAGCAGTGCCTCCAACGATAGGGGATAAATTACTTCTGCATAGTTCCGGTAAGTAATCGCCGGCAGAGAGTGTCAGCCACCGATACCGGTTCCGGAAGCGAGCGCGTCAGAGCCGGGATTTGATCGTCTCGGCCGTCTTCTCGCCGATCCCCTCGACGCTCTCGAGGTCGGCGACGCTCGCCTCGCGGACGTTCTCGACGCTTCCGAACCGGCCGAGGAGTCGCTTTCTGGTCTCGGGGCCGACGCCGGGGACGTCGTCCAGCACCGTCTTGACCTCGTCGCGGACGGTCTGGTGGTACTGCACCGCGAAGCGATGGGCCTCGTCGCGCACCCGCTGGAGGAGGTGGAGGTGCGGTGCGTCGCTCGGCCACGAGAACGTCCGGTCGGGCGTGACCACGCGCTCTTCGGCCTTCGCCAGCGCGACCGCGGGCACGTCCCAGCCGACGGCGGCCAGCGCGTCGCGGGCGGCATCGAGTTGGCCTTCGCCGCCGTCGATCAGGAGCAGATCGGGGTCGGGCCGATCGTCGCGGCCCTCGACGGCGCGGCTGGCGCGCCACTCGAGGAGGGTCCGCATGTTGTCGTAGTCGTCGTTCTGATCGGTGAGTTTCTTCCGCCGGTAGTCCGCCTTCTCGGCGCTGCCGTCGACGAACGTCACGTTGCTGCCGACCGCAGACTTCCCCTGGGCGTGGCTCACGTCGAACCCCTCGATCCGCCGGGCCGCGTCGATCTCGAGGGCGTCGGCGAGCATCCCGCACTCGTCGCGGCCGCCGACGTTGCGGCGGGCGTTCTTCAGCGCGAGGTCGACCAGTTTGGCCTCCCGGCCGGCGCCGGGGACGCGGACCGAGACGCCCTCGGCCTCGAGCCACGCCGCGACCTCGCCGTCCCCGTGGCGTTCGGGCAGCAGCAGGGCGTCGGGCAGGTCGCGCTCGGCGTAGTACTGGACGATGAAGGCGGCCAGCACCGCTGGGACGCCGCCCTCCTCGTCTCCGGCGCCCTCGGCCGCGGGCGCCTCGAGGGTGTGACGGTCCCGGTCGACCAGTTTCCCGCGCTCGGCGCGCAGGCGGGCGACGGTCGCGTCCTCGCCCTCGATGGCGACCCCGAGGACGTCGACCGCGCGCTCGTCGCCGACCGACTGGACCGCCTCGCCGCCCTCGCCGTGGAAGGCCTCGACGGTCTCGAGGCGGTCCCGGAGATTGGCGGCGCGCTCGAAGTTCTGGTCCTCCGCGGCGGCTTCCATCTCCCGTCGCAGCGGGTCCGCGAGGATCCCCGTCTCGCCCTCGAAGAAGCGCTCGACCGCGGTGACGTCCTCGCCGTAGCTCTCGAGGTCGATCTCGCGGGTGCAGGGCGCGGTACAGAGCCCCATCTCGTAGTCCAGACAGGGGCGCTCGCGACCGCTGTACTTGTGGTCCGAACACCCGCGGACGCCGTAGGTCTCCCGCAGGGCCTTCACGACGGTCTCGACCTGCCCCTTGTCGGTGAACGGACCGAAGACCGTCGGCCCGCTCGCGGCTCCACCGCTCGCACTCGAGGCGCCCTGCGCCTCGCCGTCGGGATCGCGCGTGATCTCGATCCGCGGGGCCTCGTGGTCGGTCAACTGCACCATCGGGTAGGACTTGTCGTCCTTCAGCCGGACGTTGTAGCGGGGCTGGTGGCGCTTGATCAGGTTCGCCTCGAGCAACAGCGCCTGCGTCTCGGTGTCGGTGACGGCGATCTCGATCTCGTCGGCGCGGTCGACCATCCGGCGGATCCGCGCCGTCCGCGGATCGGCGTAGGAGCGGACGCGACTCCGGAGGTCGACGGCCTTCCCGACGTAGAGAGTGGTTCCCTCGGCCCGGAACTGGTAGACGCCGGGCTCGCGCGGCAGCGACTTCGCTCGTTCGCGGACCCCGTCGACGTTCATCGGCGGGGCTAGGTCGTCAGCGGCTTTCAGCCTGACTCATCGACCCCGGCAGTTGACGGATCGTTGGTCGACGGGCCGTCGATCGATGCGTCGTCGGTTGACGGATCGCCGGTCGATAAGCCGTCGGTCGGCGAGTCGCCACCGGCGTCGCCGTCCGCGGGCGACGTATTCGGGAGGATCGCCTCCTCGAGGGCGACCGCCCGCCCGGCCTCGAGGTCGGCGTCGGTGACCGGGAGCAGGATGTCGTCGCCGCCGCTGACCCGGAGGGCGAGTCGCCGCCATCGCGACCGGGCGTAGCCGGCGAAGAACAGGGCGGCGAGCGCGAGCAGGAGTCCGCCACCGACGAGGATCGAGAGATCGAACACCAACAAAATCGTCGCGAGCGTCTCGAGAGCGGCGTCGACGATACCGGTCGGGTCGCCGGTTGCGCCGGCGTAGTCGTCGGCGAGGCCGGCGAGATCGACCGTCGTGCCGATCAGTAGGAGGCCGAGCCCGAGGCACAGGAAGAGCGACCCCCAGAGGAGCCGTCCCGGCGCGCTGTCGGTTTCGACGGAGACCCGCGTGACGTTCGGCCGATCGGCGGATCGGTAGTTCGGCCCGTCCTCGTCGGGCGTAAAGGCCAGCACGCGACGGTTCGTGACGACGACCGTCGCCCGATCGAGGTCGACGCGGTGCTGTTCGCGCTCGCGCTCGTCCAGCAGCTGGTCGACGTGGTCGCTCCAGGTCTCCTGCATGGAGTAGTACGAAATCTCACCTCGAAGGGCAAGTACCTCGCGGAATCTGGCACTGCGTGAGACCGTCCACCCGGTGTCACCCGACGAGAGACGCGGTACATTCTCGGTCGTCGACACCGAAGGGCCGAGCATGAGTGAGTCGACGGTCCAGTGCTGGCTCGTCGAGCGCGACTTCGACAGCCGGAACATCGTGACGCTCGTCTACGCGACGCCCGACGGATCGCGGTATCAACAGCGGGAGCGATCGGGCCAGTCGCTGCAAACCGGCGCCGAAGTCACCGCGGCGGTCGACGTCCCCGAGGACGAACTCGAGCCGGTCGACGACGAGGAGACCCGGGACCGGTACGCCACGGAGGCCGAACGTACCGCCGAGCAGTACGGTCCCGACGACCCGATTTAGCCCATTTTTCCCCTCTGAGGGGCGGAATATTATCGCGGGAGAGTAACAACTCTTATCGGACGCGGGTGAGACCACACAGCTATGCCAGCTATTACAGTCGATACCCTGACCAAGTCCTACGGTCAGACCCTCGCGCTCGAGGATCTGTCGTTTCAGGTCCAAGAGGGAGAGGTATTCGGCTTTCTCGGTCCGAACGGCGCCGGCAAGTCGACGACGATCAACGTCATCCTCGACTTCATCCGGCCGACCGCCGGACAGGTCGAGGTTCTGGGAATGGACGCCCAGGCCAACAGCCGCGAGATCCGCTCGCGGACCGGCGTCCTCCCGGAGGGCGTCGAGACCTACGACCGCCTGACGGCCCGCCAGCACCTCGAGTTCGCCATCGACTCGAAGGGGTCCGACGACGACCCCGAAGCCCTCCTCGAGCGGGTCGGCCTCGTCGACGCCATCGACAAGAAGGCCGGCGGCTTCTCGAAGGGGATGTCCCAGCGACTCATGCTGGCGATGGCCCTCGTGGGCCAGCCGGACCTCCTCATTCTGGACGAGCCCTCGACGGGGCTCGACCCCAACGGCGCCCGCGAGATGCGCGAAATCGTCCGCGAGGAGAACCGCCGGGGCGCGACCGTCTTCTTCTCGAGTCACATCATGGAGCAGGTCGAGGCGGTCTGTGACCGCGTCGGCATCCTCCGGGACGGCGAGATGGTCGCCGTCGACACCGTCGAGGGGCTGCGCGACTCCGTCGGCGGCGGGACGACCCTGCGGGTCACCGTCGACCGCCTCGACGACGACACGCTCCAGGTCGTTCGCTCGCTGCCCGACGTCTCCGACGCCACCGTCGAGGGCGAGACGTCTCCGGCGTCTCGAGCAGACGGCGAAGCCGTCAGCGGCCGGAATCCGCCCGTCCTCGTCGTCCAGGTCCAGGGCTCCAAGACGGCCGTCCTCGGCGAACTCGAGGACCGGGGCATCGAGGTCAAGGACTTCACGACCCGCGAGGCCTCCCTCGAGGACGTCTTCCAGTCGTACACGACCGGCACGGAGGTGCACGCGCGATGAGCACCGAGACCGCAGCCGGATCATCGGGGTCGGGGTCGGGATCGGCCTCGAGTTCCGTGAATCTCGAGAGCGTCCGCGCCGTCGCGAAGAAGGACTTCCAGGACGCGGTCCGTTCGTGGCTGTTCTGGGGACTGAGCGTCTTCTTCTTCCTGTTGCTGGTCGGCGTCACGGGCGCGCTCTCGTACTTCGGTGCCGAGGTCTCGCCGACGCAAGCGGAGACGACCGGGGCGCTCGTCTCGCTGGTCAGCCAGATGACGCGGGTCATCATTCCGCTGATCGCGCTGGTGTTGGGCTGGAAGGCCATCGCCGGCGAGCGGGAGAGCGGGAGCATCAAGGTGTTGCTCTCGCTGCCCCACTCGCGAAAGGACGTGCTCCTTGGCAAACTGATCGGCCGAGCGGCCGTGCTGTCGCTGTCGCTGATCGTCGGGTTCGTCCTCGCGGCCGTCGTCGTCGCCGCGATCCTCGGGAGCTTCGACGTGGTCGAGTACGCCGGACTGCTCGCGATGGCGATCCTCTACGGCCTCGCCTACACCAGTATCGCCGTCTCGCTCTCCTCGATGACCAAGTCGACGACGATCGCCGGCGCCGCGGTCTTCGGCGTCTTCCTGCTGTTCTACGCCGTCTGGAACCTGCTTCTCACCGGACTTCAGATCCTGATGTCCCGGGGGACGATCGACGGCGTCGAATACACGCGGACCTTCGAGATGGCCGACGGAACGACCGAACAGATAACCGCCCAACGAGTGCCCGACTGGGCGCTGTTCATCGACTCGCTCGATCCGGGTAACGCCTTCGCGAACGCGCTCTCGATCATCAGTTCCACCGTCGAGGGCACCACGTATCCGGACTACTACTTCCCGGACGGCATGCCGTTCTTCCTCGAGGACTGGTTCTCCTTTATCATCCTGCTGCTGTGGATCGTCGTCCCGCTCGCGGTCGCGCTCTACCGGTTCGACCGCGTCGACCTGTAGACTGACGGCGTTCGCAGCGATTTCGTTCTTTTCGCCTCGCTTCGCGCTCGAGTCCTCACCCCGACTCGATCGACCTGCATCCGATCGCCAGCGATGACACTCCGGCGATCGTGGCAATCGATTTAGGTGTCCGTCGATCGTACGCGAGACCGTGACCGACTGCATCTTCTACGGCGGTAAGGGCGGCGTCGGCAAGACGACCTGCGCGGCGGCGACCGCCGTCCGACTGGCCGACGCCGGCCGGCAGACGCTGGTCGTCTCGACCGACCCGGCCCACTCGCTGTCGGACTCCCTCGAGGTCGATCTCGAGGCCGAACCCCGCGAACTCGATCTCGAGGGCGTCGGCGACGGTGACGGAAATCTCTGGGCCGTCGAGATCGATCCCGACACCCAGAAGGAACGGTACGAGAAACTGGCGCGAGCGCTCGCGAAGGACCTCCGCAGCGCCGGCATTCGGCTGGACGACGAGGAGGTCCGACGGCTGTTCGCCTCGGGCGCACCGGCCGGCAGCGACGAGATCGCGGCCCTCGATCTGCTCGTCGAGTACGTCGACGAGGGCGACTGGGACGTCGTCGTCTTCGACACCGCGCCGACGGGCCACACCCTCCGGCTGTTCGACATGCCCGAGGTGATGGGGCTGGCCCTCGAGACGGCCCAGTCGCTGCGCGGGCAGGCCAAGCGGATCGGCAACGCCGCCCGGACGGCAGTGCTCGGCCCGATGTCGATGATGGGCAGCAGTAGCGACGACGAGGAGGAAAGTCTCGAGGCGTTTCGCGCCCGCCTCGAGCGCGCTCGCGACCTGCTGACCGATCCCGAACGGACGGAGTTTCGGGTCGTCCTCCTGCCCGAGGGGATGGCCATCGCCGAGTCCGAACGGCTGGTGGGGACGCTACGGGAAGCCGACGTTCGGGTCGACCGCCTCGTCGTGAATCGGGTCTTCGAAGACCCCGAGGACGACTGCTCGCGGTGTCAGTCGCGCCACCAGCGGCACCTGAAACGGGTCGAAGAGGTCCGGGAGACGTTTCCCGATCTCGAGGTCGTGACGCTTCCCGAACGGGACGGAGAGGTGCAGGGCCTCGAGGCGGTGTCAGAGATCGCGGCGCGGTTGCCCGCCGAGGCGTGAGCCGGAGCACCCGTCGTCGACTCGCGACGTCCGTGACCCCGCCGCATCCTCCTCTCGATTCCGTAACGACTGTGCCCGAGCGAATAGTTTTTAGTTAATGACACGAAAGGAGGCGCATGTCGATGTTTCCCGTCGAGATGGAGAGCGAGCGACTCCGGTACGAGCGGCTCCATCCCGACGACTTCGATCCGTTCGAACTGTACGAACACGCCCGGGAAGGCGCGCCGGCTATCGATGAGATCACCGAGTACGTCACCTGGGACGCGTACGAACAGCCGAAGGAGGCGTTCGACTGGGTCTCGACCTGTGGCGAGGCGTTCGACGACGGCGAGAACGCGACCTACGCGGTCCGTCCGAAAGACGGCGACCGGGCGGGAGAGCTGGCCGGACTGGCCGGACTGCATCCCAACTGGGAGCAGCGGCTGGGGATTCTGGGTGTCTGGTTCCGAAAGCCGTTCTGGGGCCGAGGCTACTCGGGCGAGCGCGCCGGCCGGATGCTCGAGCTCGCGTTCGATCGACTGGACCTCGAGGTCGTCGCGGTCACCCACGACGCGGACAACGAGAACTCCCGGCGGGCCATCGAGGGGTACGTCGACCGGTTCGGCGGCCGGAGGGAGGGCGTGATCCGCAACGACGTCATCATCGGCGGCGAGCCTCGCGACTCCGTCCGGTACAGCATCTCGTGCGAGGAATGGGAGGAGAACCGATAACCGGTACCGTCGATAGCCGTCGATCGGTCCCGAGCAGCTACTCGAGGTCGATCCCGTACTCCGCCAGCAGCTCGCGGAACTCGTCCTCGTCGACGATCGGCACGTCGTTGGCCTCGGCGTCGTCGCGTTTGGTCTGTCCCGGGTTCTCGCCGACGACGAGGTAGTCCGTGTTCCCCGAGACGCTGCCCGTCGCGTTGGCACCGTGGGCCTCGACGGTCTCCTGTGCCTCGGACCGAGTGACGCCCTCGAGTGACCCAGTGAAGACGAAGGTCAGTCCCTCGAGTTCGTCGCCGCCGCTCTCGAGCTCCGACTCCTGGGGCGAGACGTGCTCGAGCAAGTCGTCGACCGCCGCGGCGTTGGCCTCGCTGGTGAAGAACTCGTGGAGCTGGTCGGCGACGGTCTCGCCGACGTCAGGTACGTCCTCGAGGCGTTCGGGCTCGTCCTCGGCGGCCTCGCGGAACGCGTCGAATGTGCCGAACTCGCGGGCGAGTTCGCGGGCCGTCGTCGGGCCGACGTGGGGGATGCCCAGCGCCGAGAGGAAGTCCGCGAGCGGCGGCTCGCGGCTGGCCTCGATTTCGGCGAGGACGTTCTCGGCGCTGGTCTCGCCCCAGCCCTCGAGGGCCGTGAGGTCCTCGCGGTCGAGTTCGTAGAGGTCCGCGACGGACTCGAGGAGGGCGGCGTCGACCAGTTGGCGGACGCTCTTCTCGCCGAGCCCCTCGAGATCGAGGCCGTCGTCGCCGGCGTAGTACTCGATCGACCGCCGGAGCTGGGCGTCACAGGCGAGGCCGCCGGTACAGAAGGCCATCGGGCCGTCCCGCTCGACGGCGCTGTCGCAGACGGGACAGTGGTCGGGCAGCTCGTAGTGGCCCTCGCCGTCCTTCTCGACGACCTCCTCGACGTAGGGGATGACGTCGCCGGCCCGCTGGACGCGGACCGTGTCGCCGATCCCGACGTTCTTCTCGGCGATCTCCTCGGGGTTGTGCAGACTCGCTCGCGAGACGGTCACGCCGCCGACGTCGACCGGTTCCAGGAGGGCGACCGGCGTCAGCCGACCCGTGCGACCGACCTGAACCGCCACGTCGACGATCGGCGTCACCTCCGCGCGGGCGGGGAACTTGTAGGCGAACGCGTAGCGGTCGTGACGGGCCGTCCGGCCCAACTCCTCGCGAGCCTCGCGGTCGTCGACCTTGATGACGGTGCCGTCGATCTCGTAGTTCAGGTCGTCGCGGGCCTCGAGCATCCGCTCGCGGTAGTCGATCGCCTCGTCGATGTCGGCCGCGAGTTCGACGTGTTCGGTAACCCGCAGCCCCCAGTCGGGAAAGCGTTCGAGTTCGGCGCTGTGGGAGTCTTCGAGGTCCGAGGCCTCGAGCACGTCGAAGAAGAACACCTCGAGGGGACGGTCGGCGACGATCGACGGGTCGAGCTGGCGGATCGTCCCCGCGGTGGCGTTGCGCGGGTTGGCAAAGGGCTCCTCGCCGCGCTCGATGCGCTCGCGGTTGTGCTTCTGAAAGGCGTCCTTGGGCATGTAGACCTCGCCCCGAACGGCGAGGAAGTCGGGGTAGTCGCCGTGGAGCTTCTGGGGAACGGAGCCGATCGTGCGCGCGTTGCGCGTCACGTCGTCGCCCTCGCGGCCGTCCCCGCGGGTCGCCGCGCGCTCGAGGCGGCCGTCCTCGTAGACGAACTCCATCGAGACGCCGTCGAACTTGGGTTCACAGACGTAGTCGACGTCACCGACCTCTCGCTGTACTCGATCCGCGAACTCCCGGACGTCCGCCTCCTCGCCGCTCTGGTCGATCGAGAGCATCGGCGCGACGTGCTCGACCGTCTCGAACTCCTCGAGCGGTTCGCCGCCGACGCTGCGCGTGGGGCTGTCGGGATGTTCGAGCCCGAAGGCGTCCTCGAGGTCCCGCAGGCGGGCGAACAAGGCGTCGTAGGTCCGGTCGGCGATCAGCGGTTCGCTCTCGACGTAGTACCGGCGGTCGTGTTCGCGGACGGCCTCCCGGAGCAGTTCGACCTGTTCGCGGGCCTCGTCCTCCGAGAGCTCCGCGACCGGCGCGAAGTCGGTCGGCGGATCCCGGAGGTACGGGTTCTCCGCGTCCTCGTCGGCGACAGACATTGCTCGAGGGTTGCCGCCCGCGCCCGTTAACGTTACTGACTGCCGCTCGAATGCGGGATCTCCGCTCGAGACGCGACCGGTTCGTCCGAATCGGTCACTTCCACGGGTTGTCCACCAGTTCGGTGTGGACGCTCGCGCCGACGGCGAGCCGGCAGCCGACTCGCGGCGAAGCGATGCAGAGAAGCACGTAACCGTCGGCCCGATGTCGGTCCTTCAGCGCTCGCGGCGAGCGACGGTACGAGAACGCGTCGGTGACGTCGATCGTACCGCGTTCGTCGTCGCCGGCCGCTGACTCTGCTCCGTCGGCCTCGAGCAGCCGCCCCGTACAGGTCCCGCAGGCGCCGGTGCGACAGCCGAAGGGAAGGGCGATGTCGGCGCGCTCGGCGGCCTCGAGGACCGTCTCGTCCTCGTCGACCGCGACGGTTCGCGTCTCGCGGTCGGCGTCGGGCCACTCGAGGGTCACGTCGTGGTGCTGTTTCGCCATCCGGTCACTGCCAGACGTCGCTGGTACAGTCGCCGTCGGGCCAGCGGATCTCGTGGGCGCGGGCTGGACCCTCAGGGCACTCGCCCCAGTCGACGAGGAAGTCCTCATCGAGTTCAATCGTGCCCTTTCGGGGGTCGACGTCAGCCTTCAGCATCACCGAGCCGCGCTCGCCCTCCTCTGGGTAGAACTGCTCGTCCCACGAGGAGAACAGCGAGGTGGTCCAGTAGAGCCGTTCGCCGTCCAGCGAGAGCTGGATCATCTGCGGCCCCGCGGACAGTTCGCGGCCCTGGACCTCCTGCACCTCGCCGAAGGTGCCCCCGACCGAGAGCGAGTCGGCCCGCCGCGGGTTCGACGGATCGGAGATGTCGTACATCCAGACCTCGCCGTGGAGCCAGTTCGAACCGAACAGGTAGCGGTCGTCCATCGAGATCAGGATGTCCGTCGGGAGCGCGGGGACCGGCATGTCCCAGTCGTCGTGCTCCCGGCTCTCGAAGTCGATGACCTTCTCGGCGCGGTACTCGCCGGACTCACCGTCGCGCCAGAAGTGGAAAATATTCGACGACAGCGCGGCCCCGACGAACCCGTGGGTCGACTCGGGGGTGTGGAGGAATCGCACCTCGAGCGGGATCAGCCCCTCCTCGCCGAGGTCGATGGTCTGCTCGACGGTGCCGTCCTCCCAGTCCCAGAAGTGGAGCCGCTGGCCGTAGTTGCCGGCCTCGACGTCCTCGAGGTCGAACCCCGGGTAGTACGTCTTCGGAGCGGCCCACTCGCTCGAGACCATCACGTTCTGGCGGGGCTGGTACCAGTAGTCGTAGTTCATCTCGATCTCGCCCGGCGGCTCCCACCGGCCCTCGATCTCGAAGTCGTCGTTCAGTTCGAGGAACCCCCCCGGCAACTCGCCGTCGGCGTCCCCGAGCATGCTGATCAGGATCTCCCCGTCCGGGATGCAGTGGACGGTGTGGGGTGCCGAGAGGTCGTACTCGAAGACCTCCTCGGGTTCGATCACCGTCTCGAGTTCCGGGTTGTGTCGATCCTTCGCGTCGATCACGTGGATCCGCGAGGATCGCTGGCCGGGAACGATCAGGTGTCGCCGCTCGAGGCCCTCCATGTGACACGACGAGGAACAGGCGTTCCACCCGAAGTGATGGAGTTCGTCGCCGCGGTTGGGGAGTTCGATCCGGTCGACGATCTCGCAGTACGTGTCGGAGTCGGGATCGAGGTCGACGACCGCGACGAAATCCGGCGCGTCGACGTCCGTGCCGACGTAGAGGCTCATCACGTAGGCCAGCTTCTCTCGGTCGCCCTCCTCGATGGCGGCCTGGGGCGTCGCGTAGCCGGGGCCCTCGTGGTCGTGGTGGTCGTGATCGTGCTCCGGTTCGACGTCACTGGGTGTGTTAGCATCGCTCATATTCCTTCCGACTACGAGCACGGAGATAAGTCTGGTCGGGGGGAGAGACATAGGGGTGGCGAGAGCGGCGTTACGCCCAGGGACTGTCGCCGACCTCGGCGTGCACTCGCGGTCCGACTTCGATTCGACAGTCCGACTGCGGGTGCGCGATACAGAGCAGGACGTAGCCGTCCGCCTGCTCCTCGTCGGTCAGCGCCGCCGGCGCCCGCCGATACGTGAACGCGTCCGCGGCGTGGGGCGGCCGTTCCGTCCCGTCCTCGGCCGACTCGTCGGCGCCCTCCTCGCCCTCGAGGGCGAGCAATCGACCGACGCAGGTGATACAGGTCCCCTCCCGACAGTCGTAGGGCAGCCGGGCGCCGGCCCGCTGGGCCACGTCGAGGACCGACTCGTTCTCGTCGACCGCGATCGTCTGCGTCGAGCCGTCGGTCCACTCGAGGGTCACGTCGTGGCTCGTCATCGTCCCCGTTCCGTCGGTACGCGTTTCGCGTGCAGTTCGACCATGACCGACGGTACGGCGGCCGACGAGAAAAAGTCCGCGCGTGGGTGCGATCGGTCTCACTCGAGTCGTCGTCAGTACCGCCCGCGGTTCGAGGTGTCGTCAGCGCCAGCCACGGCCCGGCTTCGAAACGGTGGACGAGACCCAACGACGACGACGCTATTCGACGGAGGGCGCCGGCGCGTCGGCTTCCGCCGGCGATTCACGTTCGGGGTCGTCCGTGTAGAAGATCCGCCAGCCGGTCGCGCCCATCAGGATCAGAATCAGCGGCGAGAGGATGCCGAAGAAGTAGTACGGGGCGTACTCGATCACCGGCACGCCGAGCGCCGAGGCCATGAAGACCCCGCCGGAGCCCCAGGGCACGAACGCCGACGTCGTCGTCCCGGACGCCTCGACCGCCCGCGAGAGGTTCCGGCTCTCGAGGTCGTACTCGTCGTACAGGTTCTGCAGCGTCATCCCGGGGACGACGATCGCCATGTACTGTTCCGCGGCGAGGAAGTTCATCGCGATCGTGCCCGCGGCCGTGCCGGCCGTCAGGCCCGCGACGCTGCTGACGGCCCGGCCGATGTGGTACGCGATCGCCGCCAGCACGCCGGTCTCCTGCAGGATACCGCCCAGCGCCAGCGCGGCCACGACGATCGAAACGACCCACACGGAGCCCTCGAGGCCGCCGCTCGCGAGCAGTTCGTCCGTGAGGTCGACGCCCGTTTCGGGGCCGGTCCCGAAGTGGACGGTCTCCCAGGCGGCGGCGAAGCCGACGCCCTGCACCGCGGTGCTGACCGCGACGCCGGCGAAGATCCCGGCGCCGAGCGACGGCAGCGCGGGGAAGCCGTAGAAGGCGAGCGCGAACGTGATGACCAGCGGAACGAACGTCAGCGGCGAGATCGCGTAACTGCTCTCGAGGCCGCCCTGGATCTCGGCGATCCGATCGACGGGGATCGTCCCGCTCGCGCTCAGGCCCAACACGACGAACAGGAGCAGCGAGATCGCGAACGAGATCGCAGTGCCGGGGCGCATCGCCCGGATGTGGTCCATCAGCTCCGTGTTCGTCACCGCGGCGGCGAGGTTCGTGGTGTCAGAGAGCGGCGAGTTCTTGTCGCCGGTGTAGGCCCCCGACAGGACGGCGCCGGCCGTCATCGCCTCCGGAATCCCGAGCCCGGAGCCGATCCCGATCATCGCGACGCCGAGCGTCCCGGCCGTCGTCCACGACGAGCCGATCGCGAAGGCGACGACCGCCGAGAGGACGACGGTGAAGGGGAGGAAGATCGCCGGCGAGAGGAACTCCAGCCCGTAGTACATGAGCGTGGGGATCGTTCCGGAGTCGATCCACGCCGAGATGAGCATGTAGATGACGAACAGGATGAGGATGGCCTGCAGGCCGGTCAGAATACTGCGACCGATCCCGTCGTAGAGGCCGCTCCAGGCGTAGCCGAAGTAGTACCGGCCGAACAGTCCCGCGAATGCGATTCCCCACAACAGCGGCATCTGCGGGTCCATCTCGAGCCAGATCATCCCGAGCGAGAGGAACAGGATCATTCCCGCGATAGGGACGAGCGCTTCCCCCAGGGACGGCCGCTTGTCCGCGGGGATTTCGTCGTAGGTCTTCGGTGTGAAGTCCAGTGCCATGAGCAGGTCGCACGCGTTTTTTCGACAGCGGATACAAATAGATCGCCGTTCCCCGTTCGCCGTCGACACCCGACATCGCAGCGGCCGGAACGGACCGGCGACCAGACCCAGTACTTTACCCGTCGGGGCGCCTACGACCGAGTAGATGGGAGAGGGAACGGAATACGGGCTGGTCGACCTCGAGGAGGTCGAGACGCCGGGCGACGAGTGGGAAGAGATCGACGTCTCGGACACCGAGGCCGACCGGATCGCTCGCAAGCGCGACCGGGAGTTCGAGCAGTTCGAGGAGCGCATCAAGGACGCCGACCAGTTCAAGGTCGAGCAGTCGGTGTTCGACGACGCGACCCTCGCTGCGCTGTACAAACTCGTCCAGGACGGCCACGTCGAGGCCTTCGGCGGGCCGCTGTCGACGGGCAAGGAGGCCAACGTCTACCACGCGCTGGGCGACGACCGCGAGGTCGCGGTCAAGATCTACCGGATCAACGCCTCGAACTTCCGGCAGATGCGCGACTACCTCGAGGGCGACCCGCGCTTCGAGGGGTTGGGCGGCAAGAAGAAGGACGTCGTCCTCGCGTGGACGAAAAAGGAACTGGCGAACTTGGAGCGGGCGAAGGCGGCCGGCGTCCGCGTGCCCGAACCGATCGCCACCGAGCGCAACGTGTTGGTCATGGAGTACATCGGCACCGACGACGGCCGCGCGAAACGCCTCGGCGAGGTCCACATCGAGAACCCCCAGACCGCCTACGAGGTCATGCGCGAGTATATGCGCCGCCTCTACTCGGCGGGGCTGATACACGGCGATCTCAGCGAGTACAACGTCGTCTTCGACCAGGACGAGGGCCAGCTCGTCTTCATCGACCTCGGCCAGGCCGTCACGGTCCACCACCCCAACAGCCGGGAGTTCTTAGAGCGGGACTGCCGGAACGTCGCCGGGTTCTTCTCGCGGCAGGGGATGGACGTTACCGAAGACGACCTCCTCGAGTTCGTCACGAGTCCGGAGCCGGATCCGTCGCGGGACTAAGAGCCGGGCTACCGTCTCCGAGCGCAGTCGAACCCGGCCTCAGACGACCTCGATCCGTCCCTCCGTTTCGGGTCCGATGACCTCGGCCTCCTGGACGGCCTCGATCGCGAGCGCCGAGAGCAGCGTCCCCTCGTCGGCTGGGACGAGCACGTCGCCGTCCGCGAACATCTCGTAGCCGTCGCCGCCGCCCGCGACGAAGTCGTTCGTCGCGAGTTCGTACGTCGCGTCGGTCTCGAGGGGCTCGCCGCCGACCGTGATCTCTTCGACGCGCTCGCCCGCGGGGGCGTCCGGATCGTAGGCGTAGGCCATCCCGCTGACCTGCGGGAACCGACCGTGGCCCTCCGCGACCGCACTCACGCCGAGTTCGATCGCCTCGCGAAGCGTCGCGCCCGAGACCTCGAGTTTCACCGTCCGATTGGGGAACGGGAGAATATCGACGATCGTCCGTCTGGTGACGCCGCCGGCCGCGTACAGCTCGTCGCTGCGGATGCCGCCGCCGTTCTGGAGGGCGACGTCGGCCTCGAGGTCCGCGCGCACGACGTCGGTCAGCCAGTTCCCGAAGTTCGACTCCTCCCTGCGGACCGTTTCGGTCCGCACGTCCAGGGGCTCGGTCGTCTCCCCGATGACGACGTCGAGTTCCGCCTCGAGGTCGGCCTCGTAGCTCTCGAGCAGCGATTGGACCTCCTCGTGGGGCGTGACGTCGCCGTTCTCGACCAGTTCGGCGAGGTCGAAGCGTCGGAACGAGTGATCGACGAGTCCGTCGCTCCCGACCTCGAGATCGAGGCGGCCGACGTAGTCGAACTCGTCGCCGACGAGGGAGACGACGGTGTCGTTCACCGACATCGGCTCGTCGCGCACGACGGCGGCGTGGTCGCCGACGGCGACGTCGATGCCGTCGACGGCCGCGACCAGATCCGCGGCGACGGGACTGGCGAGGTGCGAGAGCAGGACGACCACGTCCGCGCCCTCGTCGCGGAGTTCGCCGACGACGTCCGCGGCCGCGGTCTCCGGCTCGAGCACCTCGACGTGGTCGCCGACGGAGGTGACCTCGGGCGTGTCCACCGGCGCGAGTCCGGTGATTCCGAACCGGACGCCCTCGATCTCCTCGACGGCGTAGCGCCGAGCGCCCTCCTCGGCGGCGAAGACGTCGCCGGTGCGCTCGTCGCGGACGTTGGCGCTCACCCACGTGAACTCGCTGTCGGCGACGTTCTCGCGGAGGCTCGCCGGGCCGTTGTCGAACTCGTGGTTGCCGTACGTGTCGTACTCGAGGGGGGCCGCGTTGAACAGCGAGACGATGTGGCCGCCGTCGAAGACCGAGGACTCGACGGACGTGTGCAGATCGTCGCCGTTCCCGACGACGAGCGCGTTTCCGTCGGGCGCGTCGGCGGCGAGATCGCACATCAGCCCGAAGTAGTTCGCGACGTTGAGCGCCTCGTCGGGCGACCCCATCGATCCGTGCAAGTGCGTATCATGGAGCAGTCGGACGGTCGTCGTCGACCCGTCGTCGGTCGACTCCTCCGGCTCCGTTTCTTCGGAATCGGGGTCGCCGGAATCGGTGGCGTTCTCGTCACCGTTCCCCTCGTCGTCCGTCGTTTCCTCGCCGAACAGGCACCCCGCCAGCGCGGTGACGCCCGTCGCACCGGCGTACCCCAGCAGTCGCCGCCGTTCGATATCGGTCGTCCGGTCGGTCATACGCGGACCCTCTCGCGGAGCGCTGATATTCCTATCGGAAAATTTATACTAAAACAACAACACGCAAACGTAGCGGGATGCGTCTCGGGGAGACACGATAGGCCCCTCTATTGGCATCCATAGTCGATGGAGGGGCCTCGAGAGACGACCGTTACGCCCGATCTCGAGAACCGAAACCGTTAGAGTCGCCGACAGGCTACGGATCGGTAATGGCGTCCGCTCTCGAGTGGCACTGGCGCTGGCAGCTCCCCTCGAGAGCGGACAGTTCCGTCGCTGCGGGCGACGCGGCCTAACCCGGCGGCCGCGGCGGCGGGCGCTCCCTTCGCTCTGGTTCTCGAATCGCGTTCCGACCGCCGCAGTCGCACCTACGAATCCGATGCCAGCACCATCCGACACGCCGAACAGCACCGACAGCGAGACGAACGCCGACTCACCCGCCGAGGCGACCGCGGCCGCCGACGGGTTCACCGTCACGCCCTACGCCGTCGACGGCGAGATCGACTACGAGAAACTGCTCGAGCGCTTCGGCGCCGATCCGCTCACCGACGCGCAGATCGAACGCTTCCCCGACCACCCGCTGCTCCGGCGGCGGACGTTCTACGCGGGCCGGGGCGTCGACCGCTACCTCGAGGCCGCCGCGGCCGGCGATCCGCACGCGATCGTCACCGGTCGCGGGCCCTCGGGACCGATGCATCTGGGCCACGTCCTCCCGCTGTCCCTCGCGAAGCGCTTTCAGAAAGCGACGGGCGCGACGGTGTACATCCCGCTCTCGGACGACGAGAAGTTCCTCGCCAGGGACCAGTCGTTCGAATCGATCGGCGAGCACGCCCGCGAGAACCTGCGGGATATCCTCGCCGTCGGTTTCGATCCCGACCGGACGCGGATCGTCGTCGACACCGCCGACGCGGACGTGGTCTATCCGATCGCGGTCCGACTCGCGAAGCACCTCACGCCGGCGACGGTCGAGGCCGTCTACGGCGAGCAGGACACCGTGGGTCTGCAGTTCTACCCCGCCGTGCAGGCGACTCACCTCCTGCTCCCGCAACTCGTCGCCGGCCGGCAGCCGACGCTCGTCCCCATCGCCGTGGATCAGGATCCGCACGTCCGCGTCTGTCGCGACGTCGCCGCGAAGGAGGCGCTACCGGTCGACAAACCGGGCGCCCTGCTCGGGCGGTTCCTCCCGAGCCTCGAGGGACCCGGCAAGATGAGTTCCTCCGGGGACGCGCCCTCGATCGAACTCACGGACGACCCCGAGACCGTCGCCGAGACGATTCGAACCCACGCCTATACCGGCGGTCGGGCGACTCTCGCCGACCACCGCGAGAAGGGCGGCGATCCGACCGTCGACGTCCCCTTCCAGTACCTCCGGTTCTTCTTCGAACCGAACGACGACCGCCTCGAGCGCATCGCCGCCGACTACCGGGCGGGCGACCTGCTCAGCGGCGAGTTGAAGGAGATCGCGATCGACCGGATCACCGAGTTCCTCGCCGACCACCAGCGCCGGCGCGCGGAGCTGGGATCGCTCGAGTCTGAATTGGAGCCCTATCGGCTGACGTCAGAAGAGCGGCGGCGGGCGCTCGAGCGGGCCGGCGTGCCGACGGGACTCGAGCCGTAAGTCCGCTCTCGAGTCCTCGTGATCATCGGATCGTGTACTCCGCGTACGTCTCCACGGCGCGGTCGATGGCCGCCCTCGAGACGGCCAGCGCGATACCGATCGTCAGGAGGACGGCGGCGCTTCGAACGAGCGGTGCCGGAACGCCGAGCACCGCCGTCACCGTCTCGGTGACCAGCGGGACGGACGCGACGGCCGCCGGCAGACAGACGGCGGCGAGCGCGACCCCGATCAGTCCGAGTCGGATGAACGACGCGCGACCGATCTCCCCGTAGATCATCGCGCTGGTGAACGGATACGGCATCGGGTAGATGTCCCGATACCGGACGTCCATTCCGAGCGCCGTCGCGACGGCGACGCTACAGCAACACCACGCGACGCTCGCGGCGGTGATCAGGACGGCCTCGAGAACGCCGATCGAGCCGACCAGTCCGGCGCCCAGCGTGAGCAGCGCGGTCGGCGGCGCACCGGCGGCGACGCCGGCGAGGATGGTTCCTCGGACGAACTCCCGGCCGGAAACTGACGTGAGCGTCATCGGTAACACGGGGTACTCGGCGCCGAGCACCTCGCTTCCGAACCCCTGTCCGACGCCGGTCGCACAGACGAACGCGATAGATACCAGCGCGAGCGGCGGGACGTCCCTCACCGTGCTCGTGTAGAGAGTGATTCCGGTCAGACCGAACAACGGGAAGCAGATCATTCCGAAGAACGCCACCGACACCCGCCACTCCTGGACCCACCGCTTCCGGGCGACGGTCAGGGCGGGGCGCGAGACGTAGCGTCCGAACAGCCGCCTCGAGAGGCCGTCACCGACGAGCGATCGCGATCCGGCCGTCAGTTCGGCAGCGTCCGCTTCCTCGCCGAGGACTCGATCGGCGATCGCGACTGCAGCGATTACGCCACCTGGAATGCCGACGGCGAGTACCACCAGCGCACCGAGGCCGCGACGTGAGACGGTGTCGATTTCCGGGACGGCGATCAGCCCCAGATCGACGAGCCACGCGCTCGGCGCTCGGCGAGCGAGCTCCGTCACCCGATCGAGCGGGAGCACGATGACGACGACGGACCCGATCAGCCATATCACGCCGATCAACGCGTACCGCAGGACGGATCCCTGCCGAAGGACGGCAGTAACGCGCGCGGGAACGAGACTCCAAGCGAAGACGACCACGGTACCGATCACCGCCGCGAGCGTGACGCCACCGCCGACCGCGACGGCGATGGCCACGGCAGTCGACGGGGACCGAACGCCGGCGGCGAACCCGACGGCCCCGCTGCAGACGGGGAGGAGCCACGGCAGCGCCACTCGGCTATAGACGGCGAGGGCGATCCCGACCACGAACTCGCGGGTGGTAACCGTCGTCAGCAACAGGTCGGTTTCGGCGCGTTCGAGTTGCCGCGACGTCGCCTGTGCGAAGACGACGATCGCGGAGAGCAATCCGACGGTCGCTCCCGTCCGCACGGTCTCGAGCGGGAACGCGAACAGGTCCCGGGAAACTGCTGCCCCGAGACCGTACGCACCGATGCCACTGACGATCGAGAGCGCGATCAGTGCAATGCCGAGAACGAGACGAAGGCTTCGCGGACGGCCGCGTTTCCGCCGTGCACACGTCACTTCGATCCAGGCGATTCGGACGCTGCGGCCCGACCAACCAGGGACCATCACCATACTAGATGGTGACAGAGACAGAACATATTAATTCTAACAATCGCTGTACGAGCGACGCCGTGGCGAAGACGGGTCGGCTACGAGCGACGACTCCTCAACGAATTAGTGGCTCGCCCGCGCGTACTCCCGTATGAACATCGGGATCGTTGCCGACACCCACGACAACGTCGCGGCCATCGAGCGAGCGACCGAAATCTTCGCCGAGGAAGGCGTCGAGATCGTCATTCACTGTGGCGACTTCGTCGCGCCGCTGATGGTCGACTACTTCGAGGCGTTCGAACTCCACGGCGTCCTGGGGAACAACGACGGCGACGTCGCCAACTTGCAGGCCGCGTTCGACGCATTGGGCGGCGAGAGCGAACTCCACGGCCGGTTCGCCGGCCTCGAGTTCGACGGGCTCTCTGTCGCCGTCCTCCACGGGGAGAGTCTCGAGGAGGTCGAGGCGATCGCGGCCGGCGAGACGTTCGATTTCGTCTGTTACGGCCACCACCACGAGCGCGAACTGTCCGAGGAGGGCCGAACGACGGTCCTCAACCCCGGTGCGCACGTGCTGGCGGCAGACGAGGATCGCACGGTCGCGATCGTCGACACCCGTTCGGAGTCGGTCCGGTTCCGGTCGGTCGACGAGTGACTTGGGCCACCGCGCGCTCGTCACCGCGACCGCTCGATTCGGTTCGACTCGAAAACGGAGGCCGAAACCTTATTAATCCAATAACATATAATTAGCCAGTAGAAATTGATGAATTAGATGATTACGACCCCGAACCACCGTAGCTGGCCGAAAAAGTATTATCGACCTCTGTACTCTTTCGGCTATGCCGGTAATAAGGACTAGCAATGTGTGACGATCTACCACCCGTCGACGGATCCGGAACGGGGCCGTGCCTCGACGATTTCTTCGCCGTCTTCGCGAACTACCGGCGGCGGTGCGTGCTCCACCATCTACGAGAGGAACAGTGTGTATCGCTCGGAGCCATCGCCCGACAGATCGCGGCGTGGGAGCGCGCGTATCGGGCCGAGATCGACTCCGAGAACCTGATCGATCGAATCGAGACCGAACTGATTCACACGCACTTGCCGAAATTACGCGAGGTGAACCTCGTCGAGTACGACCGACAGTCTTCGATCGTCGTCTATCGCGATCCGCCCGCCATCGTCAGCGCGCTTCTCGATCTCTGCACCGACCGCGATATTCCGAAGTGAGGAGGCGTCCGGTCGCGGATCGGAACGCGACACTCGTCGGCACCGCGATCCCGTCCGGACGTTCGTAATCGCTCGAGTGGGACTCACATGAACATTCGATCCTCCGGAAAGCTCCGACTTCCGGCGCCCTCGTTGGCCTCCAGCGTCGCCATGCGATCCGCGAGTTCGGCGTAGTGTCGCTGCAGCTCCGCGGCGCGTTCGCGGAGCTGATCGTCGTCGATCTCGAGGTCGTAGACCGTTCGCAGGAGGTCCAGATACCGCAGCGCCGCCTCGAGGTCCGGACCGGGCGGGTGCGTCGGGGTGACGTACGCGCCGAGCGGCGGGGCGTCCCCGTCGAGACTGCGGGCCGTCAGTTCGCCGGCGACGCCGTCGAGCACGCCGCCGCTGGCCGGCGACACGTCCGCACCGTCGAGTCGCCGGTCCCCGTACGCCGGGGTGGCGACGTAGCAGACGTCGTGCTCGTCCGGACCGTGCGGGTACGGAATTCCGTGCAAGACGGCCAGCTCGTCGATCTCGGTGGTATCGAGCCACTCCAACAGCCCGTCGGCGAACGCGTCGGCCGCCCACACCGGGACGAACAGTTCACTGAGCACCGCGCAGTAGCCGGCCCGCGGGGCGGCGTACACGCGCATCGGGTGTCGCGGGACGCCGTCCTCGACCGGCGTGATGTCGGGCAGTCCGCGGGCCCGGACGTGACCGACCTGCTCGAACTCGAGGTGCGAGACGAGGTAATCGACGGCCGTGAGTCCCGCCAGCCCCGCGTTCGAGAGGCCGACGAGCAGGGGGCCCTCGAGCGCCTCGTCGCTCTCGACGGCGACCTCGTACGCTGGATCGGAAGCCATGAGAGCCCTACGCGGGAGCGACTCTTCAACGTCGCACCTCCATTTTCCGGCGACGGTAGCGGGACTCGAGCGGCCCTCGAGATCGGTTCCCCCTCCCCCCGCCGCGGCCGCCGCGAGGGGGCGCCCCGAGCGTCGTGGGACCGCTCCCCGCAGACCCTGAACGCTCGGACCAAGGTCTTAACCTCACCCAGCCAGTATCGGGCAGTATGCAACACGTGAAGATTCCGCAGGACCGCATCGGCGTCCTCATCGGCGAGGGCGGCGAGACGATGCGCGAGATCGAAGCGGAAGCGGAGGTGCGACTCGACATCGATTCGGAGAACGGCTCCGTCGCCGTCGAGACCGTCGGCGATCCCGTCCGCGGGCTCAAGGGCCCCGAGATCGTCCGCGCCGTCGGCCGCGGCTTCGCGCCCGACGCGGCGCTGCGCCTGCTCGAGGACGACATGATGCTGTTCGACGTCGTCGACATCGACGCCGCCGCCCGCAACAAGAACGACATGAAACGCAAGAAGGGCCGACTCATCGGCGAAGGCGGTCGGACCCGCGAACTCATGGAGGAGCTCACCGGCGCCGACGTCGTCATCTACGGCTCGACGCTCGGCATCATCGGGACGCCCGAACAGGTCGACGCCGTCCGCAGCGCCGCCGAGATGCTCCTCGACGGCGCGCCCCACGGCGCGGTGTACTCCTTCCTCGAGGAGAAACACAACGAGATGAAACACCAGGGGATGGAGTACCACCGGTTCCCGGGCGGCCAGTCCTAATTTCGAAGTCTCGAGTTCATCGACCGGCTCTACGGACGGTCTCTTTCGCCGCCGAATAGAACGGAACGAGTCTCCTCGCGAGTCACATGTGTTTCGCGAGGTTCTCCGGCAGGTCGACCTCCTCGCGGTCGCACATGTTCTCGAGGCGACGGGCGATGAGGAACGCGGCCACGTCGCCGGCCGTCGCCACGTACGCGCCGACGAGGTCCCCGAGGACCGCCCGGCCGTCGCGTTCGACGTCGACGACGGTCCCGTCGCCGTCGACGACGAGTCCGTCGACGGAGTCGGCGCACTCGATCGCGTCCGCCGGCCCCAGAATGTCCTTCTCCCGGTCGATCGCGGCCTGAATCAGTACGGTGTAGCCGGGGGTTTCGTCCGTCATGGACATGGGTTAGGCGCTCTCGCCCGTCGCGGCGGACGCGGGGTTACAGTGATTCATTGGTGATAACCTCGATGGCGATGCTCTGGTGGTGGACGTCCTGACGCATGAGCGACCGCGGATCGTCGTTCCACAGCGGGTTCGGCGTCGCGATCTCCCCGTAGCTGTAGAAGCCGGCGACGGGAACGTTCGGGCCGACGCGCTCCCTGACGATGTCGAGTTCGGCGTTTCGCGTCTCCTCGTTCGACAGGTGGTACCAGCGGCAGTTGCAGTCGAACACCAGCACGGCCGCGATATCGTCCGGCCCGCCGGCGGCCGTCAGCGCCCGATCGACGGCGGTCTCGACGCCGTCGAGGACCGCGTCGGCCGACGTATCCATGACCGTCAGTTCCTGACCCTCCTCGAGCGGTTTCTCGCCGACGATCATCGATCCCGTTTCCTCGTCGACGTCGGTCATCATCGCGATGTGGGTCTCCTCGCCGTCGTCGTCCGCGCCGAGGGGATGGGTCATCAGGAAGTGTTCCTGGGTTACCCGGTCGCCGTAGCGGTCGCGGTAGGCCTCCAGTGCGGGTTTGTCGTCGAGTTCGTAGAGGCGGTTGTCCTCGGCGCTCGTCACGATGAACGTGTGCTCGGTCTCGCGCAGGCCGTTGGCGACGCCGATGCCGGTCTTGACGTCGACGTCCATCGCGGCGACGGCCATCGAGTCCTCGACCGGTTCGCCGTCCCGGTAGACCCACGTCGAATCGAGCTTCCAGTCGTCCCCGGCGAACCCGCCGGCGACGTGCGCCCAGCCCAGCGCGTCCTGGACGCCGATCAGGGCCCACTCCTTGCTGCCGGTCAGGCCCGGGCCGAACGCGTTCACGAGCAGCTTCGGATACCACCGCCGCCGCCCCGACTCGGACGCCGAAACCGACGTCGGGACGGGGCCGTCGTCGAGGTCGTCCACGGCCGCCGAGGCCGCTTCCATTCCCGCCTTTCTCGAGAACTCGGCGAACTCCGGTGCGGACCCGACGCCGGGGCGAATACCGTCGCCCGCGAGCGCGAGCACGACGACGCTTTCGGTGTACGACTGCGCGTGGGCGATTTCGCCGGCCGTCGAACAGCCGACGACCGGACAGTCGAGTTGGGCCTCGATACCGCCGAGTAACGCGGCCTGATCGTACTCGCTCGAGCCGAACGCGTACGCGATCCGTTCCTCGCCGCCGAGGTCGTCTCGTGCGGCGCGGGCTGCGCGGCGGCCGGCCGCCGTCGAGTCGTCGTCGGTCGCGTGGCCGACTCCGGCGAGAATCTCACTCATCGATGCTAAGGCAAGGATGGAAGTACACTCACATAAACGTACTGTCCGTCACAACGGCAGAGACGTCTCCGTCGCCGCGAGTCGGCGACGAGCGAAGCGCCGGCGAAAGCCGCACGCGACCGGCCGCGGGCGCCCATCGCCACCCCCACAATGACTATGCCGGTTCGTTACTATCTGCAATGCAATGTCCGATCTCGATCCGCTGTCGGACATCGACGCCGTCGAGGCCGTACTGGCCGACGAGTCGCCGGCGACCCGCGAGGGGTTGCTGGTGGCGCTGGCGTCGAACCGGGGCCGTTCGACGGCGGAGATCGCCGCACTTACCGGACTCTCGAGCGACGCCGTCGAGCAGTGGGTCGAGGCGCTCGACGTCGAGGGGCCGCCGGCGGAGAGGGACGACGGTGACGACGATGGGACCGATCGGTCCCGGTTCGAACTCGTCGACGCGGCCGTCCGTTCGTTGGTCAAGTCGGAAACGATCGACGGGATCACGGAGCCGGTGACCGACGTCGCGGACGAATTCTTCGGGACGACCGCGGTCGCCGTCTACCGGTACGACGGTCTCCGATCGGAGCTCGTACCCGAGATCGTCACGCCCGCGGCCGACGCCCGCTTCGAGATCGAACCGATCGCCGAAGGGGGAGATCCGCGGTGGTCGGCGTTCCGATCCGACGACCCGACCGCCGCGGCGTCGACCGAGCTCGTCGTCCCGTCCGAGACGCTGGGAATCGTCCGCCTCGGCGGTCTCGACGCCGACGCGGTAGACGAGATCGACGTCCGGACGTTCCGACCGATCGCGACGGCGGCCATCGGCGCGATCGAGCGCCGCCGCCGAATCCGGGCGCTCGAGGACGACCGCGCCGAACTCAAGGGGAAGAACGAGGACCTCCAGGACTTCGCGAACATCGTCTCCCACGACCTGCGGAACCCGCTGTCCGTCGCGGAGGGCTACCTCGATCTGGCCGTCGAGACCGGCGACGAGGAGTACGTCCGGGAGGTCGAAGACGCCCACGAGCGCATCGATCGGATCATCGAACACACGCTGACGCTGGCCCGACAGGGACAGGGGATCGACGACGCCGAGCCCGTCGATCTCGAGTTGATCGCGCGACGGGCCTGGAGAACCGTCGAAACGCCGAACGCGACGCTCAACGTCGCGGACTCGACGACGTTCGACGCCGATCCGGACCGGCTCCGACAGCTGTTCGAGAACCTGTTTCGAAACAGCGTGGAACACGGTTCCACGAGCAGTCGGCCTGCGGCCGACGACAGTGTCGAGCACGGCTCGACAACCCCTCCTTCGCAGGCTCAGGAGGACAGCGTGGAACACGGTTCCACGAGCAGTCGGCCTGCGGCCGACGACAGTGTCGAGCACGGCTCGACGGGCGGTCAACCGTCGACCGACGACAGCGAACCCGGCGAGACCGACGACGAACTCGTCGTCACCGTCGGAACGCTCGCGGAAGGAAACGGGTTCTTCGTCGCCGACGACGGTCCCGGCATCCCGGTCCCCGAGCGGTCCCGGATCTTCGAGCGAGGGTACACCGACAGCGACGACGGAACCGGCTTCGGACTGCACATCGTTCGCGAGATCGTCGACGCCCACCGCTGGAGCATCTCCGTGACCGACAGCGATTCCGGCGGCGCCCGATTCGAGATCGACGGGGTGTGAGAAACCCCCGTACGGAACGGGGATCGCCCGACCAACAAACAAAAAGCTTATATAGAATAACAATCAATCGTTCCCTTGACTATGGCTCAGCAGATGGGTAACCAGCCCCTTATCGTTCTCTCGGAGGACAGCCAGCGGACCTCCGGAAAAGACGCGCAGTCGATGAACATTCAGGCCGGGAAAGCCGTCGCCGAGTCCGTACGGACCACGCTGGGTCCGAAGGGGATGGACAAGATGCTCGTCGACTCGACGGGCAACGTCATCGTCACGAACGACGGTGTCACCCTGCTGTCGGAGATGGAGATCGACCACCCGGCGGCCGACATGATCGTCGAAGTCGCCGAGACCCAGGAGGACGAGGTCGGCGACGGCACCACGAGCGCCGTCGTCATCGCCGGCGAACTCCTCAGCCAGGCCGAGGAGCTCCTCGACCAGGACATCCACGCGACCACCCTCGCCCAGGGGTACCGACAGGCCGCCGAGGAGGCCACCGAGGCCCTCGAGGACGTCGCCATCGACGTCGACGAGGACGACGA